>JBEKLY010000161.1:0-17341 GCA_050010015.1 Terriglobia bacterium
TCGCCCTACGGGCTCCTCCGGTTAGCCGCCAAAGAACGAAAAGCGGAACTTTCTACTTTGCTAAGAACAGGACATTTCTACTTTGCTGGGATTAGGACATTTCTACTTTGCCTTGACACCCTTGCCTCATGACAGAGCGGAAATCCATCCTGGTCACTGCCGGCATCTTAGTGGATGGCGACCAAGTGCTGGTTTGCCAGCGCCATCATTCCGACCCTTACGGAATGCAATGGGAGTTCCCTGGTGGCAAGGTGGAGGAGGGCGAGGATCTCAAGGCCTCGCTGCGCCGCGAGCTGAACGAAGAGCTCGCGATCCAGGCGGAAATCGACGAAGAGGTCTATCGCCTGCGTCATCAGTATCCGGATCGAAATGTGGAAGTGATTTTCTTTGCGGTGCGCAGATTTAGCGGGAAGGTCCGGAACCAGGTGTTTGAGGCGATCGAGTGGGTGGAACGCTCCCGGCTGACAGAATTCAATTTCCTCGAGGCGGACCGCGAACTGGTGCGCCAGATCTCACGTTATGAAATCCACTTCTGACCTCCAAGCCGGTGGTAGAAGTCGCTACAGTCGCGCTTGCCCGTCGCCTTACGGGCGCCCAGAAACCATAAAGTACCCGGGAGCGCGGGCATCCTGCCCGCAGCGTGCGTGCAATTGGGGCGCGACAGGCGGGCAGGATGCCCGCGCTCCCGGATATCTTCAAGGCAGAGGAGTCAGCAAACCGACTCCGGTTGCATTGCGCCTTCTGCTTTCTGCCTTCTGCCTTCTGCTTTCTTCCTCTGCACACGCCCAGATTGAGACAGTTGAAGGCACTCAGCCGCCGCAGTATACGTGGGTCAGCGGCGGACGGGTGGAGGGGCATCTGGCCCTGCACTATTCTCCTGCCGGAGCTTTTTCTCCGGACAGTTCGATGCTGGCAGTCGTGAGTGAAGAGAAGATCGTTCTGCTCGGAGTCAATGACGGCAGCATTCGAAAGATCCTGAAGATCCACATTCCAGGCCTCAGCGAACTGAACATTCATTCCGCAAACTTCCTGGCGATGAATCAACTGTTCTTGTTGTTTAATGGAATATTCACGGTCAAGGGTAAAGGCGCCGGTGGTTCAACGCCGCTCATCGGCCTTGAATGGGACACGATTGAAGACCGGTCGGCCAGCACCATGGAGGCGATTGGCAAGGGAGGAGGCTTCGGGCCCATCCTTTACTTTCCGCACTTCGAGACCCTGGTACTTTACAAGGCGGGGACTTTTGAGTTTTGGGATCCGCGCACCCACCATGGGGGCCAACTCACTATTCCGGACCTGACCCAAACGCCCAACTTGTATACGTTTTCTCCGGATGTGCATTGGGCGCTCCTGGCGCAGATCGCTATGAGCACGACTCCCGATCCGGCAGTGGTGGAAGCCAAGCAGCACCGGTTTGTGGATAGCCTGCGTGGACACGCGGGGACCGTGCTCGGCATGGCGTTCTCGCGCGACGGGACGAAGGTGGTCACAGCCTGCGAAGATGGAAAGGTGCGGATTTTCTCTGCGCCGGCATGGACTCTCCTTCAAACACTCAGCGGACACAACGGGCCGGTGCATTGGGCCGAATTCTCTCCGGACGGGAAATGGGTCGTTTCAGTTGGCGAGGATACGACCGCGCGCGTGTGGTCAGTCGAGGACGGCAAGTTGCAGCAGACGCTACAGGAGGGCCGCGACCCTTTGCTCACGGTAAGCTTCGCTCCCAACAGTGAGGCCTTTGCTGCATCTTCAGAGAAGACCGTGTGGCTGTGGAAACGGCAGTGATTTCGCGGTCTTGGCGGGATGCGGAGGCACAATTCCCCTCCTTAGAGAAGGAGGGGCGAGGGGTGGTTGAGCCTCGAGCCACCACCCCTACCCCTCTTCCTTCGGAGGAGGGGAGCCATTCTCATGGCTGCGAAGGGTCTGGTAGCGCGGACCCCCGGGTTTGGGGTCCGCGGTTTTTCCGTGGGACAATCGATAAGCCGCGGACCCCAAACCCGGGTGCTGTCCTAATTTGGTCGTAGCGCCGCCATCTTGGCGGCTCCATTGCCGGCTGGAAGCCGGCGCTACGGGCCAAATTAGGACACTACCCAAACCCGGGGGTCCGCGCTACCCAACCCGCCGATTTTCAAAGCGAAGGATCTGCATTTGATTCTTTTCAAGGAGATACTGCAGATGCTTTGCTTCGCTCAGAATGACATATTCCCTTCTTCCGCAGCCTGCCAGACGACGAGCGGGCGGCGACTGACAGGCGACGCCGGACGCAATCCGCAAAGTATGCTAGAATTTTATGTCTTGGAGAGGGCAGGGTAGTTTGACCTCGCGCGGAAGTTAGCACACATATGACAAAAGTGGGAATGGTGAGCCTCGGTTGTCCAAAGAATCTTGTGGACAGCGAGGTGATGTTGGGAATGTTGGCCCGTCAGGGATACGAGTTGACTCCGCGCGCGGAAGAGGCCGAAGTCATAATCGTCAACACCTGCGCTTTCATCTCGCCTGCCCAGCGTGAATCCATCGACACCATCCTGGAAATGGCAGAGTACAAGAAATCCGGTGCAGCCAAAAAGCTGGTTGTGGCCGGTTGCCTGGTGGAACGATACCGCCAGGAGATTCTGCAAGAGATTCCGGAAGTGGACTTCGTCATTGGGACCAACGAACTGGAGCGGGTTCTGGAAGCCTGTGGGGAGGGAAGTGCGGCGCGGGGGTTCGAGGGTGTCGCCGAGCCTTACCTTTATCACGACCTGACTCCTCGCGTGCTCGCCACGCCTTCCTATTCTGCTTATCTGAAGATCGCTGAGGGTTGTGACCACCCGTGTTCATTTTGTGTAATTCCGCAGATGCGCGGCAAGTTCCGTTCCCGGCGGTTTGCCTCGGTAGTGCGCGAGGCGGAAAATCTGGCGCGGCAAGGCGTTGCTGAGTTGACGATCGTCGGCCAAGACACCACGAGTTACGGCGAGGATCTGGGCCTGCGCGACGGCCTGGCCTCTCTCTTGCGCGAACTGGGAAAGATTCCCGACTTGGTCTGGGTGCGATTCCTCTATTGTTACCCCAACCGATTGACGGACTCGCTTGTCGCGGCCGTGGCGGAAACTCCGAAGCTCGCGAAGTACTTTGATATTCCGCTTCAGCACGCGAGCGCACAGGTTTTGAAGGCCATGCGGCGCGGGTCGAGCGGGGAGCACTTCCTCAGGTTGCTCGAAAGAACTCGTGCCGCCATTCCAGGCGTTACATTGCGGACTTCTTTCATCGTTGGCTTCCCGGGCGAAACTGAAGAGGATTTTGGCCGCTTGCTGGATTTCGTCGAGGCGGCGCAGTTTGACCATCTGGGAGTATTCCTGTACTCCGATGAAGAGACAAGCTTGAGCCATGCGCTGCCGGGGAAGGTTCCTGCGGCGGTGGCCCGCCGTCGAAGGCAGAAGCTGATGACCGTGCAGCGCAGGATTTCAAGACGCATGCTACGCGAGAAAGTTGGGAGCGTCGTCCCAGTTCTTGTGGAAGGCCGCTCGCAGGAGACAGAGTTGCTTTTTCAGGGAAGACTGGAATCGCAAGCGCCTGGGATTGACGGTCAAGTTTTGATCAATGATTTTGAAGGGGCAGAACCAGTGCCCGGAGAATTCCGCTGGGCCACTATCACAAGCGCCGGCGATTACGATCTGGTGGCACACCTGGATGCCCGGAGCTTTCGAGAGAGTGCGGTTCCGATTTCGCCGCTTCCGGTTGGGAGCCGCCTGGTTCAGATACAGCCGGCAGCAATGCGCGCAGTATAGGGGCGCCTTCGCGGCCGTCCCGGAAAGCAACCAAGAGAAGGCGGGGAAAAATCGGCTGTCATACTGAGCGAAGCGAAGCGAAGCATCTGCATTTTTCTCATATGGAACACGCAACTGCAGATTCCTCGCTGCGCTCGGAATGACACACCGGCTGATTTCTTTACGCCCTCACAGGATCGGCCGTTTGGAAACGTTCCTGGCCATGCGATGTCCTATTTGCCATCGAGAAGTTTCCTGGGAGGGCAATCCATTTCGGCCCTTTTGCAGCGAGCGTTGCAAACTGATCGATCTTGACCATTGGCTATCGGAGCGTTACCGGGTTTCGACGCCGGTAGAAACTGAGAGCGAGAGCAGCGTGGGCGGAGACGACAAGCACGACGATAAGGGGGGGAGTGGCTAAAGAACTCCGCAGTCTCAGCGTTTGGATCGCAACCGGTTTAGGTGCGGGCTATTTTCCTGTGGCGCCCGGGACTGCCGGGTCCTTAGTGGGCTTGGCGCTGGTCATTGCCTTGCAACAGACTTCGCTCGATGCAGCATGGCTCGGAATATCGCTGGCGGCTTTGGCGGCCGTGGTCTTCGCCGTTGGAGTCTGGGCGGCGGGGAAAGCGGAGAAGGCCTTCGGACGTGTTGATCCCGGCCAGGTGGTGATTGACGAGGTAATGGGGCAGATCATTACTTTCCTCGCGACGCCGCGGATTTCGTGGGCAGGACTGATTGCCGGTTTCATCCTGTTCCGAATCTTCGACATCGTGAAACCTTTTCCGGCGCGGCGGTGCGAGCGCTTTCCGGGCGGCTGGGGTATCATGTTAGATGACGGGGTGGCGGGGC
Source organism: Terriglobia bacterium (assembly GCA_050010015.1). GTDB lineage: Bacteria > Acidobacteriota > Terriglobia > UBA7540 > UBA7540 > CAVROP01. Next base: position 4,593 of record JBEKLY010000161.1, read on the forward strand.
TTTACAGCCTGGCAGCGCTGCTAATTCTGGGACGCATGATCAAATGAGCTTGTGGAAAAAAGCCGACAAACCCGAGCCTCCTGCTCCGAAGAAAGGACCCGTTACGGATAAACCGTTGATTGAACGAGTTACTCCGCGCGCAGCGATTCCGGGCGGCGAGATCTGCATTTCGGGCCGGGGCCTCAGTCACAATGGTCGCGGCAGGCCCCAGGTGCGGTTCGGCAATCAGCCCGGGAACCTCCTTCTCTGCTCTCCGAGCCGGCTGGTGGTGCGCGTCCCCGAGGGCGCGTCGAGCGGAGCCGTAACTGTGGACACCGGCGTTGGAGTGAGCGCTCCGGCCTCGGTAGCGCTGGGAATCACGATCGCGGAGAACCTGCACCCCGTGGCGAATCCTGCGGTCGACGCCGCCGGGAACATCTTCTCGACCTTCAGCGGCAGCCGGGGGCAGAAGGTTCCGGTTTCGGTGTTCAAGGTCGACCGGCAACTCGCCGTGCGGCCCTTTCTCCACGATCTGTTGAATCCCACCGGATTGGCTTTCGATCGTGCCGGTTCTCTCTATGTCTCCAGCCGCATGGACGGGACAGTCTACAAAGTCAGCCCGGACGCCCATCGCGAGATCTACGCAGAAGGCATGGGAGTGGCTACCGGGATTGCCTTCGATAACGATGAGAACTTGTACGTGGGTGACCGGACCGGCACGGTATTCAAGATCAATCGTGACCGCCAGATTTTTGTCTTTGCGACCATCGAACCCAGCATGTCGGCTTATCATCTGGCTTTCGGGCCCGATCGGAACCTTTATCTTACAGGGCCCACGATTTCCAGCTTTGATCACGTGTTCCGTATTTCTCCCAGTGGAGAAGTAACTTCGTTCTATCGCGGACTGGGCCGGCCGCAAGGAATGGCGTTTGATAGCGAGGGTAATCTTTACGTGGCAGGTTCGTTGGCCGGCGAGCGGGGAATTGTGCGCATCACGGCGGCCGGCCGAGTGGAACGCGTGGTTTCGGGTTACGGCATCGTGGGCATCGCTTTTACGCAGCATGAGTCAATGATTGTCGCCACCAACAGTTCTCTGATCGAGCTGCCCGTGGGTATCAAAGGCATGCCTTTACTACAGTGATGGGTAATGATCTTTTAGTGTCCGGAGTTAGAAGTTCGGTGGAGGATTCAGCCCGCGGAGGGGGCGGCAGCAAGTAGCCCACGGCGTAAGCCGTGGGTCGCGAGAGCCCACCCTCACCCCCGTCCCCTCTCCCGCCCAGCGGGAGAGGGGTGCCGAAGGCGGGGTGAGGGCCATCACCCAGGGCTTGCGCCCTGGGCTACTCTATGCCGCCCCTGACGGGGCTCTAAGAAACGGTCGCGGAGGAGAAAGACTCTCTTATTCGAACTTCTGGCTCAGGACACTGGTTTGATTCTGACTTCTTAACTTCGATCTTCTGTTTTCTGACTTTCCAAATGGACGCTGAGATCATCGCCGTTGGTTCGGAACTCCTGACTCCCTTCTACCTCGATACCAATTCTCTTTTTCTTACGGATCGGCTGAACGCCCTGGGAATAGAGGTGCGTTTCAAGACCGTGGTGGGCGACCGCGCGGAGGATCTGGGTGCAGTCCTTAGACAAGGGCTCTTGCGCTCGGGCTTGATCATTCTAACGGGCGGCCTGGGTCCGACCGAGGACGATCTCACGCGACAGGCGGTGGCGGAAGTCCTGGGCCGGAGCTTGCACGAAGATCCTGAAGTCCGACGGAAGATTGAGGAGCGGCTTGCACGGTTCGGACGGCCTATGGCGGAAAACAACCTGCGGCAGGCGATGCTGCCGGAGGGGGCCGCATGGCTTGAAAACAAGCATGGGACTGCGCCTGGCATCTGGATTGAACACGACCACGTTCTTGTGGTGCTTCTGCCGGGTCCACCGGGGGAATTGGAGGCGATGTTCGATGCCTTTTGTATGCCGAGGCTCGCCCAGGTTTCCCAGGGGCAACGAATTCGAACTCGCGTTTACAAGGTCGTAGGACTGCCCGAATCGGAGGTTGACAAGCGGGCCGCAGCGGTTTACAAGGCTTACACCAATCCCGCTACCACGATATTGGCCAAGCCCGGAGCTATCGAAATCCATCTTCGCGCCCATGCCCCGAGCGAAGAACAGGCTGACGCGTTGTTGGCGGAGTTGGGCGATCAGATCGAACTTGCCTTGGGCGAATACATCTTTTCCGCGCGCGGCGAGTCGCTCGAAGAGGTCGTAGGAATGTACCTGGTCATGCGCCAAAAGACTTTGGCGGTGGCGGAGAGTTGCAGCGGTGGTCTGCTTGCCGAGCGGCTGACACAGAAACCTGGAGCTTCCGATTACTTCCTCGGGGGCGCGATCTGTTATAGCAATCTGTTGAAAACCAGGCTGGCTGGCGTGCCGGCCCCATTGATCGAGGAGCATGGCGCCGTTTCCCGGCCCGTGGCGCAGGCCATGGCAGAGGGCATTCGGGCGCGGTCGGGGGCTTCTATCGGCGTGAGTACTACGGGAATTGCGGGGCCGACAGGCGGCACGGAGAAGAAACCCGTGGGTTTGGTCTTTATTGCTCTTGCAGACGAGCGCGGGACACAGGTGCGCGAGTTTCGCTTCCCCGGCAACCGCGAGAGAGTGCGCCTGTGGTCCACGCAGATGGCTCTGGAGATGATTCGCAGGAGAATAAGGGACTATTGACGATTGCACAATGTCGTGACGGAGGAACCCCCTCGCCCCGCGCTGTGCGCCGCCCTCTCCCCCAAGGGGGCGAGGGCATTAATTCAGCGCATCGTTTCACTCGCCTCCTTGGGGGAGAGCGGCGGGGGTGAGGGGGCGTATCACTCACCATTACACTGTCCCATAGTGTGCAGTCGCGGCTAATTCTCTACTACGTACCGACTGCCACCTCCGATATGCGCGCTTTTATAGCCATCGATTTGCCTGAAGAGATCCGTGCCGCACTGCGGCGTAAGCAGGCTGCGTTCCGTTCTGTCTCACCGGACGCGCGATGGACTCAGCCCGAGGGCATCCACCTGACACTCAAGTTCCTGGGCGAGGTTCCCGACCCTAAGGTGCGCGAGGTATCTGAATGCTTGAAGAAGCTGGGGCCATTCGAACCCTTCGCGGTTCGAGTCAAGGGATTGGGTTTCTTTCCCGATGGCCGGCGGCCGAGGGTGTTCTGGGTCGGGATTGAAGAATCGGCAAGCCTCATCCGCCTCGCCGTACAAGTCGACAAGGCAATGGAGACCATCGGCTTTGCCGGCGAGGAGCGCGCCTTCCGGCCGCACCTCACGCTGGCACGGTTTAGAGAGCCGCGAGCACAGCCAGCGCTCCAGGCGGCCATTTCCCAGCAAGGCGAGCAGGATTTGGGAAGTTTTGAAGTTTCGGAGTTTTTCCTTTTTGAAAGCAGGCTCTCGCCGCAAGGCGCACAATATCGCAAAGTGGAAAGATTCCCCTAAATGACCGGCCCACTCACGACTCTGATTGCTTACCTGTTAGGTTCAATCCCGTTCGGCTACCTCATTGTTCGCTGGCAACGCGGGATCGATGTTCGGTCCACCGGCAGCGGCTCAATCGGTGCGACCAACGTCATGCGGAACTTGGGAGTGCTGGGGTTTGTCGCCACCTTTCTTCTGGACGCCGGCAAAGGGCTGCTGGCTGTGGTGCTTGCTTCCCGGATGACGGGGGGAGACCCCACGCTTGTTGCGGCAGCGGCGTTCGCGGCAGTCCTCGGCCACTGTTACCCCGTCTGGCTTCGGTTTCGCGGCGGTAAGGGCGTGGCTACGGGAGTAGGCGTTTTCATTGCTATCGCCCCGTGGCAAGTCGTGCTTGTGCTGGTCATCTTCGCGGTCGTAGTGGCGATCTGGCGCTACATATCGCTCGGATCGATAGTGGCCACCGCGGCCTTCCCCGTATTGGTTGAGCTTATGAAACATCCGCCCGTGCAAGTGGTATTGGGAGCTGCCGGAGCCTCCCTCATCATCATTGGACGCCACCATGCCAACATCGCTCGGCTGCTTAAAGGGACGGAGAACAAGGTGGGGCAGAAAAAAGCAGAAAGCAGAACGCAGAAGGCAGAAGGCAGTCGGCAGTGAACGAATGTCTGTTGTCCGTAGTCAGTTGTCGGTTGTCCGTGGCAGGATGGTTCAGAACCATTTTTTGAGCATTAGCAGGTCGTCGTCAGCGGACAACGACTAGCAACCTCAGACAACAAGCGACGGACGACGGACAACGGACAACTGACAATGAAGCGAATTGCAGTTATCGGGGCAGGGAACTGGGGTACGGCGCTGGCGGCTACGCTTGCCAAGACCGGCCACGCGGTCTCCCTCTGGGCTTACGAACCCGAGATTGTCGAAAGCATTCGGAATCGGCATGAGAATGTGGTCTTCATGCCTGGGGTGAGTCTTCCCGACGGTATTGCAGCTACGAACGATTTGGGTGAGGCGCTCGAGGGGGCGGAGTTTGTCATAACCGTGATGCCCTCACATGTCTGCCGCGGCTTGTACGAACGAATGCTCGGTGAGCTTCGGCCGGAGATGATCTTAGTGAGCGCAACCAAGGGTATTGAAACTGATCGCGCCATGCGCATGAGCGAAGTTATTGCATCGGTGGTCGGAACGCGGTTCGCGCCACGGCTCTGCGCGCTTTCGGGCCCCAGCTTTGCCCGAGAGGTCGTGAAAGGAGATCCCACCGCGCTGGTCATCGCCTCGCCAGACCGCGCGGCAGCCCAGTTGGTGCAGAGGGAGTTTTCTTCCAGGACCTTGAGGCTTTATACCTCGACCGACGTGGTTGGCGTGGAAATCGGGGGGGCGGTCAAGAACATCATCGCCATCGCTGCAGGTGTGATTGCCGGATTGGGACTGGGGCACAACCCCACGGCTGCCCTCATTACACGCGGCCTCGCGGAGATTTCGCGCCTGGCTTGCGCGTGCGGGGCGCGGCGTGAGACGCTGGGCGGGCTCGCAGGCCTGGGAGACCTCGTTCTGACCTGTACGGGTGACCTCAGCCGCAACCGGACAGTGGGAGTAGAATTGGGCCGGGGACGCAAGCTTGAGGAAATCATCGGTTCCATGCGCACGGTAGCCGAGGGAGTCAAAACCACCTATGCTACCGTGGCCTTGGCGGAGCGGAATCAAGCTGAGATGCCGATCACGACCCAGGTCCACCGCATCCTCGAGGGCCAAGTTTCGCCCCGTGAAGCTATCCGTGAACTCATGGAGCGCAAACTCAAGGACGAATAGCCGCACGCGGAGCCATTCCCCCTTACAGAGATCCTACGGCCCAAGAGTCTGTGCGAGCGCCTCACTCAAGCTGTCATTCTGCGCCCTTCGCTGTCATCCTGAGCCCTTCGCTTGTCATTCTGAGCGGAGCGAAGAATCTCGCTCTGCCGCTCAGGGTAAACTCCGCGAGGAATCTCGCTCTGAGTATTCTCAAAGCACTGCGAGATTCCTCGTCGCCCGTGGCTCCTCGGAATGACAGACTAATGGAGTTTTTCACACAGACCCTTGAGTCCTACATAACCGTGGATCTCGCCGGTATGCAGAAACGGTCGAAGGCGCCAGTCAGATCGGCAGCGATCTCTTCCGGCATGCGGCCTTCGATGTCGTGCCGCTCCATCATGTAGACCAGCTTGCCGTCGCGGAGCAAGGCGATAGAAGGTGAGGATGGCGGGTAGTCTGTGAAATAGCTGCGGGCTTGAGCGGTCGCCTCCTGGTCCTGGCCGGCGAAAACCGTCGCCAGCTTTTCCGGTTTCACGGCGTGTGAGAGAGCGTAGGCAACAGCCGGTCTGGCGCGGCCCGCCGCGCAACCGCAAATTGAGTTCACCACTACCAGCACTGTGCCTTTCGACTGACCAAGCGCGCTATCCACCTCGCCCGGTGTGCGCAACTCTTGAAAGCCGATGCGCGTCAACTCCTCTCTCATGGGTTGAACGAACTCCTCGAGATACATCATTTCAAGCCTCCCGGATGAATTGAGATTCGGATTCTCGCCCTGAGCTTCCGATCGCCTATTATTGTAGCATACCGCGCTCGTCGCCCTTGGGGAAACCAGGTGCTGAACGCAGCGCCGAGCTTTAGAGCCTGCCCTGAGCGCAGCGAAGGGTCGGCAGGTGCTGGCCTAAAGGCCAGCGCTACACTTAAATCGGGACCCTACGAAGTGCTACACTAGCTCTGTAAAGTTCGGGAGGAAGCCCATGTCTCTCATCAAAGTCGGCAAATCAGCGCCGTCCTTCGGCTTGACCGCCATCGACGGAAAGAGCTATTCCTTGCAGGAGGCGTTGAAGAATGGTCCCGTGCTTACTGCGTTCTTCAAGGTCACCTGCCCTACCTGCCAATACACGCTCCCTTTCCTGGAGCGGCTCCACCAGCAACTACGCGCCAAGGGAGTGCAGATCTGGGGAGTCGCACAGGACGGGGTGAAGGACAGTCAACGCTTCGCGCGGGACTATGCCTTGACTTTCCCCATCCTCATTGATGACAAGCCATATCGTGTCTCGCGGGAATACGGGCTCGAGTATGTCCCCACGCTATTTCTCATCGAGCCGGATGGTGCGATCGCCATCGAAAGCGAGGGCTTCGCCAAGCGAGACCTGTTGGCGATTCAAAAGTCTCTCGCTGAGGCGCTCGCTGCGCCCTTGGGAGAGCTATTCTCGCCAAGAGAATCGGTCCCCGAGTACAAGCCTGGTTGAGGGTCAAGAAGCTAGGCTTGGTCCAAGCCTACTGTCTTCCCATTTGCTGAGCCTTCTGAAGGATCGCAGGACGCGCGCTTTCCATGACTTCTCGCAGATCGTCGTAGCGAAGTGTGCGTTGCTCGAAGCTACGCTTCGTGAGCGCAGTCAGGAAACGGGACTCGAACTCCCGTAAGTAAGAACCGTACAGATGGTAACTGTCAGCCATATGGCAGTACCGCCCTAACGCGACGGGTCTGCCCAAAAGCTCGGAAACCCGCCGCGCGATCTTCTGTTGAAGTTGCACGAGGGCGAAAATATTCATGAAGGCCGCCTTGTAGGCGTCGTTGGAGCGAAAGCGCACGTTCATGCAAAGTCGAGGGGTCGGGGAGTTATGATCTGCACTCGCCGCCTCCTCGACTCCTTGACTCCCTGAATCTTCGACTATCCTGCACCAGACGCTTTGCATGCAGGCGGGGTCATAGCAATCGTTGTCCTCCCATACTTTCCAGGTGACGGCCTGCGCGCGGCGTGTGTAAGGAGCTTTGGCGAGCTTCTGGCACAGCGTCTCAATCTGATCGAATGGCAGGAGGGTGGGGACCTGATAAGCGAAGAGGCGCTGGTGGTAAGTATATTCCCAGCGAGTGTCGCCGGGGTCGCGGGTGTCGCGCACCAGGTGGTCCTTGATGCCCTCCGAGACTTCCATCACATATTCCTGCAAGTCCTCAGGTCCACCGGGAAAATCCTTGTGGATCATGGGCTCTTTCAGCGGCTCGTGGATCGTGATGATCATCGTAGCGTCTTTGCTGGGCGGATCGTCCGGCTTGTCGTATTGCGTCTTGATGTCGCACCCGCACTTGTAAAGCAACTCCAGCGACTCTTCCCAGGCGCGCGCGATGCAGTCTGCCTCAACATGTAGAACCGGTATGCCGTTCATGAAACCCCCGAACTATTAACGATTGTCGGATGCCGACCGCGGGCTCACCCCCACAAGATTCGGGCGACGCTGACCCAATCGACCATCGGCAATCGTCAATCGACAATGGGATTGGTCCGCGATAGAATAGCAGAAGCCGAGGTGAGGTATGTCACGTCATTTTACCGTGATTTTCGAGAAGGAGGAGGAAGGCGGATACCACGTATTCTGTCCCATTCTCCCAGGTTGTCACACACAGGGCGACAGCATCGATGAGGGCTTACAGAACATTCGGGAAGCTATCCAGCTCTATATCGACAGCCTCCTCGAGGACGGCCTACCCGTACCCGAAGAAGACATTCTCATCAAGCCGATCGAGATTCCTGCGTGAGCCCCAAACTGCCAGCACTCACCGGCAAAGATGTGGCGCGAGTAGTGCGACGCCTGGGGTTCGAGTTTCGAAGGCAAGCCGGTAGTCACGCGATCTACGTCCGTCCGACCGATCACGCTAGAGTCGTTATCCCCATGCATAGCGGCGTCGCGATCAAACGTAAGACGCTGCGCGCCATATCTCAAACTCAGCGTCGAGGAGTTCTCCAACCTGCTTTAAGGTTAAGAATGCCCAATTCCCAATCCCAGTGCCGCCCGCAGCGCCGATCACGCCAGGCGCGGCAGAGCTTTTCAGATTCCTTAACCTTCACTTGGCAGCGGCAAGCTCCGTGAAGCTCTTGTCCAGCACTGCCAGGGCCTGATCGACATCGCCTTTAGAGATATTGAGCGGCGGCGACATGCGAATCACATTCCCGTAAAGCCCGCCCTTGCCGACTAGCAGTCCGTTGGCTCGGGCGCGCTCCATAACGAGGTTTGTGGCCTCGGTCGCCGGCTCCTTGCTCTGGCGGTTCTTCACCAGTTCGATGCCTTGCATTAGCCCCATGCCGCGAACGTCGCCGATGAGGGTGTGTTTCTCCTTCAACGCTTCTAGCCCCTGATGAAAGTGATTGCCCACTTCCTGGGCATTGTCCATCAGGCGTTCTTCCTCAATCAGATCGATGGTGGCTTTGGCCGCAGCGCAGGTGACGGGATTGCCGCCGAAAGTCGAAATTGTGAGGCCCTTATAGGCATCGGCGATCTCAGGACGCGTCAGTGTTAAACCTATGGGCACGCCGTTGGCCATGCCTTTCGCGGAAGTGATGATATCCGGCTCGACTTCCCAATGCTCGATGCCCCACCATTTCTTCCCGGTCCGTCCCCACGCCGTCTGGACTTCATCAGCGATGAAAAGCCCGCCGTAGTTGCGCACGATATTGGCGACGATCTTGAAATAACCGGGCGGCGGAACGATGAATCCCCCTAGGCCTTGAATGGTCTCCGCGATCAGGCCGGCGATCTGCCCGCTTGTGGAAGTCTTGATGACCTCTTCGATGTCCTTGGCGCAGTGCAGGTCGCAGCTCGGGTAAGTGAGGCCGTAAGGGCAGCGGTAGCAATAGGGCCCGGGAGCGTGGACGATGCCGTGAGGAATCACTCCGGCCTTGCGCCAGGTGTGCAGCCCGGTGAGAGACTTGGTCAGTTGCGAGTGGCCGCTGTAACCATGCCGGAGCGCCAGGACTTCGTAGTTGCCCGTGTACATGCGCGCCGTAGTGATGGCCACTTCATTGGCCTCAGTGCCGCTGTTGGAGAAATAGCTCTTCTTCAATTTCCCCGGAGCAATTTGCGCAACCTTTTCCGCCAGCGCCACCAGGGCTTCGGTGGGGAAAAGAGTTGAGGTGTGCTGGACGCGGTCGATCTGTTCCTTGATCTTCGCCGTCACCTTCTCGTTCGAGTGGCCAACGCTGATGGTGACGATCCCGCCCAGGAAGTCGAGGTAGCGCTTCCCATCCAGGTCCCACACATACTGGTTCTTGGCATGGTCGATTACCAGCGGGTCTTTGAAGTACGTCGTGACGCAGTTGAAGATGTATTCATGCTTTTTGCGGACGATCTCTTCGCGAGTCATGAAGTCCTCGTAAGTTCACAGTCGACAGTTGACAGTAAGAGCAGGCTTGTTTGTGTCAGGCTGCTGCGAAGACTGCTCTCTCGACGGCCTTGGGTAATTCGATGGGAAGGAAGAAATTGCGAGGGTACAGGTAATCCTCTCCCGATTCATCTATGACCCTGAGCAAACGGTGGCGCGCGGCACCGGTGTCCGGAACCACCTGGTATATTTTCCGCAGTTCCAGTGAGACGTCGTAGCCGTCGTTCCGTACACAAACCACGAATTCGTTAGTGTGCTTATTCAATTACTTACTCCCACAATTGCTTGACTCTCATTTCCTTTCTACCAATTCCGTGCGCCTCATACCAGTGCAGCTCACCCTCACATATCGTACCATCGGCGAGGCGGATTTTGGCAACGCCTTTTCGTTTTCGCCAGCGGCCGGGCCCGTATCGTTTTCGCAGGCGGCCAATTTCACGGATCGAGCTTACCGCCGCAATGGTTTCGATTTCCGTAATCGGACTGAAGAGCTCGAACCACATGTTTGCGCTGCCAACGAGCGCGCCGGCTTGCGCAACAAGCTTGTGTTAGCACCGGCAACTGACAATGGGCCAATGACCACTGGCAGGTTTTAGCTGTCGACTGCCGACTGTTGACTGTCAACTATTTTACGTACTTGTCCAACCACCCCAACACCGTCTTATACCAAAGTTGGCTATTCTGCGGCTTGAGCACCCAATGGCCTTCGTCGGGGAAATAGAGGAAGCGCGAGGGGATGCCGCGGCGCTGGAGCGAGGTGAAGAGTTGGATGGCCTGGCCCTCCGGGACGCGGAAGTCGAGCGCTCCCTGGACAATCAGCATGGGCGTTTGGATATCCTGCACGTGGTTCGAGGGCGACGACTTCTCGTAGGATTCCCGTTTCGTCCAAGGGGGTCCCTGGTGTTCCCACTCGTCGAACCAGATCTCCTCAGTTTCGCCATACATGCTGTGTGAATCGTAAACGCCGTCGTGCGAAACCAGCGCTTTGAAGCGGTGAGTGTGCCCCGCGATCCAATCGATCATATAACCACCGAAGGAAGCGCCCGCCGCGCCGATATGTTGCTTATCAACATACGGCAGATTCTCCAGGTAGTCGGTTGCCATCATGATGTCCTGGTAACACGCTCCTCCCCAGTCGCCCGATATCTGCTCGACAAATCTCTGCCCGTATCCGGTCGAGCCATGGAAATTGGTCATAATCACCACGTAGCCATGTGAAGCAAACATCTGCGCATTCCAGCGGTAGCTCCAGGCATCATCCCAGGCGCTTTGCGGACCGCCATGAACTAGGACGATCGCCGGATATTTAGCGTTCGAGTCGAAGCCGGGCGGCTTCACCAGCAGGCTCTGGATTTCCGCCCCCAGGGCTCCTTTGGTCATCACCAGTTCACCGGGGTTCATCTCGAGTTCAGCCAGCAACGCATCGTTCGCGTGCGTCAGTTGTGTGGGAGCGCCCCCTGAAACAGCGGCGCGATAGATCTCCGCAGGCTGCGTCAGGCTGGCGCGAGTCAAAACCAGTGATTGTCCGTCAGGAGTTACCGCCACGTCGTCGTTCATTCCAGCCAGGACCTTCTCGACCTTGGGATGGCTGACCGATGTTTTGAACACCGGTTGCCGGGCGCTTTCCTCGGCGGTGAAGTAGATGGTGTCGCTGTCCGGCGCCCAGGCGAAGCTCGTCACCCACTGGTCGAAGCCGGAGGTTAGATCCTTGATGCTTGCAGTTTGACGGTCGTAAACGCGCAGGCGGAAAAGGTCTGATTCATAGCCATCGCGCGCCTGTGAGGTGTAGGCGATGTAGCGTCCGTCGGGCGAGTACTGGGGAGAAGCGTCGGACCCGGGATTATCCTTGGTGATGTTTCTGGCTTCGCCGCCCTTGGTGCTGACGAGGAAGAGATCGTTGTTGGTGGACCAGGCGACGCGCGAACCGCCCGAGCGGTTCGAGGAAAAGCAGGCCTCTGAACCGTCCGGCGAAATATCGTAACCATCGGGCGCACCCAGGAACCACGTGGGCGAGTCCACGGCGCCAGGCGTGAGATCGAGTGGCGTTCCGCCCTTGGCTGAAACGGTGAACAAGTGAGTGTACTTGCCGTCGCGCCATTCGTTCCAGTGCCGGTAGAGAAGCTCATCAATGACCCGTGCTTTCACTTTGCTTTTTTCAGCTTCCTCGAGGCGCTGCTTGTTGCAGGCATCGTCGGCGCAGTCGGGATAGACGTCGGAGGTGAACAACAGCGCACCAACTTTGCGCGCCCAGGTGACGCCGTCCGCTTCCGTTGAGAGGCTGGTGAGTTGGCGCGCCTCGCCGCCGCTGACGGCAATAGTCCAGACCTGGGACTTGCCGCCACGCGTCGAGATAAAGGCGATCGATCCGCCGTCCGGAGACCAGCGGGGCCGCGTGTCTGACCCATCGCCGGCGGTCAGTTGCTTCGGCTCGCCGCCCTCGGTGCTGATCAGCCAGATGTGGTTGACGACTTTGTTGGCCTCGAAATCAACTGCCCCCCGTACGTATGCGACCCAGCGCCCGTCCGGCGAAACCTGAGGATCGGATATCCTCTGTACCTTCATCAAGTCGTCGAAGCTTATTGGACGTTTTGCATTTGCCACGGTACCCCCTTGGATTAGAAACAGTGTTATTGCCGAAATCAATAATGTTTTCAAAAATGCCCCCAACGACTATCGGAATTTCGTTTTCTTGAAACAGATATTTATATCAGAGGCGCACGAAAAGTGCAGCAGCAAGCGTGGCGTGGGCATTCCTTCGCTCTGCTCAGGACAGGCTCTGCCCGCGCTGCAGCGAGGGACAAAGTTCCGTAGACCGGAACAGCGGTCTGCGCCTCGAGCTTCTACTTTTAGGATCACCTGTTACTTAGCGTCGCGTGGTTAGCGGCTCTGCCGCTCTGTCTTGCGGAAAGGCTTCGCCTTTCCGGAGATCGCGCCTCGTTTTCCTGGTTGAGGCTGCGCCTCAACCGGCGAGGCGCAGCCTCGCCGAAAAACCAGGAATGGGCAACGAAGGCCCGGAAAGGCGAAGAAGCTGTGAAGTTTTTGTTGTTTTCAATCTCATGCAACACGCTCGGGACCGATTCGAGTCGGTGGCGGAGGCCGAGTTGAGACTTACTCACGGTGCCGGCACGGTTTTGACTCCTTTTTCGGGGCCCTACCGC
>JBEKLY010000162.1:0-17276 GCA_050010015.1 Terriglobia bacterium
CCGCCGGCCTTCACCGCTCCACGCCGCCCCTACTCTACGCGCACTCGAGCCGATTTTCATCTCTTTGGGTGGGCCCCGGCCCATCCCCACTCAGGATGACAGCGAAGGGCTCGGAATGACAATTGCCACGGTTTCTCCCGAGCCCGCCGCAGGTCAGCGCTACTTCGTTTTCTCCAGGTGCCCGCCGAATCCGAAGCGCATCGCGGAGAGCAGCTTGTCCTGGTAATCCGCTTCCCCGCGCGAACTAAAACGCTCGTAGAGTGCGGTCGTAAGCACCGGCACGGGCACCGCCTCATCGATGGCCGCCTTGATCGTCCAGCGGCCCTCGCCGGAATCCGACACGCGCCCGGCATACCGCGTAAGCTCGGGGTCGTTCACCAACCCCGCCGCCGTCAGATCCAGCAACCAAGAGGCGATGACGCTGCCGCGCCGCCATACTTCCGTGATGTCGCGCAAATCCAGGTCATACTGGTAATACTCCGGGCGGCGCAGCGGCGCGGTCTCCGCGTCGATCGTGTCCTTCTTCTTTCCGACGTTGGCGTCACGCAATATGCTCAACCCCTCCGCGTAGGCCGCCATGATCCCGTACTCGATGCCGTTGTGCACCATCTTGACGAAGTGCCCGGCGCCGTTGGGCCCGCAATGCAGATAACCCTGTTCTGCCGTGCCGTCGAGCTGCTCACGGCCTGGCGTCCGCGTCAGGTTGCCCCTGCCGGGCGCCAGCGTCGCGAAGATTGGATCGAGGCGCTTTACCACTTCCGTTTCCCCGCCAATCATCATGCAGTAACCGCGTTCCAAGCCCCACACGCCGCCGCTCGTGCCGACGTCCACGTAATGGATATGCTTCCCCGAGAGTTCTTTGGAGCGCCGGATATCGTCAACATAATAAGAATTTCCGCCGTCGATCACGATGTCTCCGGCCTCAAGGTGCGGCAAGAGTTCGGCGATCGTGCCGTCCACGGCCGCCGCAGGAACCATTAGCCATACAGCGCGAGGCTTCTCGAGTTTCTTCACGAAGTCCGAAAGTGAGGAACTCCCCTCAGCTTTCTCCTTCGCCAGCTCCTCCACCGCTTTCGGCGACTGATCGAAGACCACGCACTGGTGGCCTCCCTTGAGGAGCCGTCGCACCATGTTCGCTCCCATCCGTCCTAGTCCGACCATTCCCAGTTGCATGAACCCTCCCTCAAATTCGAGTAGCCCAGAGTTGGAGTCTAGGTCCACGGCACTTCAGCAAACGCTGGACGACGTCAGGGTCGCAGTAATAAATGACGGAATCCGCCGTGACAGCTTGGCCCCTTGGAAGGGCGGGGCTTCAGCCCCGCCGCCTGCTCGAACCCAACGAGTTGGGCCTTTAGGCCCTGAAGCAAAGTTGCCTCAGGGGCTAAAGCCCCCAGTGATAAGCCGTTTTCGATGGCGGGGCTAAACAGGCTGCGGAAAAACCCCTCCGCTCTGTCATTCCGAGCGGAGCGAGGAATCTCGCTCTGAGTATTTTCAACGCAATGCGAGATTCCTCGTCGCCTGCGGCTCCTCGGAATGACACGACAAACGGGTTTTTCCGCAGCCTGTAAAGCCCCGCCCTTCCCGGCGTTCCGCAATATGACGCAAACTGACGACTTGTCAAAACCTCATCATGTCATGATGCGCCCTTCAGCTTCCTGTAGCGCCGGATGAGATTATTCGTTGAACTATCATGTCCGAGCGCCGGCTCTGCCGCGGATTCAAGTTCCGGCACGATCCGCTGGGCCAGCACCTTGCCCAGTTCCACACCCCACTGGTCGAACGAGTTGATTTGCCAGATTACGCCCTGCGTGAAAACGCAGTGCTCGTAAAGGGCCACCAGTTTCCCCAGCGTCTCCGGAGTGAGTCGTTCCGCCAGGATCGTGTTCGTCGGCCGATTGCCTTCAAACACTCGATGCGGCACCAGCCAATCCGGCGTGCCCTCCGCCTTGACTTGCTCCGGAGTCTTCCCGAACGCCAGCGCCTCGCTCTGCGCGAAAACGTTCGCGAGCAGCAAGTCGTGGTGCCGGCCCAGCGGAGTCAGGGCTTGTCCGAAGGCGATGAAGTCGCAGGGTATCAGACGCGTCCCCTGATGAATCAGCTGATAAAAAGAGTGCTGGCCGTTGGTTCCCGGTTCGCCCCAATAAATCGGGCCGGTCGGATAGGTGACCTCCGCGCCCTCGAGCGTCACATGCTTGCCGTTGCTCTCCATGGTCAATTGCTGGAGATAGGCGGGGAAGCGTTTCAGGTACTGCTCGTAAGGCAGCACGGCAACCGTTTGAGCGCCGAAGAAATCGTTGTACCAGACGCCCAGAAGCCCCATCAGCACGGGCAAATTGCGCTCGAACGGAGCGGTGCGGAAGTGCTCGTCCATCTGGTGGAAGCCGTCGAGCATGGCGCGGAATTGCTCCGGGCCGATGGCGAGCATGGTCGATAGCCCAATCGCCGAGTCCATCGAATAGCGCCCCCCAACCCAATCCCAGAAGCCAAACATGTTGCCCGTATCGATCCCGAACTTCTCCACTTCCGCCTTGTTGGTTGACACTGCCACAAAGTGTTTGGCCACCGACATCTCATCTCCGCCGAAACCCCCGAGCGACCAGGCGCGGGCCGTGTGCGCGTTGGTCATGGTTTCAAGCGTGGTGAAAGTTTTGGAAGAAACAATGAAGAGTGTCTCTGCCGGATCGAGTTCGCGCACCGCTTCCGCGAAGTCTGTGCCGTCCACGTTCGAAACAAACCGGAACGTCAGGGCGCGGTCGCTGTAGTGCTTCAGTGCCTCGTAGGCCATGACCGGCCCGAGGTCGGAGCCGCCGATGCCGATGTTTATCACGTTGCGAATGGGTTTGCCGGTGTGCCCCTTCCATTCCCCGCTGCGCACCCGGTTCGCGAAGCTTGCCATCTCCTTCAGCACGGCATGAACCTGGGGTACGACGTTTTCGCCGTCGACGAAAATCGAGGTCCCTTCGGGAGCGCGCAGGGCGACGTGCAGCACCGCCCGCTTCTCCGTGACGTTGATCTTCTCTCCGCTGAACATCGCTTCCATGTGCGAACGCAGCCCCGACTCCTCGGCCAGACGGATGAGGAGCTTGAGGGTTCGATCGGTGACGCGGTTCTTCGAGTAGTCGAGGAACAGGCCCACGGCCTCCGCGGTCATGCGCTCGCCGCGGCCAGGATCATCCGCAAAAAGACTTCGCAGATGTAAGTTGCGAACTTTCTTATAGTGATTCTGAAGCGCCTTCCACGCCTTCCGCTCCGGCAGCGATTTGGGGCTTTCCATCGCGGGCGGCGTGGCTGTGTCTGTGGCCATGCGAATACTCCCTTCTTTGCAGTGCGGCGGCTTGCCCTGCTGCTTTCCCGCATCTTTGGTAGCGCGCGCATCAGGTCGTCCCTGAAAGGGAAGGATTGAGTAGCCGGAGGCAGCGCCCCCGGAACCGGCCGCACGAAACCTCGCGACCCTGCAAGGGTCGATGGCCCGTCAGTCGACAGACCTCACTCCAACAACCTTCATCGCGCCGCGGCCACTTTCAACGTAGCGCTCTTGGAGGTGATCACCGTCATCAGATCGTTCCACGACTTGACAAAGGACTTCGCCCCTTCCTCCTGAAGCTGGGCAGCCAGCGCATCGACATCGATCCCGGCTTTCGCAAACCGTGCCAGCACCTCCTCGCAGTCGCCCCCGTCTGCCGGAAGGATCGAACCCAACTCGCCGTGATCGGCGAGGGCCTTCAAGGTTGCCTCCGGCATCGTGTTCACGGTGAAGGGTGCGGCAAGGGCCTTGACGTAGAGCACGTCGGACGCTTTCGGATCCTTCGTTCCGGTGCTGGCCCAGAGGAGGCGTTGGGGCCGCGCGCCCGCATTGAGAACGCGCTGCCAACGAGGCGAGGCAAGCAGCTCGCGATACGCCTTGTAGGTGCGCATGGCGATGGCGATGCCAAGCTGGTCGCGCAGCGGCTCCGGCGCCTTGTCCATCACCGCAGTATCCCAGCGGCTGACGAACAAGGATGCGACGGAACCCATGTTAGGATTGAGCCCGGCCTCGATGCGCCTCTCGATGCCGCGCAAAAAGGCTTCCGCAGCCGCGACGTATTGCTCGCGCGAAAACAGCAGGGTGACGTTGATCGGGACGCCGGCGAAGATTGCCTCTTCGATAGCGGGCAGGCCCTCCTTGGTGCCTGGTATCTTAATAAATAGGTTTGGCTGCCCTGCGCGCGCGTGCAGATCCTTGGCCGCTGACAAGGTGCTGGCTGTGTCATAGGCTAGCAAGGGCGACACTTCGAGCGACACCCAACCGTCTACGCCATCCGTCCGGTCGTAGGTCGGCCGGAACAGCGCCGCGGCCCGCGTGATATCCTCGAGCGCAAGATCGAAGAACAGCGCTTCGCCCGATTTCCCTTTGCCCAGACCCTGACGGATCGCGGCGTCATAGGCCGTGCTGTTCTTGATGGCGTGGTCGAAGATGGTCGGATTGGAGGTTAGTCCGGTTACGGAGAATTCCTGGATATAGCGCTTGAGAGTCCCGCTCTCAAGCAATTCGCGCGTGATGTTGTCAAGCCAGATACTCTGGCCGAGATTGTGAAGTAATTGAGTCGCTCTCATCATCTCACCTCGAGGTTCACCGGATTCAAACTTTGGCCCGCAAGGAAGCCGGTTCGGTTTCGGTATGCCGGGTATCGTCCCACAGGCAAATCACAGGTTGGCACAGGCTATGTTCATAGCCCAGCGCGCTCAGGCTGGCTGTGCTCAGCAGAAAGTACCTGCCGCCCGCCGGCTCAAGGCCCAGCCAGCGAGCTGCCAGCACGCGCAGGAAATGGCCGCTCGAGAAAACCAGAGTGTTCCCCGAGACGGCCCGCAGGCGGCTCACCACCCGGTCAGCCCGCGCGCCCACCTCGGCAGGCGACTCGCCTCCCGGGCAGCCGTCGCGGAACAGTTCCCAATCCGGCCGCTCGGCGCGGATTTCGGAAGTGCGCCGCCCCTCGTACTGCCCGTAGTTCCATTCCATCAAGTCGTGGTCGACTTCGGCTGCCCCGCTGAAGCCCGCCAGTTCGCACGTGCGGCGAGCGCGCAGCGAAGGACTGCTGAACACGCGAGCGAATTCGAGTCCGTCTAATCGTTTGCCCAAGGCGCGCGCGTTCCGCTCGCCGCGATCGGTGAGCGGCAAGTCTGTTACCCCGGTGTGCTGACCTGTAAGGCTCCACGCGGTTTCACCGTGCCGGGCCAGATAGATGATGGGCAGTTCGGTGTTCATGATGAGGACGGTCTCAATCTCCTATAGGGCAGGCCAAGGGGTTCTGTCGCCGCTATGCAAAAGCAGTCCGTCCGTTCCCTCCGTGCAACCGCACTGGTTCGATACCGCCGCCCGCACGGGAGCTTCAACTCGCAGTCACCAGGATTCTCGGCACTTCCACTGCCAATCCGGCGGGCGCCGCGGCGCGTGCATTCCAATCCGGCAAAGAACGGCTTAACAAACCGGCGGCGCCTTGTGGAGTGGTCCACGCTAAACTTACTCTGTCGGGATTTCGACGGCGCGCGTCGAAATTCCGACTTGTTACAGACGCGTGAAGTCTCCTTCGCAAGGTTATGGTTTGCTTGGCGCCCAATTACTTAGATTATTCAAGCGGGGGAAATGGTTGCAGAAATCATTGCGGCCATCGTATGCGGGTTTCGAAGCGGGAAAGTGATAAAACAAGAGAGGAGACTTGCAATATTGCCAACCGCGCACAAGGTTTTGGGCGCGGCCGCAGCATCGTCTCCGTTTTGGCCGCCTCCGTTTCCAGGAGAACGAGCCATCACGGAATTCCTTCCTCGGGCGCCAGGTTTCCCCACTGTCGTGTCCCAGAAGTTCGTTGAATATGTCAGCCCGCGGAGCGGGCGTAAGCGAGTAGCCCACGGAGCCGTGGGCTACTTTATGGCGCCCCTGACGGGGCTGCTGACGCGTGGCCGAATCGTCTCGACTTATATTGCGAATTGTTGAGACGAGGCACTACTTACTGATCTCGACGGTGTGATCTCCGGCGGGAACTTCGAAGATCGCATGGCCCTGACGCACACGAACCTTCCTCGCCGGCTTCTTGTCAATTTTCAAATTGAGTTCGCCAGAATCAAACTCCGAAGTGGTGATGCGGATGGCGCGGTCGCCTTTGGTGCTGAACGTTAGGTGCGAGCCGTCCGCTTGGTACTTTCGCACCACTACGCCGCCACCGGCCTCAAATCGAACCGAACCGTCGCGCTTAAGAGTGGTTTTCTCGGGACCGATCGCCACGTCATACCGATGGCCGTCCCAAGCGATACCGGTAAGCTCGCCGCTCGAAGGCGGATTGAGCGCGCCAAAACGCAGGCCTTCCCAGGGGTTCTCGTCGATGTATTGTTCGAGGCCCACCAGGCACAGCAGCGCACCCCAGGTGTAATGCGTGTCGCCGCCGCCGTTTCCGCCCCAAGCGTGATACTGCTCGTTGTCGTG
This sequence comes from Terriglobia bacterium, assembly GCA_050010015.1. GTDB lineage: Bacteria > Acidobacteriota > Terriglobia > UBA7540 > UBA7540 > CAVROP01. The sequence goes on from JBEKLY010000162.1 coordinate 6,455, forward strand.
CTGGTTGGTCTTCCAGTCATCCATGAAAAGGTCGTAGCTCTTGTGCGCGTACTCGAGGGCCACCTTATCGAATCCGTAGCGATTGATTCCTTCGTATAGCATGTAATTCGTGGGACCCCAGATGGTGCCGCGCCAGTAGTTCTGGTCGGGGAAGGCTTCGTCATTGCGCGCGATCGTGGGCGCAACGTAGGTTCCCCAGAATTCTTTGGGATTCAGGAGATGTTCTTCCACCATGCGCTTTGCCTGCTCGGGAGTGGCGATCCCGGCAAACAGGGGATAGAAATTCGTAGGCGAGAGGTGCTTCGAGAACGATCCGTCCCAGAAGCGGTTTTCGTAAATGCCGTCCTTTTCGTTCCAAAGTTTCTGCTGGATGAGTTGCCTCCTGTGGTCATACTCCTCGGTGAATTTCTTGGCGTCGTCGTTTTTGCCGAGAATCGTCGCGATCTTAGCCAGGCACTCCGCGTCGAGAGAATATAGCGAGTTCAGCCCGACATCCACGAGGTTCATCGTGTAGGCCTGCGGATCGTAACTGGCCTCGTCATACATGGGGCTATCATCCATGCCGCTTTCCCACTTGGCAGCCTGGAGAAAGCCCCGGCCTCCCGTGGAGGGAGAAGAGCCTTTGTCGCTGCCCCACTCGAGGAGGCTGTCATGATAACCATCGCGCCACCCTTGGCCATCGCCCCGGTCGTGAAGCCACCACTCGTGCCACTTCTTCAGCCGAGGGTACGCCCACTCTAGCAACTGCCGGTCCTGGATTCGCTGATAAACCTTCCAGGTTACGTAGGAACCCACGGGAGGCTGTGAGCGGTCCGGGGTTGTTCCGGAAGCGGCAGCGATGTTGGGCACGACACCGGCATCGGTCTGCGCCAGAAGAATCGCCCGAATTGCCGCCGCCGTTTGCGCCTTGTCTTCGAGGCTGGTCAGCAGCGAACCGAAGAAGCAGTCCCATTCGCCTACCACCCAGCCGCCCCAGTTTTGCGCCCAGTGGCGGCTGATGCTGGGAAAGATCAAGTCGTTCGAGGAAGCGTAAAGCGTGTTCCAGAACATGGAATTGCCGATGGCTTCCGGCGCGCCCTCGAACAGCCCCTTGGCGCGGGGACGGTTGGCGGCGTAGGCTTCGGACTTCTCCTTGAGGATGGCGTCGATGTTGCCGGGAGCGAGCAGGGCCTTGGCCCGGCCGGTCAGGGTGTCCTTGTCCCAGCCGAGCGCGGCCACGAAGTGTACCGCCTCGCCGCCGGTTGTAAACTGCAGTCCGGCCGCGCCCGCGTTGGACTCGCCGCCTAGCGAAGACACCAGCTTGCCGGAGCCTTGCATGTTTTCGCGCAACTGGCCGAGCGAAGGAAATATACCGCTGCCCTCGAGAGGCCTGTCCACCATCACCACAAATCGCGCCGTGGCGCCGAACACGCCGTCAAAGTAGCGCTCGCCGAGAATGGCTTGCTGGGATTCGCTGATCGAGTAGATTCCCTGCGCGCCCCCGCTCGCCCCAAGAGATGGAAAGTAGGCCTCCAAGACAAGCTGGAAATCTTTAGCCGCGCTTAGACGGCCCACGACCGTTGTCTCGTCGATGCGCGACCACTCGAGCGTAATCAGCGCCTGGCGGGGATTGTGCCGCCACGCCAGGCGGCAGTAAGAAGCGTCCGGCGCATGGGGTCCGACTTCTCCCACGGCATCAAAAACCTGGTTGCCGTCAAGAAACCCGCCGCTCGCCGAGCCGACCCGCAGAGCGAAAGGAGCAGGCTGGCTGAAGGCGCGCGCCAGAAACACCACACCGTTCCAAGCCTCCGGGTCCAGCGCATCAATCGCTACACTGTCGTAATGGGGGGCGGTTTGGCCGGTTGCGAACCTTAGAGCAGGGCCGAACAAGCACGAACAAAGGGCCAGGCATTTGAAATACGCGGCGGGGCTTCGGTGCTTGGTGCGAAACATTGTGCCTCCTGGCGATAGGTCATTCCATCTTGCGTCTGCTGGCCTTATATAAAAAGTATTGCCTCACATCTCTAACGCGATTATGCTGAAATCTGAGGTCGAACGCGCATGGCAAAAGTAATGGTCTCAATTCCAACCCGGTTCCTGAACAAAGTCGATCGCCTCGCGCGCTCGCAGGGACGGTCCCGAAGTGGGCTGATCCGGGAAGCCCTGAGAGTCAAGCTGGGTGAGAGGGGCGCGAGGAATTCCTGGAAAGAGGCTATAGCTCCCCTGCGCGAACTCGAAGCCCAGTGGATTGGGGACTGGGATTCGACGGACATCGTCCGCTACTACCGCGACCGCCGCTATGGCTCCAAAGATCGTCGTTGACACCTCGGTTCTCATCAAGTGGTTCAAGACTCGCGACGAGGAGTATTTGAAAGAGGCCCGTCAACTCCTTGAGGAGATTGAGCGCCACAAGGTGGAGGTACACGCCCCGGCTTTGCTCCTGTACGAGGTCGGGAACATCCTCCTCCTTAAGACACGTCTGGGACCCGCGGCATTGGATAAAGCCATTGAGCGCCTCGAAACACTCCCGTTCGTGGTGGCCCCACCGGCGACTCCCCTTCTCAAGCAGGCTCTTCGACTAGGGCGCGAGTTCAGCCTCACCTTTTACGACGCGTCGTTCCTGGCCCTGGCCGTTGAACTCGACTGCCCTCTCGTAACCGCGGACCGCCGCCTCTTTGAGCAGGCTCGCTCACTTCAGCGCGTCCGCCACTTATCGAGGGTAGGCTCCATCGCTTGAGGCACGAAAGTGTATACGCGAAATTCACGGCATGCTCTGACAGGCTGCGGAATAAGTCCCCCGGGTTGTCATCCTGAGCGGAGCGAAGGATCTGCATTTGCTTGTGTTCAAGGAGATACTGCAGATGCTTCGCTCCGCTCAGCATGACAGATAACTCTTTTCCGCAGCCTGCTAATGCTCAGATGAGCGGTGTCAGGCGCACTTTGCGAAACTGCACCCTGCCGTGATCCCCCTGGAGCAGAATCGGGCCGGGCTCTTTTTCATGGGCGTCGAGCGCGCCTCCGGTAATACCCGGAACTTCGGCGTTGTCGATGATTTTAGTCCCATTCAGGATCACCGTCAGGCGGTTGGCGACCAAGGTTATCTGGTAGGTCTGCCACTGCCCCGCAGGCTTACTGGCCTTGACCGGCGGAACGATGAATCCGTACAGGGCTCCTTGACTGTGGACATCGAGGGGGCGGTTGACGTCGTCGAGTATCTGGATTTCATAGCGGCCGCGCAGATAGACGCCGCTGTTGCTTTCGCGATCGACGTTGAACTCGACATCCAACTTGAAGTCGTTGAACTTCTGCCGGGTGTAGATGTTGTTGGCCTCTTTGCCCTCGTTCATCAGGATGCCGTCTTTGACGGACCAGCCCATGGGACGGTGCGGGTCCTGGCAAAGCCAATTGGAGGTGTCCTTCCCGTTGAAGAGGTCAATCGGCTTTCCGGGCTTTCGCTGCGGAGTAGTTGCAGGCCACACCGGCCCGCGCTCACCCGTCCAAGAAAGCGTTTCCCCTTCGACGTGCGCCGTGCCCACCAGGCGCGCGCCCTTCATCACGCCTTGCCAAACTTGCGGGGTTTTCGTTTTCCATTGCGGGTATTGAAATTTGAGTTCGCCATGCTCGATCGCGACCACCGGCAGATCGAACACCGCGCCGCCGCCCTGATTGAAGCGGCCCTTCAGTACTCCGTTCTCCTGTTTTATTTCCAGCCAGCAGTTCCTGGGCAGCCCCGAGGGCGAACCCGTGGCGGTGATGTCCCAGCGGCCGAGATAGGCGTCATCACTCGTCGGTCCCACAGAGGCGACCACCAGACTACCCGGAACGATGATCCCTAACATCAAAGCAAATTCGAAAACATGTGAACGCATAAATGCAAGGCTCCTTCCTCTTGAATGGTCAGTCGCGACGACTGCACGCCTGTCTACCAGAAGACCGGCGTTATGCCAAAGAGAACACCACAAGGTACTCTAATTTCGCGCACATGAGAAGCGATTTGCGTGCCGAGCGGATGTGGGGATGTGTGAGCCGGCTTCAATTGTGACTAGCATAGGCCTAAAGCGGAATTGGCGAAAGGAAGGAACCCCTCACCCGTCCCGCGACGGCTGGAGAAAGCGCCGTCGCGGGACACCCTCTCCCCAAGGGAGAGGGCTCTATTTCATACTGAGGGCTGTGTTTCCAAGCCCGACGCCACCGACGGACCTGTTCACCCGCTCATTGAGGCAGGCCTGGGCTTGCCGTCTTCGCGCGCAGAGAGACGGTCCCGATCACCTGCCCGCCAGATTCCGCTTTCCATTGGAGCGTCTGCCATTCGGACTTGGCTGTGGATGCAGTTACGTAAGCCGTATGAGCAGTGTATGCCTCGTGGGGCCGCACGGGGTAGCGGGCCGTGCCGTGAAGTTCCTTCCACCCCGGCGGCAGCGTGGAGGTGAGAATCACCTCCGCAGGTTCGTCGGAGTCGTTGCGGATCAGGATGGGGACGTGAATCTGCTCTCCGTTGCCCACGGACATTTCCGGAGGATTGAGGAGCTGAGCCAAGTGATCGAGACTATGCGCGCGCCAAAAGTCTCGATAGAACGCCCATGGTCCCCCCAATTCAACCGAGACCCCTTGGCGCGCTTCCTGCCGGTATCCGCGTGGTGGAACGTACGGAATCGCGCCGGGGGTGAGGCCTTTCAGGATGTCGCCAGTGACGGCTGTATTCGCCACCGCTGATTTACCCAGGGCAAGACGAACCGGCTGCTTGAAATAGGTGAAGTCACCCGTGGCCAGTGCGTGCTTCGCCAATTGCCCCGTATCGTCTTGAGTCAGGTGATACGCCATCTCTTCCGCGGCGAGCTTGTAATAGGGCGCGTGTTTGCTGGGTGAAATGTCGGTGGTGTTGTACTCAGGGCCCTTCCCGACAAGGAAATCGGTGTTGTCGGCGTCGCTGAAATAGTAGATTCTCTTTGCCTGCCACGGTTCGAGGCCTTCCGCAAGATTAGAAACGCCAAGGCGGTTATCCGGCTCCGCAACTTGCTCCGGGAACACCGTTGGGTCGCCCGCCATATCGAAAGCCTCAGTGGCGATGACGCCGGCAGCCTGGTGATCATCGTGATTTTCGCCTGCCACAAAATCAGGCAGCCAGGTAAGGATAACCTCCGGCCGCGTAAGGCGCACCAGGCGGACCGTCTGCCAGAGAGCGTTGCCGTGATTCCAGGTCTCGAGCGAATGCAACACATTCTGCCCCGGCGTGTCGGGACCGCCCAGGCACCAGACATGCAGCACGCCGAACGACGCGAACGCCTCGCGCGCCTCGGTGATGCGAATGTCGCCGAGGGCGGCAGCCTGGGCGTTGCTCACCGCGTCGCCGCCGCTGTTGCCGGGGGTGCCGAAGATAGCGGCTACGCGCTTATGCTGGTCAAAAATCGCGCGCGCTAGGTAGCCGGTGACCTCTGTCTCGTCATCCGGATGCGCGACAATCACCAGGATGTCGGCCTTGAACCGTGCGTCCGGTTGCAGGCTCTGCACAGCTTCCGGAATTTGGTCCGCTGTTTGGGCTGCGCCACTTGCCGCCCATTGTAAAGATACAAATAACAAGATGGATATAACCGTCAACGTGCTGCGCATAAAGTCTTCCTTCCACCGGCGGAGGACATTCTTTCTGTGCTCGGTTCTTGATAAGACTTTAACACAGCCGGGCAGGGGTCAGCCGTCAGTTCCTGGTGTTGTACCCCAGAAGTCTGCAGTATATGTCAGCCCTTCAGCGTTGGGGCGTATTGATTCTTGGTTGGGAATGCTTCGAGCCCTAAAGGGGCGAGCTAACAAAGCCCAGGCCTGGGTTTCGAAGCAGAGCTCATCCTTCTGTGGTAGCAAGCCCTGCAAGGGCGAAATAACCAGGCGTTGGACTGCGCGGAACGTCGCCTGCGGCGTCTCGCACGGTTCATCACGCCCCTTCAGGGCTGGCCAATTGCGCGGCATGGATTCCTCACCCAGGCCGCTGGCCTGGGCTTTGTTAGAACGCCCCTTTGGGGCTTAAGAATAACCTCAGCACGCTAGCGGGGCTCGCGACACACCGTCGAATCGCCCCGACTTACTTCACGAATAACTGGGACAGGACACCAGTGCTGCGTGCGTAAATTGCCTTTGCGTGTAGCGCTGACCTTTAGGTCAGCACCTGCCGACCTAAAGGTCGGCGTTACACTGACACTAGCAAGGCCGTGCGCAGCCCTCGTTGCCATCGTCAATCGAAAATCGTCAATCGACCATGCCCTAGTGCCAGGCGCCGAGAACGCGCCGAAGCAGCACGGCTTCGCCCAGGTGATAGGCGTTGTGGTCGGCCACGAGCAACGCCTCGCGCAGGATAGTCTGGCCGTCGCCGTGTGGAATCTTGGCGAACAGATCTGTGGATTCATCCTCCACCAGCTTGCACATCGCCTCTAAATCGGCCCGGAAAGATTGGAGACTCTTGTCCCAAGCTTTTTCGTCCGGAGGGGCCGCCGCGCGCGGCCAGTAGCCCTCCGGGAAATCAGGAGATTTGTGCTTTGGATTGCGCGAGAACTCGAGGATGTCCGACTGGGCGATGCGCAGGTGCTCGAGGACTTCCCAAAGCGAGTGCTCTGCGCCTTTGGGCCTTTTGCCACGAAGTTCGACCGGAAGGTCCTTGAAAACCGCATCGAAATCCGCGTGAGCGTTCCCGCCCTTGAGGAGACTTCGAACGTGTTGTCTTAGAGCTTTGTCGGTAGCCATTGTTTTGCTTCCTTTCCTGATCCTCATTGTAGTCTTCTGCGCATGAATAATGGATGCGGCGCGAGCTGGCTGATTCATGAACGGCCGTTTCGGCTTCAGGACTTGTGAAGTAACACATGAACAGACAAACCAGTTTCACGCAAAGCCGCAAAGCACGCAAAGCTCGCAAAGAAAAGCAAGGACATGTTGGACACTGTCATTCTGAGCGAAGCGAAGAATCTCGGCAGTTGCGGTTTCGATGAACTACGGAGATCCTTCGTCGCCTGCGGCTCCTCAGGATGACAGCTAGGCGGTTTTTTCCGCAGCCTGCTGATGTCTCACTCGGCCACCAACAAGGTATGCGCGAACGGCCATTCTTCGTCCACCCACTGGGCGCCCGAGCGGAACCCGCTCTGGTGAGCCATTTGGAGAATTTCCGGGAGATTATACTTGTGGCTGCTCTCAGTCCAAATGGTCTCGCCTCGCTTGAGCGTCACCGCAAAGCCTGCTGGCGGAATCGAAACGGTTTGTTCTGTGGTTGAGAGGAGATGCATTTCGATCCTTCGCTCTTCGCGGTTGTACCGGGCGACGTGGCGGAACAGATCAAGACGAAAATCCGCCTCCAGTTCGCGATTCAACCGGGCCAGCAGATTAAGATTAAACGCCGCGGTAACACCCAGCGGGTCGTCGTAGGCGGGAAGCAGTTGCCGGACCGGCTTTTCGAGGTCCGTGGCCAGGAGCAGAGAATCACCGGGAATCATATTGCGGCGCACCTGTTTGAGAAACTGCACGCCTTCCGGCCGCGAGAAATTTCCGATGGTGCTTCCCAGGAACAGAATCAGAAGAGGCTCGTGGGTGGGACGGAAGACCGCGACTTCCACCAAGCCTTCCAGATACTCACGTTCAAAGCCCAAGAAAGTGAGGGAATCGAGATCGTCCAGTTGGTGCCTGCAGGCGGCCATGGCGGCGCCCGAGATTTCAATGGGGCAGTAAGTCACAGGGCGTTTTCGCAGGAGCGCTTCCAGAACCCAGCGTGTGTTCTTCCCGCTGCCGCAACCCAACTCCGCAACTACCGCCGGCGCCGGCATTCGCGATGCAAGCACTGAGGCATGCTTGCGGAGCAAGCGCTCCCCGGCGCGGCTCAAGCCATACTCCGGCAGATGCGTGATGACCTCAAAGAGGGCCGAGCCGATCGCGTCGTAGAAGTACCGGCAAGGCAATTCCTTTTGGCCTTGCTTAGACAAGCCGGCCCGCACGTCCCGGGCAAGCTCGGAAAGGGCAGGGGTAGCAATGGCTGTGGTTACCATGGTTTCGCACCTGATTCAGGATGCGCTTGAAACGCATCGGAATTTCGCAAACGCGTAGGGGTAATGCGGTTGAAACCAGTTGCGGAAAGAGCGCCGCAGAAGGCGGTCCGCCGTACGCGCGGAGCCGCCTTTCATGACGTAATGTTTGCCGTCAAAGAAGTCGGCAGAATAGCCGGGATAAAAAGGAAAGGCTTGAAATCCAGGGAGGGGGCCGAAGACCGTGGAAGTCCACTCCCAACCGTTGCCCACGAGATCGGCTACGCCAAAGGCGCTCGAGCCGGCGGGGAAGGCGCCGGTGGGGGCAGGATCCCAGCGCACGAAGTTGAAATTACCCAGGTGGGGTTGGGGAGGCTCGGTTCCCCAGGGGTAGTCACGCTCCGGGCCGTTAGGCGTTCCAAAGGCGGCGCGATGGAATTGCGCCTCGGTGGGCAAGGCTTGGCCCTTCCAACGCGCATAGGCCGAGGCCTCGGAGTGGCTGACGTAAACCGGCCAATCGAGCGGCAGCGGAATCTCTTCGAACATGGCGCGGTAAAACCACTGGTCGCCGCGAAGCGACCAGGACTCTGGGTGTTCAATTCCCTGCCCCGACTTCCAGGCCCAGTCCGCGTCTGCCCAGAGACTCCGGTCTTCGTAGCCTCCGGCGCGCATGAATTCCAAAAACTGTCCGTTGGTGACGTTGTAGACATCAATGGCGAATTCTCGAACCGCGACTTCCTGCGTCTCAAACTCATTGTCCCAGCCGAAAGCGCCGCTCCCGTTCCCCGCCATACCAAGGGTCGCAACACCCGCGGGTATCTTGGCCAACCCAGGCACTGGCGGCGGCGCAGAAGGTGGCGAAGCATCTGTCTGGCGAAGTTTGCTTTCGAGCGGCAACTGGTGCAGCATGTACGCAAGGGTTTCCGCATGCATCAGGCGATGCTCCAGGGCAACATGAAGAGCAAAGCCGTCGCGGAGCAAGGGCATGCCCGAATCACGAAAGGAAACTTTCTCGAGCGCGGCGTCGAGCGTTTGGCGGACGCGCTGATTGTAATTGCGGACCTCCGGGATCGAGGGCCAGTCGGAAGGCTGATCGCTGGGTAAGCCGCCGCCTACGGGGTCGATCCCGAAGGCGAAGAGCCGGTCAAATTCTTTTTGAGAGGAGTCGAGCCCGAGAACGTTGCGCCCCAGCAGGTTCCAATCAAAAGCTTCGAGGTGTCCGAGATAAAAGAGAATGCGGTGACGCTCGGGAATAGGCCGCTCATAGAAGCTCTCCGGACGCAAGACGCTAAAGAGCTGGTCAGTGAGGGCGCGGGATTCGATTAAGGATGAGGCAATCGTGCGGTCGGCATCGGTCGGCGTTTGTCGTGCGGACATGTGCACCCCCCTGTGCTGTTGAATTATCAAATTGTGTCGTAGCCCCGATTTCTCAGGGTACGGCATGGGGGGCGTGCGAGTCAACGGGGTAGTCGAGAGTCAAGAGTCAAGAGTTCGAGAGTCTGGAAGCTGTTTCAAAAAACCGCCTGGTGGAGGAGAGATTGCTGAATGCCGCGCAGGATCCCCGGCACCGCGCGAGCCCTAAGCCCCGCAGGGGCTGGACGCGAGCCTTGGTCCGGGGGTTTCACCCCCGGCTACTCAATGTACTCCCCTCCGGGGAGCACGGCTACGCGCACTCGACCATCCAGGTTGCAATCGGGTACAGAACGTTTTGAAACAGCTTCTAGAGTTCGACTCTTTCGACTCTTGACTCTCGACTCTCGTGCGGCAGGCACTTTCTACGAACATGGCTCAACAAAACGACGTGGTGATCGAATTTCGGGGCGTTTCCTATCGGATCGAGACGGGGTCGACACTGCTCGACGAATTAGACCTTCAAGTCCGTCGCGGTGAGACTCTGGTGCTTTTGGGACGCAGCGGATCCGGCAAGACGACGACTCTAAAGCTCATCAATCGGCTTTTGGCGCCCACGCGGGGACAGGTTCTGGTCGAGGGCCGGGCCACCACCGACACCGACCCCATTCTACTGCGCCGCCGCATCGGCTATGTGATACAGGAAGTGGGGCTCTTCCCAAATCTCACCGTGGAGCGCAACGTCGGGCTGGTGCCGCGCCTCGAAAAGTGGTCCGCGGAAAGAACGCGTGCGCGGGTGCGAGAGATGCTCGCACTGGTGGGTCTTGAACCAGAGCGCTTCGCCACTCGCTACCCGAGGGAACTCTCCGGCGGCCAGCGGCAACGCGTGGGTGTGGCGCGCGCCCTCGCAGCCGACCCACCGCTGCTGCTGATGGATGAACCCTTCGGGGCTCTCGATCCTGTGACACGCGCTGAGATCCAGCAGGAGTTTCAACGACTGCAACAGCGGCTTCAGAAGACCATCGTTTTCGTTACCCATGATCTGCGGGAAGCACTGCTGCTCGCGAGCCGCGTCGCGTTGCTCGAAGGCGGCAAACTGGTGGGAGTGTATACGCCCGAGGAGTTCAGGCGATCATCGAATCCTGAGGTGGCCGCGTATCGTGGCGCCTTCGGGCCCGCCCGGACCAGCTAGTGCTTAGCAGAATTAGTAAGCGACCTTAATCGTCGGAAACGGAAGGGCGGGGCTTCAGAGGCTGCGGAAAAACGCTAGGGTACTGTCATTCTGAGCGAAGCGAAGAATCTCGCTCTGGGTGCCCAGGGTAAACTCCGCGAGGAATCTCGCTCTGAGTGTTTTCAAGGCACTGCGAGATTCCTCGTCGCCTTCGGCTCCCCCGAAAATCACTGTGTACGACGCTCCTTCGCGCCGTTATGCAGCTGCGCCGGCGGTGCTTGTGGGCTGGAGGTTGACCTGGTAGCCCAGCTTGCGCAATGCCCTGACGAGGTTC
>JBEKLY010000163.1:0-17200 GCA_050010015.1 Terriglobia bacterium
CGCCGGGTTCGGAACAACAGGTACAAAAATCTCGGAGACCGGTGTCGCCCAAGGGTGCGAACGAAAGCGGACCTGGGGTGGCAGCACACCGACGACCGTGTACACTTGCCCCTCGAGGTGGACGGGTTTGCCGATGATTCCTCGATCGCTGCCGAATCGCCTTTGCCACAGAGCGTAACTCAAGATGGCCACGTTCTCTGTGTCATCGGTCCTGAACTCGCGCCCGAGCACAGGAATGACGCCCAAGGTCGCAAAAAATCCGGGTGTGACGGTCGTACCCTCGAGGCTCTCGGGTTCCGCCGTGCCCGTCAGGTTCATGGATGAACCTTGATAGGCCGCCAGGGAATCGAACGTGCGGGTTTGACGCTGCCAGTCACGGAAGTCCGCGTATGACGCCTGCTCGACGCCGCGTTTTCTCTTGCCTTCAAGCGGAAACAGTCTGAAAAGCCGCTCCGAATGAGGATAGGGCAGAGGGCGCAGCAAGACCGCGTCAAGCAGGCTGAAGACCACGGCAGTTCCACCGATACCGAGCGCCAGCGTGATCGCGGCCACCGCTGTGAAGCCGGGACTCCGGCGCAGCATGCGGATGCCAAAACGCAAATCGTGCCAGAGGGTCTCGAGTGTTGATTCCCAGCCGGCGCTGCGGATTTCTTCTTTCACCCCATCAATGCTGCCCATCTCGACGCGTGCTGCCCGCAACGCCTCCTCCTGATCCATCCCGAGGCGCATCTTCGCCTTCGCCGCATCGTCAAGGTAACCACGCAGCTCTTCGTCCATCTCCTGTTCCACCTGCCTCTTTCGGAATAGCGCCCGCACGCCAGCAATGAATCTGAATATGCGAAACATGGCAATTCTCCTTCGGCCGATGGGCAGCGCAGACTCTCGGGTTTGGGGTCTGCGGCTCTTCCCCCAGATTTAAGCGCAAGCCGCGGACCCCAAACCCGGGGGCCCGCGCTACCCAACCTGGTCGAGCGTAAACCGCCGGTCACAAGCCACCCATGGCCCCGGCTTGCAAAATGCGTGTGATCGCAGCGAGTTGCCTTGCCCATTCCAGCGTCTCGGCTTTCAGCTGCTTCCGGCCAAGAGAGGTGAGTTGGTAGAATTTGGCGCGACGATTGTTCTCCGTGGGGCGCCATTCCGGTTTGATCCATCCCGCCCGCTCCAGGCGCCGGAAGGCCGGAAACAATGAGCCTGGGTTAACGCGAAATACTCCCTTGCTGATCTGCTCGATGCGAAGGGAAATGCCATAGCCATGCAAGGGTTCAAGCGCCAGAGTTTTCAAAATGAGCATATCCAGAGTGCCCTGGACCAGCTCGCTGGATTTCATGGTTTCTCCTCTTGACGGTCAAGATGAGAATACTGCGTTCCTCTAGATTGTCAAGAGGACAACATGTCATTTGCGATTTGTGATTGGTGATCGACGACTGTGGATGTGCGAACGGCGTTCTGAGAAGAAAGACCTGTGTCATGCAGAGGAGCCGCCTGCGACGAGGAATCTCGCCCTGCTTTGAAAATCACTCCCCTCCTCAGTTGAGGAGGGGGCAGGGGGTGGTGAGCCGAGCGGTCAACCACCCCTGACCCCTCCTTATAAAGGAGGGGAACCATTTTCATGGTTTCCGGGCGCCTGTCAGTCGACGGGCATGAGCGACTGCCTTGAAAACGCTTCGAGCGAGTTTCCTTCACTTCGTTCAGGACAGGCTCTTCGCTGCGCTCAGGATGACAGCGAAGGGCTGGGAATGACAGTCTTAATGGGATTTTCACAGATACGATCTGGGGAGAAAGCAGGCGACTTTACGGTGCAACCGGTTTCTGCCGACAGGCGCAGTGATCTACGGCTGCCCTCAATTCGAATCAATCAGAAATCACCAATCACAAATCCCAAATGGTCGGTCATTCGTACCGCAGCGCCGTCATGGGATCGACTTTCGTGGCGTGGCGCGCGGGCAGGTAGCTCGCAACCAGGGCGACGGCAAACAGGAGGAGAGGGACGAGGAATAGCGTCAGCGGATCGTACGCGCTGGTCTCGAAAAGCGTGGCACGGATCAGACGTGCGGCAAGGGGCAGTAACGGCAATCCGACTCCACAGCCTAAGATGGCGAGGGCGGCGCCGCGTTTCATCACCATCCACCAAAGTCCGGTTTCGTTTGCGCCCAGCGCCATCCGTATGGCCAATTCCCTCTGTCGTTGGGCCACGAGATACGACATCACACCAAACAGTCCGATGAGCGCCATGGCCAGAGCGATCAGGCCGAACGACAACGTCAGGAGGGTCGTGAAACGACGCTGGGCCAGCGATTCGGAAATCAGCGTGTCAAGCGACGAAAAGCTATAAATGGGAAGGTCGCGGTCGAGCGACCAGATCTCTTGCTGGGTGCGCGCGAAGAGGTCCTTGCCCTGTGCGCTGCCGTCGGTGCAGAGGATCAGGGCCGTCCTATCGCCCGTATGGGTCTCAAGCTGGAACATCGAGTGGTAGATCATGGGCGGAGGATCGGCGTCGAGGGCCGAAATACGCACATCCCGCGCGATACCGATAATCGTGAACAGGTCGCGGTCTCCCCAGTGGAACCGTTGACCGATGGGATCGTGCCCGGGAAAATACTGGCGCGCCATAGCTTCATTTATGATGGCCACCAAAGGTGTGTTAGGGCGATCCTGCTGGTCCGTGAAGTTCCGACCGCGCAGAATCGATATCCCCATGGCGCTGAAATATCCCGGCGTCACCAGCGAGTTTTCCGCCCAGTGAAAATCGTCGGGCGCGGCGTGCTCGAGGCGGAACCCGATCTGGCGACTGTCGCTCAGGGGCAAGTGGCTCGCGGCCGCCACCCTCTGCACGCCGGGAAGATGCGCGAGGCGATCGATTAATTCCCTTTGGACCGTTTCCCGCTTAATGGCGTTGGGGTAGCGAGCCTCGTCAAACAGGGTACGCACGATGTATACGCCCTGGGGACGAAAGCCCAGAGGAACATTCAAGACTCGCAGGAAACTCCGAACCAGCAGGCCGCCGCCGATCAAGAGAACCAATGTGGCGGCGATTTCACCGACGACCACGAAATTCTGAAGGCGCTCTGTCCCCCGGGCGCCACGTGCCTGGGACGCTTCCTTGAGGCAGTCGTGTGGCGCGACGTGAGAGAGCCGCCACGCAGGCACAAATCCAAACAGCACAGTGGTCAGCAGCAAGAGCACAAACGTGAAGGCCAGGGCCATGGGCTCGATCGCAACTTCCTCGAGGCGAGGCACGTCCGAAGGGCCAAAGGTGCGTACTCCTTTTACCAGCATGAAAGCCAGAGCAAACCCGCCGCCGGCGCCCACGAGTGAGAGCAGGAGGCTTTCTACAAGACACTGCCGAACCAAACGCGATCGCACTGCGCCAATCGCACTCCGAACCGCCATTTCGTGAGTGCGATAACTGCCGCGCGCGAGCAGAAGGTTCGCGACGTTGGCGCAGGCGATCAAGAGAACGCTCGAGACAGCGGCCATCAGAAGAATCATCAACGGCCGGGCCTTTTGCACTGCATAGGCGGCGAACCTGTGCACATGAGGAAACACACGGATGTTGCCGGAGTAGAATTCCGGAAGCTGCTGCATAAATCCGGCAGCTACGGAGCTGACGTCTGCACCAGCCTGCTGTTCGTTAACGCCCGGCTTCAGGCGTCCGATGAAATTGACGCCAAATTCCATCAGGCGATCCTTCAGGCGGTCTGGGGCGAACACTTCCGGAACCCACAGGTCGGGCCGCTCAGAGAGAGGATCTCCGTCCGAGGGAAAGTGAAATGAGGGCGGCATGACGCCCAGCACCAGATAAGGTTTTTCATCCAGCTTGATAGTCTTACCCAAGATGGCGGCATCGCTTCCGTAATGGCGCTGCCACAGCGAGTAGGAAAGCACCGCCACCGCTGCCCCTCCATTCCGCTCCTCCTCTGCGGTGAAGACACGTCCCAGACGGGGCGGAACCCCGAGGAGCTGAAATACCGAAGCAGTAACCGCGGCGGCATTTATGCGCAGCGGATTCCCTTCCCCTGTCAGATTGAATCCCGCGTCTTCATAAGCGCCGGTCTGGACGAAGCTACGGTTGCGGTCGCGATAGTCCAAGTATTCTCCAGCCGCCACACCAACTTCGAGGTCGCCTCCCATCTGCGGCACGGTCTCCGACACCACAACCAGCTCCGAGGGATTGCGATACGGCAGCGGTCGCAGCAGAATTGTGTTCACGAGGCTGAAGACAGCAGTGTTGGCGCCGATGCCGAGGGCAAGAGTGAGTACGGCCACGGCCGTGAAGCCGGGATTCTTCCCCAACATGCGCAGTCCGTAACGTAAGTCCTGCAGCAGGGTTTCAAGCCAGCTCCAGCCCCACATGCCGCGCGTGACTTCTTCGACCAGTCCGACGTTTCCGAATTCGCGGAGCGCCGCGGCTCGAGCCCGCTCGGCGGATTCACCCCGTTCCATATGCTCCTGTGTGGCCATCCGCAAATGGCCCTGGACTTCCTCGTCGAGCGACGTCTCCAACGACTTGCGCCGGAACAACGCTCTGAGGAGATACAATAGCTTGCTTATCATCAGGGCCTCCGTTAGCTCTCAGCCGTCAGCTATCAGCGACTCGGTCGCCAAAGAACTTGAAAAACTGTCATCCTGAGCGCAGCGAAGGATCTCAGCAGTTGCTTGTTTCTGGTGGCCACCACAAACTGCAGGGATCCTTCGCTGCGCTCAGGATGACACTCTGGTCAGACGTTGCAGCAGCCACCCAGAGCGTTTGCTGAAAGCTGATAGCTGACGGCTGACTGCTTCTTCAATCGCTTTTCGGAAATCGACCATCACTCGTACCTCAGCGCCTCCATTGGATCCACTTTTGTCGCCCGCCGCGCGGGGATGTAGCTGGCCAGAAGCGCCACGGCAATTACTCCGAGGGCAGCGACGGAAATGGGTAGGGCGCTGGAGGCGGGCAAGCCCTCAATCAGGCTGCCGGCGAATTTCCTGGACCAAAGGGCCACTGGAATTCCCACTACCAGCCCGGCCAAGACCATCAGCAGCGCGTCTCGCAGCACCATCCAGGTCACAACTGCGCGTGTTGCGCCGAGCGCCATGCGAACGCCAATCTCTTTAGTGCGCCGTGCGGCTGTGTACGCCAGCAATCCATAGAGGCCGATCGCAGCGAGGATTAACCCCAGCGTGCCGAAAGAGCCGGAGAGCATGGCGATGAGTCGCTCCGGAACGATAGCCGCATCCACCTGCTCGGACATGGTTGTGATATGTCGCACTTCAACGCCTTTCAGTATTTCGGCGATGCTCCGCCGCACTTCACCGGCCACAGCGTCCGGGGGAATGCTGGTGCGAAGGATGAAATCGCTCGCGAACAATCTGCCGTCGCCGAACGCGGGCATGTAGATCGTGCGTGGCGGCGTCCCGTGTGCATCGTCGTATTTCGCATCCCCCACCACGCCGACGATTTCATACGGCTTGTCCGGGCCGCCTACATTTTTCCAGTCCTTTTCGATTGTGAAATGCTTTCCGATGGGGTTCGAGTCGGCGAAGTAGTATCGCGCCATGGCCTGGTTGATGATGGCCACGCGCGGTCCGCCTTCGTCCTGAAACGTGAAATCGCGGCCTGCCAGCAACGGCGTGCCGAGCGTTTGGAAATACTTCGGCGCGATCCATGATATCGCCACGTAGCGGCGGTCTTCAGGCTTTTGCTGGAAGCCTTCCACGTCTACGAAGCTCGACGCTCCTGCGCCTGAGATAGGAGTGGGCGAACCGATCGTTGCCGAGCGCACGCCGGGAAGAGCATCCAGGCGCCCCAGCAATTCCTGATATAAGAGGGAAAGCCGTTCTGCCGAATATCCGCTGTGGGCCGTATCGAGGCTCACGAGCAGTAGGTGGTCACGCTCAAATCCGAGCTGATTCCGCAGGTCGGACAAATGGCGAGTAAACACGCCCGCGAGGCTCAATACGACGACGGACAGGGCCACCTGGGCTGCGACGAGACTCTTGCCGAAAAAGCGTGTCGCCCGAGTCTGCGTGGGCCTTACAGCGACTTGCAACATCGACGCCGGCGCCGTCGCCACGGCCCGCAGAGCAGGGATCAATCCGAAGAGTACGCCCGTCACGAACGCCGCTCCGAGGGTGAAGAGGAGCACGTGCGCATCCGGCTGAACCTCGAAGGTGAAATGAGGGGGTAACCCCACGATAGGCCGCCCGGAAAGGAGAATTCGGACCAGCGAGTGAGCCCCGAAATAGGCCACCAGGATTCCCAGCAGGCTGCCCGCGCCGGAAAGCAACAGCGATTCGGTCATCACCTGCCGCAAAAGGCGCATCTTGCCAGCGCCGAGGGAAATCCGCAACGCCATTTCGTGCTCACGCGCTGCCCCACGCGCCAGCAATAGAGTGGCGATGCTGGTGCAAGCAATCAGGAGGAGCAGACCCACCAGCGCCATCAAGACGAGCAAAGGCTGTGTGAACTGGTCGCGCAGGAACGCGAGGCCGGCGCCCGCAGGCACGATATCCAATTTGATTTTGCGAATGAGAGGATTCTTGTTCCCCTTGCTCATTTCATCGAGAGCGAACTGAAACAGGACGCTCATTTCCGCGCGCGCTTGGCCGATGGAGACTGCGGGTTTCAAGCGGCCGATCAGGGCCAGCGGCGCACCGAAGATCGGGCGGCCGGAGTGGTCAATCACAGGCTCCAGCCCCGTAGGCACCCAAACTTCCGGCCTCGACCAGATTTCCAGCCCAAAGAATTCACGCGGAGCCACTCCGATGACCGTGACTGGCACATTCTGCAAAGTAAATCGCTTACCCAGAATCTGCGGATCCAGATTGAAGCGGCTTTTCCAGAAAGACCAACTCACCACGGCCACTGCCGACTTCGCAGCACCCACGTGGTCGTCCTCGGGGCCAATCAGGCGGCCTTCACTCCCAGGACCTGAAAGAAGCCTCCCACAACGTATTCGCCATCGACGGTCTGGGCACCCAAACCTTCGCCCCGCAAATCGAAGCGGGCGGGGCTGAAGCCAATGAGGCCGGAGAAGACGTGATTGTGATCACGAAAATGCTCGTAGCTCTGCCACGAGTAGCCATTCATGCGAGGCTCCCCAGGATATTGGTGCAGCAGTTCTACGAGGCTCGCGGGGTCCCGAACGGGAAGCAGGCGCAGCATGAGTGTATTGATCAGGCTGAAGACGCCTGTATTGGCGCCAATTCCCAGCGCTAACGAGAGCACGGCGACGGCGGTGAAGCCGGGACTGCGGCGTAACATGCGGACGGCAAAGCGGATGTCTTGCCGCAAAGTCTCAAGCCAGCGCCAGCCCCACATGTCGCGCGTCGCTTCCTTCACAAGCCCGACATTGCCGAATTCACGAACTGCTGACATCCGAGCTTCCTCGCTGCTCTCGCCTTCCTTCATGCGATCCTGCGCCGCCATTCGAAGGTGACTCTGGACTTCCTCGTCCAGGTCTTCTTCCTTGGGTCTGCGGCCGAGCCAAATTCGCACTTGGAACAGGAAGCGGCTACTCAACAGCACCTCCCGAGCGAAGTCGCCGAGCGTGCTGTAGGGGGACGGCTTGCCGTCCCCTGATCGGCACCGGGGTAGGGCAAGCCTTACCCCTACACGCCGCGACTCATTCGTGGCGCAGCAATTGCGCCGGATCTGACTTGGCGGCACGCACGGCCGGTATGCAACAAGCCAGTAGAGCTACGCTCACCAAGCCTGCAGGCACGAGGGTGAAGGTGAGCGGGTCGTGCGCGGATACCTGGTACAGGAGGCCGGACAACAACCGGCTCAGTCCCAGCGCGCCTGATACGCCGGCAAGCAATCCCACGAGAACAATGGCGAGCCCTTGACGGACCACGTGCCAGATTACATCGCGCTGCTGCGCGCCCAGGGCCTGCCGCACGGCGAGTTCCCGCAGTTGCCAGCGAATACGGCAATCCATCACGCCATAAACACCAACCAAGCCGAGCGCTATAGCGAGGCCGGCAAAAGCGAGCAGCAGCCCCGCCGTATAGCGCGGCCCCGATACTGATTCACTGAGGCGATCGCTCATCGCTTGCACGTCGGCAACGGGTTGGTTCGGATCCAAGCCTGCGATCATTTTGCGAACTTCCACCGCAACGGTTCCGGCCTTCAAGGGAGAGCGCATGACCAAGCCGATCTCCTGACCGGCATCCGCCTGGCGACAAGGAAGGTAGATGGTTGGTTCAGCGGGAGCGGCAAGCCCGGAGCCCTTGACGTCTCCCACCACGCCGACGATAGTCCGCCACGGTTGGTCATTCGACCCCGTACGAATCCGCTTCCCGATCGGATTCTCCCGCTCGAAATAGCGGCGCACGAGCGCACGATTCACGACCGTCACGGGCGGCGCTTCGAGGCCATCGGAATCCTGCAGCAATCTGCCCTCGAGCAGAGGAATTCCCAGGATGGCGAAATAACCCGTGCTGACCGCGGGGTATCTGGCGATTGGCCGGGGCCCGCCGAGCGGCTGATCGCGTCCCTCGATGGCGAAGGTGTTGGTGGCATGACCACCTCCCGGCGGGATGTCACCGGCTGCCGCGATAGCTGCCAGTTCAACGCCTGGAAGGCTCTGAGCACGCGTCAGGAGTTCCGTGATGAACCCAGAGCGCCGCGCGGGCTCACGATACGCGGAGCCTGGGATATTCAGCGTCGCAACCACCAGGCGGCCCGGCTGAAACCCGAGATTTGTGTACCGCAGTTTCCAAAAGCTCTGGAGCATCAGGCCCGCAGCGGTCGACAGGATCAAAGTAATCGCGATCTCTGCGGCTGCGAGCGCGGAAAGCATGCGCCGGGAGCCTCGGCCACCAGCAGCGGCCGCTTCTCCGACTTTCATAGCTTGCGCAAGGTGGACTTTGGTGACGCGAAAGGCCGGCATGAGTCCGAAAAACAGGGTGGTCAACATCCCAAGCGCCACCCCAAACCCGAGCACCCGAGCGTCAAAGGGCAGATTGCGAAGGGCGGAAGGTCGGTATGGGCTCAGCACGAGAAGTGCGCGGCCGGCCGCAAATGCTAAGGCAAGGCCGATGGCACAGGCCAGCGCGCCTAGCAGCGCACTCTCGGTGAGCAAGTGGCAAACCAGGCGCCCGCGCGAACCGCCCAGCGCCGAGCGGACCGCCAACTCCCGGTCGCGCTGCATCCATCGGGCCATGAGCAGATTGCTGACGTTGGCACACGCGACGAGCAGCAGGAACCCGGCCGCAGCCCACAGTATCAGGCCGGCGGTCTTCACATCCCCGAACAGAAAAGCGCGCAGTGGCATCATCTTTAATGTGATCGTGGGGCGGAAAGGCGGAACCGGCAATCGCGACTGAATCACGGTAAGTTCGGCCCTTGCCTGCTCGAAGGTTACTCCAGGCTTGAGGCGGCCGATTACGTTGACAATTATGGATCCAACTTTATTCTGCAACTCGGCGGCCTCGTCTTTTCCCAAAGGCGTGATTAATTGCACTTGATCGGGCCCGGGAAACACGAAATCCGGCGGCAGTATACCGACGACGGTGAAGGGGCTTCCATCAAGAGTGATTGTCCGACCGACGATCTTCGGATCTCCTCCGAAGCGCTGTTGCCACAATCCGTTTGCAAGCAGGACCACCTGGTCGCGTCCTTTATAGTCTTCTTGCTTGAGAAAATTACGGCCCAGCATGGGCTGGATCCCGAGCACGGGGAGCAGGGAAGCAGAAGCCTTTGCCGAGGGCAACTGGGTTGGCTCGTCGAGTCCTGTGAGGTTGCGGGTTTGGTAGTTGTAGCCGGCCAGGTCCGTAAATGACCGGTTCTGGCGACGCCACTCCAGAAAGTGCCCCGTCAACGTCACCTCGTCCGTGCTGTTCTTTTTGAGGATTGTCGTCATCCAGATTAGCTTCTCGGCATCCGCGTATGGCAAGGGCCGCAGTGCGACGGCGTTCAGCACCGTGAAGATGGCGGTGGTGACGCCGATTCCCAACGCCAGAGAAAGAACTGCGGTAATCGCGAACCCCGGCCGCCGGCGAAGCGAGCGCGCCCCAATCAGCATGTCCTGAAACAGGGTTTCCTGAATGCGCCATCCCCACATGTCGCGCGTGGTTTGCTTCACAAGTCCGACGTTGCCGAATTCGCGGAGGGCTGAAAGCCGGGCCTGCTCGCTGGCCTCGCCTTCCTTTACGCGATCCTGCGTGGCCATACGCAGGTGGCTCTGGACTTCCTCGTCCAGTGCCTCGTCCATGGACTTACGCCGAAATAGAGAGCGTACGCGAAACACAAGACTGCTTATCATAAGCACCTCCTGGTTCGCCGGAGTCTTCAGGGAATTGTGTCATTCCGAGCATAGCGAGGAATCTCGCTCTGATCAGTTCCTGCGGTTTGGGCAAAAACAAATCGAGATTCCTCTCCGCGCTCGGAATGACAACGGTTCCTTCGCACGCCCAGCCACTAACCACTCCCACTGGCCGCGGGGTTCATGATTCCGGCAATGGCGGAAACGATCTGCGTCCAGCGAGCCTGCTCAGAGAGCAACTGCTTCTTGCCGGCGGGAGTCAGGCGATAGAATTTAGCCCGCTGGTTGCTCTCCGTCTGTTTCCACTGCGAGGTCACCCATCCCTGCTCTTCGAGCCGATGCAGCGCCGGGTAGAGCGAACCGGTCTCAACCTGCAAAACCTCGCCCGATTGCCCGCGAATCGACTGGCTGATTCCGTAGCCATGCTGCGGTCCCCACTGCAAGGTCTGGAGGATGAGCATGTCGAGAGTGCCTTGCAATAACTCGATGCGGTTTTGATAGAGTGCTTTCTTGAGTTTCACCATGTAGGCACTCTACGCCCCAGGATGTAGAATGTCAACACCCTTCAGCAGATCCTTCGCTCACCACTCGACATGAAGATGGTTCCCCTCCTTGGTAAGGAGGGGTTAGGGGTGGTTGCGCGTTGCCGATGAGACGACCCGCCGCCCCTGCCCCTCCTCCCGCTGAGGAGGGGAGTGTGGGCCCCACTACCTTTCGCTGCCCTCAGGGCAGTAGTGACGCGGCTCTCGATTCCCGGGACATCAGGGGGTTCGTTCTGGTATACTCCCTCGACTCAGGGCTCACTGGCCAGTCACGTAAGAGCCATCTGGCCTGAGCTCAGAGAAACATGCCTTGCCGGTCATCGGCAAGGGTTTGGCAGGCCCTACCCCTACCCGTTGCGATTGCTCCCCACGGCTTGTCGTCCCTGGCATGCATCCTCCTGCAGGAATCGGTTCCGATGCTTTTTAAAGCTCTCAGCGCCGCCGTCTTCGGCATCGACGCTTACCCAGTCGAGGTCGAGGTGGATATTTCCGCCGGCCTGCCCAATTTCACCACCGTGGGTCTGCCCGACGCCGCCGTGCGCGAGAGTCGCGAGCGCATACAATCGGCCATCAAGAATTGCGGCCTGGAGTTTCCTTTCCAAAGGATCACCGTAAACCTTGCTCCGGCGGACGTGAAGAAGGAAGGGTCCGGATTTGACCTCGCCATCGCCCTGGGAATCCTGGGCACCACGGGCGTCCTCCTGAAACCTGACCTCAAGAACACCCTGTTCTTGGGGGAACTCTCGCTCGATGGCGGCCTGCGACCCATCAAGGGCGCTCTTTCGATTGCCGCCATGGCGCGGCAGAAGGGCATCCAGCGCCTGGTGCTGCCGCTCGAGAATGCCAGCGAGGCGGCAGTGGTGGAGGAGTTGAAAGTCTATGGCCTGCGCTCTTTGCCGGAGGCCCTGGACTTCATCAATGAAACGCGCGAATTCGTGCCGGCCAAAGTGGACTCCGCCGCCCTGCTGGCTCAGGCCGGCCAGTACAACGTGGACTTCCGCGACGTCAAAGGGCAACTTCACGCCAAGCGAGCCATTGAAGTGGCCTCGGCGGGAGGCCACAACATCCTGATGATTGGCCCGCCCGGCGCCGGAAAGACCATGCTGGCGAAACGCATCCCAACGATTCTGCCGCCCCTGACCTTCGATGAAGCAATTCAGACCACCAAAATCCACAGCGTGGCCGGGCTGCTCGAATCGGGCGGAGGGCTCGTCGGCACCCGCCCCTTTCGCTCCCCTCACCACACCATTTCGGATGCCGGATTGATTGGCGGTGGGGCCATTCCACGTCCCGGAGAAGTGAGCCTGGCGCATAACGGCCTGCTTTTCCTCGACGAGTTGCCGGAATTCCAGCGCAACGTGCTGGAGGTGATGCGCCAGCCCGTCGAGGACGGCATGGTCACTATCTCGCGCGCCGCTATGTCCCTGACCTTCCCGTCGCGCTTCATGCTGGCCGCCGCGATGAACCCTTGCCCTTGCGGCTTCTTGAACGATCCTTCGCGCGAGTGCACCTGCACTCCGCCGCTCATTCAGCGCTACGTCTCGAAGATTTCGGGGCCGCTGCTGGACCGCATCGATATTCACATCGATATGCCGGCCGTCCGCTTTCAAGAGCTGAGGCAGGGCTCAGGCGGAGAAGGCTCTCAGGAGATCCGCGAGCGCGTCATTAAAGCGCGCCAGCGGCAGTTGCGCCGCTTCGCCGGCGAGAAAATGTACTGCAACGCGCAGATGAGCTCGCGGCAGATTCGCAAGTATTGCAACATCCCCCCTGATTGCGAGCGATTGCTTGAGAGCGCCATGTCCCGCCTGGGCCTGAGCGCCCGCGCCCACGATCGCATCCTCAAAGTGGCGCTGACCATCTCCGACCTCGCCGCCGCTGACTCGATCGGCACAGACCACATTTCCGAAGCCATTCAATACCGTTCGCTCGACCGCAATTATTGGGCGTGAGAAAATCTGGTACAATTGAAACCGGCACGAGTTTGTGGCAGCCTATGGCACAAAGCACCTTACTGAGTCCCGTTACCGAAAATGAACCTAAACCTGGAATCGAGCAGACCTACAGCTCAGACGGTGTGGACCTGACCCTGATTCGTTGGATGCTGTCGCTCACCCCTGCCGAGCGCCTGCAAGTCCTTCAGCAATCTGTCGAGTCTCTCCTGAGTCTCCGCGATGCCAGCGCCAACCGCTAACTATCTCGCAATCCTGAAAACCCTTCACCAGCACAAGGTGAAGTTCATCATTGTCGGTGGGGTTTGTGCCGTTCTGCACGGCGCCCCGATGGCGACTTTTGATCTCGACGTGGTCCATTCCCGCGAGCCGGACAACCTCGCACGCCTCTCGGCAGCCTTGGAAGAGTTGCACGCCCACTATCGCATTCCCGGCCACCGCGAAATGAAACCCGGCCCTTCCCATCTTGCCTCTGAAGGACATCAGCTATTGATGACCCGCTTCGGGCCGCTCGACCTTCTTGGAACCATCGGAAAGGGTCGCGAATACAACCAGCTTCTCCAAGAAACTGTGGAAATGGAGGTTGGTCCGGGACTCAAAGTTCGGGTTTTGACACTGGAAAACTTGGTCAAGACGAAAGAAGAAACCGGCCAGGAAAAGGATCGAGCCGCCTTGCCACTCTTGCGCAGGGTCCTGGAAGAGAAATCCAAATCCTGAGAGTCTGGATCACATGCCAACTGCGGAACCAGTGTCCGCGCCACTCCCCGGCACCTGACCCTCGATACGTGACGCCTGCCCTCAAGGCCACTTTACATCCAAGGCGTAAACTTCGTCGATGCGGGTATCCCTCAAGAGCAAGGGTGGCGCATACGTGCCGACGCTAGTTGTCGGCATGTATGCGCCCTTTGGGATCGTCGGAGGGGCGCCGCACCACGACTTGCATTGAGGTGGGCTTTTATAGTAGCCCTGCGGCACATCGCTGACCCGACGAAGGGCGCATACATCGCGACCCAACGCGTCGCGACGTATGCGCCACCCACAGAGTTTCGGAGCCTTCTGCTTTCTGCCTTCTATTCCTAAGCCAGGTATTCCTTCATCATGCTGATATAGCGGCGGCAGGTTTCTTTCATATCTTCGCTCGAGCCGTCCTGCTCGAGCGAGAGGAAGCCGGTGAAGCCGATGGCTTTCGCGGCGTCGGCGATGGCTTCGATATCCATCACGCCTTTGCCGATGGGAACGTATTCGCGCATGGTGGGATCGATATCGCGAACGTGAAGATTCATGAGGCGGCGGCCCAGCTTGTGAATGGCGACGGGAGGGTAGTCCCGTTGGTTCATGGCCCAGCCGCAGTCAAGATTGCAGCCGAAGGCCGGACTCGAAATGTGATCCGAGAGGCGCAGGAAGCTGTCGGAAACGGGAAGCATGGTGTAAGTGTGGTTTTCGATGGAGAACTTCATGCCGAGTGCCTGGGCACGCTCGAGGCAACTCTTCATGGTTTCGGTGAAGACGGGCCACAGTTCGTCGAAGTTGTATCCCGCTGCGATATCGATGTGAAACTTCTCGCCGGGCTTGACGTCGCCGAGGAAGTAGCGGGGCAGGTAAGTAGTGTTGGCGGCGCTCAATTGCCGCGCCCAAGGCGCCACGATATTCACCATCGGTGCGCCAAGCTTATGCGCGATGCGGCAGCCCTTCTCGAAGTAGTCCAGGCTGACCTTGCGCTTCTCGGGGTCAGGGCTCGTCAAGTCCTCGACCACCGGCTGGAAAAAAGGAAACTGATTTAATACCAGGTGATTTCGTCCGAGCTGTTTCCTGATGCGGTCGATTGTGGCATCGGTCCAATACTCGTCAACGTCCATGCGGGAGTTGGCGATCAGCTCCACTCCTTCGAAGCCGAGGCTGCCGATGATGTCGATGGCTTCTTCGGGGTGGGCGCCCGGGCCAAGGCTGTGGAAGTTCCAACTGACGCAGCCGATCTTGGCGCGCCGCCCGCCCGGCGCATTCGCAGGCAGGGCCGGCATGGGGGATGGCGAGACGGGCGAAGCGCCGGCACTCGCGAGCAGCGAGCAACCACCCAGACTCATGGCCGACAAGAAATCGCGACGTTGCATGGCATTTCTCCTTTGTTCAAGCCTCACGCCGGAGGCAGCGCATTCGGATCACGTTGGAACGGGTTAATCACAACGACGCCGTCCAACGAAGACGGGCGCGGTCATGAGCCTCCTCGCGCGACAGGTATCGGCCGTCGGTCTTTAGGAAAGGTTTGCGCGCTAACGCCCGGCGCATGGCCCGCTGATAGCCGTCCGTCTCAATCATGCGCTCCTTCAGGATTGCACCCAGGAACCTTGACACGCTCATTTCCTTCCGCGCAGCCTCGACGCTTGCCCAGTGGGCGACGTTCTCCTCCAACGTGACAGTCATGTTCCGCAAGCGAGATTTCATGACACGAATGTAGTGTTTCACTGGCTTCGTGTCAACAGCCTGTGTGGCAAGACACACACCTCGCGCCGCTCTAGACGCCGAGCGGCGGATCTGGCAGTATCATGAACGGGTTGAAGGTCGTGGACTCCGGAATCGGCGGTCTACAATGGCCGATTGGGCGATCTAGAATCGCCGCCAGGATTTGGAGAGAACGATGTTTAACGAAATGAAGCGGCGGGAGTTCCTCAAGGGGTCAGCTATGGGTGTGTCGGCGTTGGCGGCGGGATTAAGCGGCGGGGCGCCTGCCCGAAGGAGCGCGGAGACGACATTGCGGAGGATAAATGGTTGTCGTCGGAAGGTTGGTTCGTGTTAAAAGCCAAGCGACCGGGTGTGAGTGCGCGCGAATTGGCGCGAGAATACGGACTCGAAGAGCTAAGACATTACCTCAACCGAAGCCGCTGCGAAATCGATAAGAGCCGGGGGTGGGAGTTTTCTTGAGGGGCGGGGAACGAATGATAAAGAGTAAAGGTTAAATACTAAAACTGATGCCCCTTGTCACTTAACCATTAGCTCTTGTTGTGGCCCGAGAGAACGAAGGGTTGATTATGATAGCGTATAAAAAGACCTTCGTTCTCTCGGGTTCTCGTTGAGCCATGGCAAGTATGAAAAGTAAGGGCCGGATCGGATCTGGCCGAAGGATAAATCAAGCAGTAACGCCACGGGTTTTGTAGATCGCTTTGTTCACTTCCACCATCAAGTCATCGAGCGAAGCGCCGACCTTGCGCGCTGCCATCTCAATCGAGCAGTCATAGCACGAGGGGCGAAGTCCGAACTTCACGAACACCTCGTCGGTCTCCGGGAACTTCTGCTTGATGTCGCGGACCAGTTCGCCGCCACGAACGAGATCGCAGAACTGAAACATGGGTACTTCCTCCCTCAGGATTCCATCTGTCAAGCTGCACGCCGCGAAGCATCTTTCGGGCTATGCTGGGTTTGTGGCATTCACAGACAACTGCGGAGATTCTTCGCTTCTCTCAGCATGACAGTGGTCGAGACTTTCAAGCTTTCGATCAGAGCCGTTCCGCCGGGGTTGGTAAACGCAGAATGGCTCTTCGTCAAGATAATCACCGCTGGCCGCATAGGCTCGTGCGCGGCATCCCATGCAAACATTGCGAAACTCACAGCAGCCGCACTTGCCTTTCAAATTATCCGTGTTGCGCAGTTGCTGAAAAACCGGGGCGCTCTCCCAAATCTCGGCGAACAATTGCTTGTTCAAGTCCCCTGCCAGGACCGGCAGGTATCCGCAGGGAAAAACCTCGCCTCTGTGTGAAATGAAGCACACGCCCGTGCCGGCAAGACAACCCTTGGTCATGGCGTTCATGCTCTGGGGATGGGCGTGGCCGGGTTGGGCGCCCTGCGGACGGAGCGCTACACCCGTCGAACCGGGCATGGTCATTTCCGTTGGGCCAATGGCATCTTTCGATCCGCCGGCATCTGCCGGGTGCGTCTCGACGAGTGCGCCCGTGGCTGCACGGCGCTCGGCGGCGCGGCGTTGCCGCATGACGCGAAAGTAATGAGGGGCGCAGGTGGCTTTCAGCTCGATCCCGCCTTCGAGCGAGCGATCGTAGAACCAATTCAGGATCTCTTCGTATTCTTCGGCGGGCACCATTTGCTCGGCGGCGATGTCCACGCCGCAACCCACCGGAACCAGAAGGAACGTGTGCAGGGCATCCGCCCCGATTTCTTTGGCCATCTCCAGCACCGCAGGAAGTTGGTGCGCATTATGACGAGCAATCGTCATGTTAATTTGCAGCGACATCCCCAGCTCGCGCAAGTTTTGAAAGCCGCGCAGGGCGGCGTCGAAGGCGCCGGAAATGCCGCGAAACGCGTCAT
Organism: Terriglobia bacterium; assembly: GCA_050010015.1. Lineage (GTDB taxonomy): Bacteria > Acidobacteriota > Terriglobia > UBA7540 > UBA7540 > CAVROP01. The sequence continues at coordinate 17,053 of JBEKLY010000163.1, forward strand.
GGGTTGCTGCGTCGGCGCCGTCCAGACTGATGGAAACACGCCGCACTCCCGATTCCTGAATCCGGCGCGCCACCTGCTTGTCGACCAACGTTCCATTGGTGGCCAGCGCCACTCGAATCCCCAGGGATGTGGCGTAGCTCGAAAGCTC
>JBEKLY010000164.1:0-17147 GCA_050010015.1 Terriglobia bacterium
CTTCGGGAAGTTTTGCGATCGTACGAGCCATCTGCGGTCCTCCTCTCATTTGAATGAGAGCAGTATACCGCGTATTTACTTAAGTGAACAGTATTGGGCTGAAGCCCCGCCCTTCCGACGCCGAACGAATAAGAACGCTTACTTCCGCAACTAAGCGCTAGTCAGGAGTCCGATTTCGTTACAGACTTTGGACTATCGATCTCGTGCTGCAACTGACAACGGACTACTGACAGCTAACTTTCATTGCTTCTCATTCCACCCTTCATGATCTTTCCAATCCAGAATCTGCCAGTGGACTTCCTCGTTGCGCAGCTTGTCGAAGGTGCGAAGGTGTCCCAGCGCGCGGTTGCCGCCCTGCGATTGGTAATACCACTGCGCTTCCTGCGCGAGAGCCATGGCGTCGGGGGAAACGCTCAGGACGTTTTTCTGATACTTGTACGGCGCATGGGCTTGCGGCCCCGGGCCGTAAACCTGGTCAGTCAGCAAGGTTTGATCGGGGCGGACCACGCCTTCGCGGAGCAATTCCTGAAGCGCCTTCACCACAAACCAGTTGTTGGTGCGGTGGTCCACGTGGCGCTCGTCGGGATGTCCCGTGTAAATGACTTCGGGCTGGAACTCGCGTATGAATCGCTCGGCCGCCTCGACCACCGCCTTGCGGGCGAAAGGCAAATTGGGTTCGGCGAGGCCTTCGTAAGGCGCATGTTCGCTGGCCAGCAGTACGGAAAGGTAAGGATTCGACGGCTCCACGTGGTCATACCAGATCTGGCCGGAGCCGCCGTCTGGCAGTCCGAGAAAGAAGATGTTCTCGCGAGGCACTCCCAGGTGGCCCACGGACCGGTGCGCCTCTTCCATGCGCAGCGCGCCAAAATTCCTGGCCTCATCCGGCGCGCAGGAATGCTCGTAGTACCGGTCGCAGGAACCTGCATCGCCGCTGGTGAAATAGACGAAGTGAATGGGGATGTGATTCTCGATAGCGGCGCGAATCATCCCCGCGTGCGCCCCCTCATCGTCCTGATGCGCGCAGAAGATCAGAATGGAATGCGGCAGCGGGTTAGCGGCCAACTCCAGTACGTTCGTTGCCAGCGTCTCGCCCGACGCGTCGTTTACTTCCACCTGCGCCCGGAATATCCCGCTTTGACCCGCCGGGAGTGTGAACGTGGCGTCCTCCGCAACCGCCGCGCTGCCGGGGTCGAGGTTAACCCCAGTGGCTATTTGCTTTGTGGCAAGTTCCTTCCCTTTGGAGTCGAGCAAGCGGGCGCGAACGGCAACCCCGCGCCAGGGCTGACTGGTTGGATTGCGCAGGGAGAAGCGCACCGTAGCCTCGCTCCCTGAAGGGTACATGGTGTGCTCGCGGTCGAGTTGAATGGCCGCTGAATCAAGGCCGGCAGGGTAGAAGTGCCGGTAGCTCGTGACGTTCACGTCGTCCAGGGAGGGATAAACGTACTGCAGAGAATATGGTTTCGGCTCAGTAATCCCAGCCGGCGCGACGAAGACCTCGGAACTAAACGCGATGTCGTAGATGTTGCGGCGCGCCCCATCCCACACCACCACCGCATACTGTTGGACCGCAGGTTCCTTCGCCCGCTTGGCAGCCGCAGCCTTCGCCTCCGGGGTCTCGTGTGGCTGCTCCGGCGGCTTTGGCATCGTGACAACCGCGGCCCGGGCGGACTCGAGATGCCGGTCACCGCCCGCCGGCAAAGAAAGATCCTGCGCAATCGTTACGACATCCACGCCGGCGCGTTCCGAGGTTTGCGCGGTCCAGGGCCAATACCGGTCGGAGAACTCGACCCGCAGATTGCTTATCGCGTGTCCCGAAAGGTTTTTGAGATCGACCTCGCAGGATATGGCATCCCCCGGTGTGTAAAAAGCTTTGCTAAGCCGGATTCTTTCGATCTTCACAAGTTTCCGATAAACAGAAAATGAGGTAACAGGAACTACTTGCGCATTCGTGACAGACGTGGACCCGCTCAACTGAAGCGTCACCTCGTAAAGGCCGGTTTTTGCGTCTTCGGCGACCTTCCATAAGGGATAATACTCTGTCGCCGATTCCTTTGCTCCAAGCGTGACTCCACGGGCTAGCTCGACATTCTTCTCTTCCAAATACTTCTGTTCGCCTGCGTAGCGGATATTGGCAGAGATATCAATGGGAGCTGAACCGAACTGGTCCGAAGGTGGGAGAACTACCTTAACACGAACTTCCGAGCCCACGTTGTAGCTCGCATTATCGGTGACCGGTGTGAAAAACGTGACCTGCGGCCGGGCGTCCCTAGCCGCAAGCGCGACCCCCACCACCAGGACGAACGCCTGCACTACCGACTGCACCGCAGTCGTGCCTTCCACGATTCGCGTTGAACCAAGCCGCCTGCGCATAACCACCCCCAGGTACGTCCAACGGCGATTATAAATGGCAAAGCCTAAACAGTCGAGAAGGGATGGGGAGGTGTCAGGTTCCGGGTGCCGGGTTTCAGGTGTCAGGCTCGTGATGATACCATGATGGTGCAGACCCTCTCCCCTTTGGGGGCATAGGCGCTAGAACAGGCTCGATCGGGTTCCGGAGCCCGTCAGCCGACGGGCTTGGCGTGGGGTGACGGGCTTATTCTAGCGCCTATGCACTTGGGGAGAGAGTGGGCCGCAGCCGGCGCTTTCTTCAGTCCGTCAGCTGACGGAACCGGGTGAAGGGGTCGGCGGAACTCAACAGCAGGCGGGCGGTTCCCGATCAGAATGGCTGGCGTGAAGCGCTTCTCCGCAGGCCGCTGGTTCGTGTATCTTGGCAACGTATGCATGATCTCGTGCATCGGAAAAGCCGTAGGACCTTAATGAGAAACGCGGTAGCGCGTCGAATTGTCGCTATTTTGGTCTTCACGCTGGCCGGGATCCGGCCCGCTCCCAGCCAAGTCCCTCCTGCCGCAGGAGCTCCGCCTGTCGAAAACTTCGCCCCCGCAGGCACAGGGGACAACTACCGGCTGAAGTCGAACGTGGACCTGGTCCTGGTCGAAGCGACGGTGCGCGACCAGAACGGCGGCATCGTGAACGACCTGACGCGTGAGAGTTTCGGCGTCCTCGAAAACGGCGTCGAGCAGCAGGTCGCGTATTTTTCGCGCGACCAACTTCCCTTGTCCGTTGCCCTCGTCCTCGATTGCAGCGGGACCATGGGGCCGGTCCTAAGGCAACTGCATCATGCCGCCTTCGACACGCTCTCCGCTTTGAAGCCCGACGATCAGGTGGCCCTGTTCGACTTCGCCGCACGCGCGGAAATGCTGGTTGGCCTGACCAAGAATCGCCAACGCATCGCCGACGCCATTGCCACCATTCGCCCCGGTGGCGGCACAGTGATTCCCGACGCCCTTTACGAAGCGGCGCTTTATCTCGCCCGCGCCGCTCCGGGCCGCCGCCACGCCATCATCCTGGTCTCCGATAACCAGAATACGGAAAAGGGATACTGCGATGAAAAGCGGGTCATCCACCAAGCGCTCGAAGCCGAAGCGGTCATTTACAGTATTCAGGTTGAGGAAGGCTCTCACCCTCATTCGATGTATGTGATTCCTCCCCTCCTTGAGGAAGTTTCCTTTCGGGACGTTTCCGTACCCAAGATGACTCACGAGACCGGAGGTGAAGTCATCGACGCCAGGAACCTCAACTCCATCCGATCCGCCATGGACACAGTGATCTCCCGCTTGAAGCAGCGCTATAGCCTGGGCTACTACAGCACCAACCGGCGTCACGATGGTGCTTTCCGCGAGATTGATATTCACATCAAAGACGCCTCGCATGATGAGAAGTACACAGTCTATGCCCGCCGCGGCTATTATGCCCCGGGCGAGGAAGGCAGTGGGCAGTAAAGCAGTAGGCAGTAGGCAGTGAGGAAGTGGGCAGTGAGGCAGAGGCGTGGCGCGGCCTGTCGGCCGCATTCAAAATTCCAGATTCAAAATTCCAGACCAGAAATCCTTGCGCACTGCACAAGATCTAGTAGTGCAAAGGCCGAAAAAGCTGCCTCGTAGTTCCCGGCTAAGTTGTGAGAACCACTCGCGTTTTCGAGCCTTAAGGCGTTAGCTATGTGGGAACCCCGGGCGCAGGTGCCGAAATATCGGCTCGTGCCGAAATATCGGCTACTGCTGTCTCGTCATACCCGCCAGAATCCCTCCAAGATTTAATTAAGTCCTTTGCCTGCACACAGTTATTCGTTGTTATTCGCGATCGAGTTTATTGGCCACGGGAATGCCCTATTTGATGCAGGCGAGGTGAATCGCAAATCATGCTCCGAGTCACAACTTACGTCGAAGAAGGGCAAGGCAAGGTCACGTTAAAGCTCGAAGGCAAGCTCGCGGGTCCCTGGGTCGAGGAGTTCGAGCGTTGCTGGAGTTCGACCGTCGAGAAGTGGCAGCATGTCGTTGTGGAACTCGCCGGCGTGACCTTCATCGATTCTAAAGGAAAGTGCCTTTTAGCAAAGATCCATGACCAAGGAGCAAAGCTGGTTGGAACAGGCCTGATGACGAGGTCCATCATCGAAGAAATCTCACACTGCGACGAGGAGCAGAAGCGGAGCAACGAAACAGCGCAGGGGGCCAAACAAACCCTTGTCAAGATGCTCGTTGTGTTGCTCGTTCCCATGTTCATCCCCGCCGGGCGGGCGCGAGCCCAAGAGGACAAGGCACTGAAGCTAACGCTCCAGGAGGCAGTGCAGCTTGTCTTGAAGCAGAACCCCCAGGTCCAGATCTCCGACCTGAATCTGGCGCAGAGCATGCAGGACCAGAACATTGCGCGCTCCGGACTGCTTCCGCAGGCTGACTTTCAGACTGTGGACAGAGCCATGCGCTATAACATCTATGCTCTGTTTGGCAGCAAGTTCCCCGGCATCCCGCAGCATGGCGGGCCGTTTCAGTTTTTTCAGGCGGGTCCAAACTTTGGGATGCCGATATTCGATCTGACTCTGTGGCGGCGGTGGGCCGCAGCCCACCAGGGAGTCCGAGCGAGTGAAGCCCAGGAAACTACTGTCCGGGAGCAGATCGTGCTGCTGCTGGTTTCGCAATATTTGGGAGGCATGCGCGCGGGCGCAGCAGTGGTGGCGGCGAAATCACGAGTCGATTTGGCGCAGGCCCTTTACGATCAGGCCTCCGACTTGCAGAAAAACGGGGTGGGCACCGGGCTCGACAGCTTGCGCGCCAACGTCGAGCTACAGAACGAAAAGCAGCGCCTTATCGAAGCGCAAACACAGGAAGAGGTTGCCCTCTACGGACTCGTGCGGCTTCTCAATCTTGATCCGCACCAGAAAGTCGAGTTGGCGGATCAACCCAGCTTCTTCCAGACTCCGGAATTTGTGGCTAACGAGAGCGTCGAACAAGCTCTCCTGACTCGTCCCGAGATGAAAGCGCTCGAAGCGCGCGAAAGGGTTGCGCGCCTGGAAATAAGGGCGGCCAGCGAATCAAGGCTCCCGAGCATCAACTTCGGGGGAGACTGGGCATATCAAGGCTTATCCTTGCGGAGCTCAATTCCCTCTTATACACTTCAGGTTTCTTTTGACGTGCCGATTATCACCAGCGGGAGGATCCACGCCCAGATTACACGGACGAACCTGGAACTGAAGAAAGTCATGCAGGAAAGGTCGGATCTTCGAGACCAGATCGCCTTGGAAGTGAAGACCGGCGTCGCCGAACTCGAGTCCGCGCGGCACGAAGTTGAGGTTGCCAATCTGGGAGTCAAGCTGGCCAAGGAAGAAGTGAGCCAGGCGCGTGACCGTTTCCAGGCCGGAGTTGCCAACAACATCGAAGTAATCACCGCGCAGGACGCCTTGGCGCGCGCCAACGATAACCAGATTGCGGCCCTCTACGGTTACAATCAGTCGCGCGCCGACCTGGCGCACGCCATCGGCCAGACCGAAGGCCTTTACGCAAAGTGAGGTGGAAGAAACATGGATTCGAACGTCGCTGAACTGGAAAAAGCTGTGTCCCAGGAGCCGCCTGCCTCACCGGAGCGGGAGCCGGAGCGCCAAGGCACAAGCAGCCGATGGGCCGACCCGAAGTTTCGCCGGGCCGCCCTGGGAGCACTGGTGGTTCTGGCCGTCGTAACCGTCATTCTGATCCTCTACTACCGTAATCGGGAGAGTACCGACGATGCCGAGGTGGACGGCCATATCATCCCGATCGCTGCCAAGATCTATGGTGACATCTCCGAGGTGCAGGTGCTTGACAACCAAGCGGTGAAGGCGGGACAAGTCCTGGTGCGCATCGATCCTCGCGACTACCAGGCTCGGGCGGATCAGGCTAAAGCGGCCTTGGCTCTTGCCGAGAGCCAGGCTAAGGCGGCTGAGGTGGGAGTGCCGATGACCCAGGAAACCACCCAAAGCTATACCTCCTCCGCCGATGCGCAACTCGCCAGCGCGCAGGCCGAATATGACCGCACCAAGTCAGCCTACCAAAAAGACTCGACCGCAGAACTCGAATTCGCCCGCGCCAACGTGGACGCGCGTCAGGCCGACAGTGACCGCGCCCAGGCAGACCTGGCGCGCATGAAACCACTCGTTGAAAAAGCGGAGATCTCGCAGCTACAGTTCGATGCTTACCGGGCGGCGGCGCGCGTGTCGGAAAGCACGCTGGCGGCGGCCAAGGATCAACTGGCTGCTGCGGAGCGAGGTGCGGAAATCTCCAAGGACGCCATGTTGGGTGCCAAGGCCAAAGTGGACATAGCGCGGGCCGGGATCCAGCAAGCGCGTGCCAATAATCGCCAGGTTCCCATCAAACAGGCTGACGCTGCGGCTGCGGTCGCAGCCGTGGCGCAAGCCAAAGCCAACCTCGAGGCTGCGGAGCTGCAACTGAGCTACGCCACGGTGGTGGCCCCCATGGACAGCGTGGTAACCAAGAAGTCGGTGGAGGTCGGCCAGATCGTGCAGCCCGGACAAAGCCTCATGGTGTTGATTCCCCTTCAGGACGTTTGGGTGACTGCCAACTTCAAAGAGACTCAGTTGGAAAAAGTGCGTCCCGGGCAGAAGGCCGAGATTCACGTGGATATGTACGGGGAGACCTTCACCGGGCACGTCGATTCGATTGCAGGAGCAACGGGCGCCAAGCTCAGCCTCCTGCCCCCGGAAAACGCCACGGGCAACTTTGTCAAAGTCGTAGAGCGTATTCCGGTGAAGATTCTCGTCGACCCCGTTCCGCCGGATAAAGCGATTTTGCGCCCCGGCATGAATGTGGATGCGACGATTATTACGAAATGAAGGAGTCAGAAGTCAGGAGTCAGGAGTCAGAAGTCAGGAATCAGAAGTCAGAAGAAAGGAACCGTTATTCCCGCGAAAGCGGGAATCCACCGGAATTGGGTCCATGTTTTCGCGGGGACGACGATGTTTGTTACTTTCGTCGCTAAGGGTGGGTCACAGGCCCGCGACCGATCGGAAATCCAGTGAAGACTGGTTCTTACTCCTGAATCCTGAATCCTGACTCCTGACTTCTGACTCCTGACTCCAGGTGTTTTATGTTTCGAATAGTCACGGTGGCGCGAGAGTACGGCAGTGGCGGCGGGGGGATCGCACAACTCCTCGCGGACCACTTGGATTGGAAACTACTGGACCGGTGTCTGGTGGAGAAGATCGCGGAACACGCGCGCATCGATCCCAAGCTGGCTGAACAATACGATGAACGTCCGGATCCCTGGATCAACCGCATCGTTCTTTCGCTCTGGCACGGCGGACTGATGCGCGGCGCCATGGCGGGTCCCATGCCCGAATTGTTCGACGCCGACGCGATGGCTTCGCTCTCCCGGCAAGTGATCGAGGAAGCGGCGGCCATTGGAAATTGCGTAATCGTCGGGCGAGCCAGCCAATGCATCCTCCAGCAGCGGAGCGACGCTTTTCATGTGTTCGTTTACGCTCCGCGCGTCGAGCGTCTGCGCCGGATTCGAAGCCGTCACGCCAGCAAGGCGGAAGCTGAACTTGCTCTCGAGGCGCGCGACCAGGAGCGCGCGGCCCTCATTCGCCGGTACTACAACCAGGACTGGGCCAACCGTCACCTTTACGACATGATGATCTCCTCGAAACTGGGGGACGAGAGGGTACTGGCCAGTATCCTGAATGCTATGGGGCTCTAGTCTAGTGTCCTGAGTCAGAAGTTCGTTGAGGAATTCAGCCCGCGGAGCGGGCGGCAGCGAGTAGCCCACGTCGCAAGCCGTGGGTCGCGAGAACCCCACCCTCACCCCCGTCCCCTCTCCCGCGCCGCGGGAGAGGGGTGCCGAAGGCGGGGTGAGGCCCCTATAACCCAGGGCTTACGCCCTGGGCTACTCTATGCCGCCCCTGACGGGGCTCTAAAGAACGGTCGAGCTTGAAAAAGATTTTGTTAACGATCTTCTGACTCGGGACACCAGTAGGGGCACCCCTTGTGGTTGCCCAAGGGCGGCCACAAGGGCCGCCCGTACGTGAGAACTGAACGATAGGAGCACGTCGCGTGCCCGTATAATGTTTTGCGCGGGAGTTGGTTTTCAGGAAGGAGGAAATGAAGACAATTTGTCCGTTTTAGCGGTCTTTTGCATCAAATCCTGTGGGGCTTAGTGTTTCAAATGAACTTCAAACCATCAAGAAGAGGAGATAACTATGTCCGTTTTTCAGCATACCCCCGAGCCGGGCGGCCACACTCCGCCTTTCCGGTTGGACGTTCAACTTCACGATCTGCTGAAAAATCCAGCGCAGAGGCCGCTCCTGCCGCCTCCGCCTTCCGCAGAACCGCTTAGCCTGCCACAGCCGGTGTTTCCGCAACACCCGGAATTGCTGACCGATGAAGAACTGGAGGCCGACAAACACGGCACCTCGACCGATCCGTACAAGCGTTACTGGACCGCTCCGCTCGTCTACCGGGCGATGCGCGGCTGGTTATTCCCCTACCTCAAGTCTCGCGTGCTGCCGGGAGATTTCCACCCCATCATTGCCTACCTGTTTACGGAGTGGAAATGCAACCTCGATTGCCATTACTGCTGGGCTTTCGACAATCGCGTGAAGGGAATGACGGAGGATACGGCGCGGCGGTCGATCGACTGGTTGCACTCCACCTCTTGCCGGGTGCTGGCGCTCATGGGCGGCGAGCCGCTTCTGAGACCCCAGTTTGCGCACAAGGTAATCTACTATGCCGCCCAGAAAGGCTTTTGGGTTTACCTGCCCACTAACGCCCGCCTGATGCGGACGGAGGTCATCGACAGGGTTGCCGACGCGGGCGTGGCCATCGTCAATTTCGCTGTGGATGCGGTCGAGGAGAAGCCGGGGCTGCCCAAGGCGCTGGGTCCGGTTCGGAAATACTTTGATTATCTGATTAAGAAACAGTATCGCTACGGATATGGCGTCTTCTTCAACATCAACATCTGCAAGAATAACCTCGAAGACGTGCAGGAGTTAACGGAGATCGCGCACGCGTACGGCATCGCTACCGATTATCACATCAACGAATCGCCCATGCTCGAGCAGGAGCACTTCCAGCACATGCAGGATAACATCACCTTCATCGAGAAGGAGGATTGGCCGCGCGTCGACTCCCTGATCGACTGGCTGATCGATAAGAATCGCTCCGGCTACAAGATGGTGAACTCCGTCGAACGGCTGAAGCATATGAAGGCCTTCATGCGCGGGAGGGTTGAGCCGTGGAATTGCCGGGCCGGCCAGAACTCGCTCATCATTCGCGTGGACGGCACGCTCGCACCCTGCTTCCCCATGTACTCGGCCAGGCACGATTGGGGCGTGGTGGGCAATCACAATTTCGAAGTTCCGCAATTGAACGAGATGAAAAAGGAGTGCCAGACGCATTGCTTCTCGACCCTCAATCACAACCTCGGATATTGCTACGATGCGGCTCGGGCGCTCAAGTGGGTTCTTAAGCAGGCATCTCACGGTTTCCAGGGAGCCACCGGGAGCTTTGAGGACTAGGATTTAGGATTGAGGATTCGGGATTCAGGATCCAGGGGAAGAGCGTTGCGGTTATCGTCGAGAGCGCTCCCTTGCCCTAAGCGAAAAACCCTCTCCCCCTTGGGGGAGAGGGTGGACCGCACCGGCCGGCGTTTTCTTCAGCCGGGGTGGGCCGGGTGAGGGGGTCAGTTTGTAGCACGGATCCCGATGTCAGGGTCCGCGCTCGTCAGTCTGCGAGCCATTCCCGCCGCCGGATCATCAATACAAACTAAAGTGATTCTTCGGCCTCTGACAACCGGGCCTCAGAATGACAGTGGCACGGTGAACGAAGTGGACGCATGAGAAGTTTATTCGCTCGCGCTCGACAAGGCGGGGTGACCAATCCCTGGGTGATCGCCCTGACGGTGATGCTGGCCACTTTCATGGAGGTGTTGGACACCAGTGTCGCGAACGTGGCCTTGCCGCACATCGCCGGCAACCTCTCGGCGGGCGTGGACGAGAGCACCTGGGTCCTGACTTCCTACCTCGTCTCGAACGCCATCGTGTTGCCGCTGACGGGCTGGCTCTCGTCGCTCTTCGGGCGCAAGCGGTTTTACATGACCTGCGTGGCCCTCTTCACCATCAGCTCGTTCCTGTGCGGCCTGGCTCCCACGCTGCCGCTGCTGGTCTTCTTCCGCATTCTGCAAGGGGCGGGCGGAGGCGCGCTTCAACCCATTTCGCAAGCCATCCTGGTGGAAAGCTTCCCAAGACACAAGCAAGGGATGGCGATGGCCATTTACGGCATGGGTGTGGTTGTGGCGCCCATCCTTGGCCCCACGCTGGGCGGCTGGATCACTGACGATTACAGTTGGCGCTGGATCTTCTTCATCAACATCCCCGTCGGAATCCTTTCCCTGATCTTCACCTACTTGCTGATCTTCGACCCGCCGTATCTGATCAGGAAAAACTGGCGTGAGGCAAAGATTGACTACATCGGGCTGGGTCTGCTCACCGTGGGTCTGGGATTCTTGCAGGTGGTTTTGGACAAAGGTGAGCGGGAGGACTGGTTCGGATCGAATTTCATCATCGGCTGCGCGGCGGTGGCGCTGGTCGGCCTGGTGGGTGCGCTCCTCTGGGAGTTATACAGCGACGACCCCATTGTGGATCTGCGCATGCTCAAGGACCGCAACTTCGCCCTCGCCACTTTCACCATGTTCATGCTGGGATTCGTGCTCTACGGAAGCACCGTGCTGCTGCCGCTGCTCCTCCAGACGTTACTAGGCTATACAGCTTTGCTGAGCGGGCTGGTGCTTTCGCCGGGCAGCCTGCTGGTCCTCGTCGCGCTGCCCATTGTGGGCCGGCTGACCCAGGTCATCGAGGCGCGATGGCTGGTGGCCATCGGCCTGGCCATCACCGGTTTCTCGCTGCTCCACATGGCCCATTTCAACCTGCAGATCAGCTTCTCCACCGCCGTCAGCGCCTGGGCCTATTCCCGCCTCGGCATGGCATTTCTCTTTACGCCCATCAATGTGATGGCGTTTTACTTCATTCCCAAAGAAAAGATGAATAACGCTACGGGCATCATCAATCTGGCGCGGAACATCGGCGGCAGCGTCGGAATCGCCAACGTCTCCACCCTCATTGCCCGCCGTTCACAGGTGCATCAGGCCACGCTGGTCAGCCACCTCACACCACTCGACCCGGCTTACTCGGCGTCGCTTTCGGGCGCCAGCCACTTCCTGATGTCGCAAGGCTCAAACCCCGTGCAGGCGCTCAACCAGGCGCACGGCATGATGTATGGCAACTTGGTCCGGCAAGCCACCATGCTCGCTTACACCGACACATTCTGGCTGCTCGGCCTCACCTTCCTCGCCATGATCCCGTTCATGTTTCTGATGAAGAAAATCCAGCTCCGCGCCGCCCCCACGGCACCTGTGCACTGAAAGGCGGGAGTCAGGATTCAGGAGTCGGGATTCAGGGGTAACCACCAACGAGCAGTAGGCCCACATTCGAGAAGACTGCCCTCTCCCTTGGGGAGAGGGTGTCCGACGACGGCGCCGTCTTCAGCCGTCGCCGGACGGGGGAGGGGTTTCTTCCGTTACCCAGTTGTTTTTGCAAACTGATGATACAATTCCTCAAGGGAGGATCGTTCATGTCTAAGCGAGGCGCGCAGGTTCTCGAAGAAGCCTTATCGTTGCCGCCTGCGGAACGGGCCGAACTCGCGGACCGCCTGCTGAGCAGCCTTGAAGCTTCGCCTGTGGACCGCATCGACGCACTGTGGGCAGCAGAGGCGGAAGATCGGATCGAGGCGTTCGAGCGCGGAGAGATCAAGGCTGTTACCGCGAGTGATGCCTTTGACGCGGCCAGCCGCGTGAAGCCGTGATGGAAGTCAATTTTCTAGCCCCCGCGCAGGCTGAGCTTGATGAGGCGGCCGCCTACTACGAAACCCAGAGAGAAGGACTCGGCGCCCAGTTCATTGAGGAAGTAAAGCGCGCCATCCAAAGAATACTTCAATACCCCGACGCTTGGGCGCCCATCTCGAGACGCACCCGCCGCTGCCGAACCAACAGTTTCCTTTCGGAGTTATTTATCAAGTCCGGGGCGATGTTGTGCTCATTGTCGCAATCATGCACCTTCATCGTGAACCCCGGAGTTGGAGGGCCAGGCTCCCCGCGGGCATGCGATAACTCGCGGTTCGAACCCTGGAGCAAAAACGAGGTCTCAAGCTGGGTGGCCAGTCTCACGGGCATTCCTGCCGCCAATGACTCAATGGCTCAATGAACCAATGGGTCAATGACTCAATTCCCCTCTGATCACTTCGGCGAGGACGGCGGCGTTCGAGCGCTCCGCGTCGCGGGAACCAAAAACCAAGGTGAGCTGGCCGTGGCGAGCGTGCTCCAGCAACTCAACAAGGAGAGCCTTACGCGGAGCCTTTGACAGTTCCTGGCGGTACTTCTTCCTGAAGTCCTCCCATTTCTCAGGAATGTGACAGTACGATTTCCGCAGCGCTGCCGAAGGCGCGATTTCCTTCATCCAGGTGTCGAGCTTCAACGCCTCCTTGGTGACACCCCGGGGCCAGAGTCCGTCCACAAGCACGCGGTACCCGTCCTTGGCGGTAGGCGCCTCGTAAGCCCTTTTCATCGCGACCGGCATGGTTGGTTCCCCCTTCGCTTCAGATTATCGCACACCGGCAAATGGCTCATCGCTCCCGCGAACCCGACTGGTAGGGGCGGTTCTCGAACCGCCCCTACTCGAAAGACATGTCATTCCCCCGAGAGCGAGCGGGACGCATGAGCCAGGACAACCGAAATCCCATGCTACACTGTTCTCTTAGCGAGGCTTGATTCACTGAAATCCGCTTAACACCGTGCCGATCTGTCAGGGCGGCATCTCAGCGTACGAATTTCGAATTTCGAATTTCGATTTATGCTCCGATTGGTTTTCCGCAACCTCGTCCGCAACCGCCGCAGGTCGCTGCTGACGGCGGCGAGTGTGGCGGTCTCCTTCGCTCTTCTGCTCGTCTTCTTCGCCGCCTATCGTTTTCTCGAGGCGCCGCCGGCTTCCGACACCGAGCGTTCCCACCTGGTCCTGATCGTGGCGGCTGCCACTTCGGCGATCCAGCCTATGCCCATCAGCTACCGCAGCCGCATCGAACGGCTGGCGGGCGTGCGCTCCGTCACCCAGGTGTTCTGGTTCGACGCTCGATACAAGAACGAAGATACGGTCATCCCTTCCCTGAGCCTCGATCCCCAGGTGCTGTTCACATTCTTCCCCAATTGGCGATTGCCGGAAGAGGCAAAAAAGCAATTCCTGCGCGAAAAAGTTGCGGCGCTCGCGGCGCGCAACACGGCGAACAAATACGGCTGGAAGGTAGGCGACCATATTCACGTGAGCAGCCCGAACTACTTCGGGCTGGGCGTCGATCTGATTCTGCGCGGCATCTACGAGTCGGACCAGGAGCAAGAGCAGTCCTACCTGGTTTTCCACTGGGATTACCTGAACGACGTCCTGGGAAGCCCCAACGTGACCGGGCAGTTCTGGATTCTCGCCGATTCGCCGGAGGTGATGCCGTCCTTGATGAAGAACGTCGATGCACAGTTCAAGGACGAAACCATCCAGACCCGCACCCAAACCGTCAAACAGTTCGTGGTGAATTTCATCTCCTGGCTTGGCAATGTTAAGCTGATTCTGATCATCATCTCCGGAGCCGTCGCCTTTGCGGTGCTGCTTATCATGGCGAACACCATGGCTATGTCGATTCGCGAGCGAGTCACGGAGCTGGGGGTGCTTCGCGCCCTGGGCTTCACCACCAACACCCTGCTGGCCATGCTCACGGCGGAGTCTTTCCTCATCTCTCTCGTGGGCGCCGCCGCGGGTTGCCTAGCCGCCTGGGCGATCTGCCAGGCCGCGGGCGGATACGCGCTGGGCGGCGGCCTGCTCGTCAACCTCGAAATCGGCGCGACGGGCGTGCTCGCCGCCTTGGCGGTTGCAATCCTCACCAGCCTAGCCAGCACTCTCGTCCCGGCTTACCGCGCCTCGCGCCTGAGCATCGCGGATGCCCTGCGCTATGCGGGATAAGGCCGGAGACGTAGCGCGGGCGTCTCGCCCGCTGTGGCGTGGGCATCCTGCCCGTGCAGTTGCACACCTCGGCTGCCTTTCACCTGACACTTTCTCTAGCGCCGACCTTCAGGTCGGCAGCTTCCCTGCTGACCTAACGGTCAGCGCTACGCGGTTGGTGCGCTGCAACGCTACAAGCCAAACTACAACAACGCACAGAATGTCCCCGTCTCGAATTCCCTCTGAACTTTCCCCCTCACTGGGCGTAGAATCTACCAGCAGCCATGACTCGCGGCCAATTGGTCGTGAGGAACCATTTGCGCAATCGCCGCCGGACGATCGATGCGCTCCGCCACATCGGCTGGGAAAGGGTAAACGGTGAAGGATAGTTAAAGGCTAGAAGTTGACCGAGCAAGTTGTTACAACCTGGAGATTAAAAACCTGCGAGGTGCACAGACATCAGTTGGACTCTAGACGTGAGACTTTAGCCTTTAGACTTTAACCTTTTGACTTTCGACTTTCGACTTTCGACTTTTGACTGTCAACTTATGTTACGACTCGCGCTACGAAACCTGTTACGCAACAAGCGCCGGACCATACTCACCGCCTCGAGTGTGGCCGTTTCGCTTTTCCTCTTATCTTCTCTGGCCATGGTCTATACAGCGCTGGGCAAGCCGTTTGAGGGCGAGGAACGAAGCCCTCGCATGATGGTACGCCGCCTGACCGGCCTGACTTTCATGATGCCTGCCAGTTACCGGCAGAAAATCCAAGCGGTGCCGGGAGTGCTGGCGGTTACCCCCATGAACTGGTTTGGCGGATATTGGAAGGAACCCGAAAACTCCTTCGGCAACTTCGCTGTCGACGCCAACGTGGTGTTTGACGTGCTGGATATGGCTCGCATCCCTCCCGACCAACTGGCGGCCTTCAAAAGCGAGCGCGTGGCGGCAGTGGCCGGCCGCCAGTTGATCGAGAAGTTCCACTGGAAGATTGGCGACCGAATTACGCTCCTGGGGAGTCCCTACGGAATCAGCCCTGAACTTGTCTTGCGCGGCGTATTCACCGGCGGCCCCGACGATCAGTTCTACTTTCACTACGACAACCTGAACGAGGCCATGCATGAATTCAACCAGGTGAACCTTTTCTGGATTCGCGTCGAACGGCCTGAAATCGCCGCGCGCGTGGGGCAGGCCATCGACCGGACCTTCCGGGATACCGATTCCGAAACCAAGACCGAGGCGGAAGGGGCCTTTCTTCTCTCTTTCATCTCGATGCTGGGAAACGTTCGCGGCATTATTCTCATGGTCGGAGCGGCGGTAGCCTTCGCCGTGCTGCTCATCGTGGCGAACTCCGTGGCCATGTCCATCCGGGAGCGCGTCACCGAGGCAGCCCTGATGCGCAGCCTGGGATTCACCTCGCGCCATGTGCTGGCGCTTTTTGTGGGCGAGTCGCTGGCCCTGACGGTGGGTGGGGCGACGCTGGGCGTGGGCGGCGCCACACTGCTCTACGACGCGATGGCCCTGAGGAACATCGGTTCCATGGTCTTCGCGGACATGCGAATGCGGCCGGAGACCATTCTCCTTTGCATGGTCCTCGCCGTCGCCCTGGCCATTCTGTCCGCGGCCTGGCCTGCGTACCGCGCGGCAAAGGGCAACATCGCCGAGGCGCTGCGGTCCGTCGGATAACTGCCGTGGACGAACCGCAGAGAAGCTCTGGAGAGACTCGGGTTCTTGTCATCCTGAGCGCAGCGAAGGATCTCTGCAGTTTCTCGTAAGTCGCTGACCCACACAAAACTGCCGGGATCCTTCGCTCCGCTCAGGATGACAGGCCGGACTTGAGCCTAAGAGGGGCACAAAAACACATTTATGGTTGAAAACGAACTGGAAGTCAGAGGGTAATGAGGGTCACCGAATGGGGCCAGACGAATTCTCTTGACAGGCTTAATCAGTTGTTTTATACATATGTTTTAAACGATTGTTTGATTTTATGAGCCCTAAACATGCCGATCACGAAACTCGCCAGCGCCTGCTCCAGGCAGCGATCAGGCTGTTCGCCAAGCGCGGCTTCAAAAACACCGGCGTGCGCGAAATCTGCGAATTGGCGGGAGCAAACCCTGCGGCAGTCAACTACCACTTCCGCGACAAACTGGGCCTGTACAAGGAAGTCATCGGCATGGTCGCCGACGCCATGGACCGCAGCAAACAGGAAGCCATGGACGCGGGCGAAGGAGGAACGCCTGAGGAGCGCTTGCGCGATTACATCCGGCTCATGGTGAGGAGAGTCATGGGCGAGGAAAAGAACTGGATGGTGGATTTAATCGGCCGCGAGATGGCGGAGCCTAGCCCGGCCTTTGGACTCATTGTCGAAAAGGGCATTCTTCCTAGCGGCCGCCGCTTGGCACAACTGGTCAGCGAGGTGTCAGGCCTGCCCGCCGACGACCCTCGGACGCAATTCTCGGCCGGGATGGTGCACGCCCAATGCTTCTT
This sequence comes from Terriglobia bacterium, assembly GCA_050010015.1. Lineage (GTDB taxonomy): Bacteria > Acidobacteriota > Terriglobia > UBA7540 > UBA7540 > CAVROP01. The sequence continues at coordinate 16,891 of JBEKLY010000164.1, forward strand.
TTTCACCGGGGGAAAGCCCGTGCTGAAGCACATGAACCCGAGGCTCGAGTTCACCCCGGAGTATGTTGACGAGATCGCCCGGCAAATCGCCGAGTTTTCATTGGCAGGCATCCGTGCGCTGGCGAGCAAAAACGCGTAGCGCAGAGGTGGGCGCTTTTTGCCCTCCTCTGGAGTGCCAGGACAAGCCTGGCTGATCTTGTGAACTGAAAGGAATTCACCTTGTAGATTACCCGTTCAACATGTAGCCCGGCAAGCGC
>JBEKLY010000165.1:0-16954 GCA_050010015.1 Terriglobia bacterium
GAATGCAGGTATGGTGTCTCTGGTCATTGAGACGGAAGACGGAAGGACGGTTGAAGTAGGCGAAGTAGGAAAGGAAGGGTTTGCAGGGATCCCGGCGGCGGTGGGCATGAGGAAGAGCCAAGTGCGTGAGGTCGTACAAATCGCCGGAGATGGTTTCAGAGTCAGAGTCGACGAATTGCAAAGAGCCTTGCGATCAAGTCCACAACTTCAACAGATGCTGATTCGGTATGCAGCAACTCACTGGTTGGAAACGGCTCAAACCGCCGCATGCAATCGACTTCACAATATCGAACAGCGCCTTGCACGCTGGCTACTGATGACTCAGGACAGGGTGGATTCCCCGACGTTTGCCATCACCCAAGATTTCCTTGCCACGATGCTCGGGACGGACCGACCCACGGTAAGCTTGGCAGCGGGAACGTTGCAGAAAAAGGGGACTATCAAGTGGACCCGTGGTGAAGTGCAGATTCTGAGCCGCGCCAAGCTGGAAAAGTGCGCCTGCGAGTGTTACGGAGCTATCCGGGAGGACAGGTATGGCGATGGACCCCTGGGTCAAGGAAACGCTTTCAAGCCGAACGCGTGAAGATTTCCGGAAAGGCAACAGTCGATAAGATCCTTGTGTCGATTCCCGCAAGCGATACCGCGCAACTCTGAACAGGTGTAGCGCATCGGACCTCCGGGATTGAGGTCTGTGGCTCTTCTGGCGGAAAAACCACAAATCTCAATGACGGCGGCCCGCCCTCGGATGCGGAAGCGTGATCCAAGGAAGAACCGCAGAATCAAAGACGGAGTCTGCACTGCGCCTGCTCGGCCTCAGATTATATTCCAAGCTGGTGTTCGATGGCCTACAGACAAGACCTTCCGCGAAGGCTACGCTCTTTGGGGGAGAACTAGAGTTCGGGATCAAGAGTTCGAGTTGATATGTTTTCGCGCGGATTCCATCTTGACCTATCCACCGACTCGCCTTCCGCAAGGAGAAAGGAAAGATTGTTATGACCCCACAAAAGAGCCAGGCCAAGGTTGTCAGACCCAACGACAAAGGCAAGCCTACCCTTGCTTCAGCAAACGGGAAGACTCCACCCGTCGATTGGGCAGCATTCCTCGCAGGAATCTCGCGAGGGAAAACCGTTCTAGAATACGGGACGAACCGCACGATCTTCGCGCAGGGAGACCCCGCGGATTCCGTGTGGTATCTTAAACATGGCAAGGTGAAACTGGCGGTGACCTCCCAACAAGGTAAGGAAGCGATCGTCAGCATTCTGGGCGACAATGAGTTTTTCGGTGAGGGATGCCTGGCCGGCCAGCTGTTGCGCATCTCCACAGCGAGCGCGGTGACGGAGTGCACTCTTTACCGAGTCGAGAAGGCGCTGATGGTGCGTCTGCTTCACGAGGAGCACGGAATCGCGGAATTGTTCATCACGCACCTGCTTTCACGCAACACTCGCTTTGAAGAGGACCTGGTCGACCAGCTTTTCAACTCCAGCGAGAAACGCTTGGCTCGGATTCTCCTATTGCTAGCGCATTTTGGCAAGGAAAGCAGGATCGAAACTGTCCACCCCGGAATCAATCAGGAGCACCTGGCCCAAATGGTCGGTACCACCCGGTCGCGGGTCAGTCATTTCATGAACAAGTTCCGGACGCTGGGCTTTATCGATTACGCGGGCAACGGCGCGTTGACCGTTAACAATGGCCTCTTGAGCGTGATCCTGAGCGAATAGCATCCTGCAGCGGGCGTCCGCATTAACGGAGCGCGTGGATTGCCAAGCTGAGCGATGCAGCGGGGGGAAAGCTGATACCGCAGAGTCTCTGGTTTCGAGACTCTGCGGTTCTTCCGGAATTCGGATTTCCGGCCGGGCCAGGTGTTCTGCCTACAAAAGCATACCTACAAATAAGCCGCAGAATTTGAACGGCACAAACTCTGCGCTTCCTGCTCCTGACCTGCGTTCGCGTGTCTACCCTGTGGCGCTGCGAGGCGGTGCGCTCGTGCCCGACGAGGAACCGGAAAGCGGGTAGTGAGAAACCGCGGGTGGCGCATACGTCCTGACGACGGTTGTGGAGATGTATGAGCCACGTTTGAATGGCAGAAGCGCAGGGTCGAAAAACCAGACATGCCAAAGAGCGGCACGTCTGCGCCCCGCGAGAATCTCACGGGGGCTGTTTAGCCTTGCAAGTCCAAGCTCACTGAGAGGAGTTTACCCTCAAATTCGAACGTCACTTCGTAATGCTCTCCACGGGCAAGGGAGAAAAGCGTGAAATCTCTGCCGAAGATCACGGTGGGCACGGAGAGCGCGCAACCGTCCGCCAAGCCGGAAATCCTGCCTTTAAAACTGCCGGCGATCATGTTGCACACTTCGCCGAACGCATCCTGCGCAGCCTCAGCCGCGCCGACTTCGTCGCCGCCGAGCATCTTGGCGGTTATGCTCCTGGCGCAGTCCGCCGTCGTACGGAGGCTCACCGAACCACACAGACTGCCCGCAATGCCGACCATGGCGGCGAAATCCGGGATAAAAGGCGGACGCGGCTCCGGGGGGGCGGTCAATGGGGCTCCGACCATGACGTCAAAGACCTCGCTGGCCGCCTTCGCCAGCTCCTCGCGCCAATCAATACGCGCCACTGGCTGCTGAGCGTCGGCGGCTTTCCCGACCGCCTGGGCCCCCGGCCCAGCGGCTCGGGCGGAAAGGTGGATCCGAACTCGTTCCGGTTCGGCAGTGATCGCCTGATCCATTGTTAACCTCGCAGCAGTGGGATAACGCGCTCTTTGATCTGTTCGGGAGTGAAAGGCTTCCGAATGTACCCGGAGGCGCCCAGAGAGAGGGCCTGTACCACGTGGCCTTCCCCCGCCTCCGTCGTAATCATGACCACCGGGGTGTGTTGGGCCGACTCGATACCGCGCAGCTGTCGCACGAATTCCAGCCCATCCATCAAAGGCATGTTGATGTCACTCAGGATAAGATCCAGGGGATTCTCTCTGGCGAGGGATAGCGCTTCCGACCCGTTCGAGGCTTCGAGCACCTGGACGAGATCAAGTCCTGCCTGGCGCAGAGAGCGCCCAACAATCTTCCGCATCACGGACGAATCATCCACAATCAATACATTCACGGGTTTCATCCCTGTATTACCCCCAAATCATGGCGATGGGCAGTTCCAAGAGGTGCATAATTTCTGGAAACTCAAGCTCCAGGATCTTCGCGAGTTCGCTTTTTTCGGCCTCAGTCAAGCTTTCGGTGGAATTATCAAGCAGGCTCTTGTAAACGTTGCGGTCTGCGAGGGCGATTCGAGAAGGCTCTCCCCCCACCCTCACGCCGTGCATCTGGCACACAAGATCCGCCGCGACAACGATCTCAACTAAAGTCCGGTCGTACTTTGCGTCCTGATGCCGATGGTGACACTCCAGGACTTCGATAATCTGCGGCGCAAAGTTCCAAGTGAGGCCGATACACTTGCCCACTATGCAATGGTCAACGCCACAATGCTGGCGCTCGAGTTCAACCGATTCACCCCACGCTATGGAGCCAGGAGCGAGCTTGGATTCTCGCGACCCCGCCGCGAGCAGAATCAGGGGAAGGACGCCAAGGTCGTGAAGGAGCCCGGCCAAATACGCTTGCTCGGTCTCCATATAGCGGAGACTAAAGGCGCAACGCTCACTCAAGGTCGCAGTCAATAAACTGTGCTGCCAGAAGGATTGCAAGTCCGCGGCAGATAAGAAGTTGCCGATATGTTGGACCAACGAACAGGTCAGCACCAGGGTCCTTAGGCGCTCCGTCCCCAACAGAATGACGGCGTGTTCGATGTGCGAGACTCTTCCCCGCAAACCCAACATCACCGAATTACACAATCGTATGACTTGCGCGGCGAGGCTGGGGTCAGTTCGAATCACCCGGCAGACTCGCCTGAGGTCCACGGGCACGCAACTTAATAAGGAGCTGAGCTCAAAAACGTAGGCGGGCAGAGTGGGGATTCCGTCCGCGAGCAGAGCCCGGACCCTGGCCTCTTGACTCTGTTCCTTCTCCAAACGCGCCGCTTCCGCTAGGTTGAGCTGTGCCGGCATGTCTGCCTCTCTTCAATGATTCCTTCGGCAACGAAAGGCAGGGCTTTAACCGGACGGTCCGATTACGAAGAGCGAGCCCCGAGGCCCGCACACGTTGGGCGGCAACCTGTTGTTTTATTGGATTAATGAAGAAACGAAGGAGGTAGGCCGGTTGAGATTATCCGGGCTTGGTTTTCTCGCTCTGCCAGAGGCGATAGGCTTGACTGCGGGAGATTCCTCGCGCTTTTGCAGCGGCCTTCAGAGCCGCACGCTCATCAAGTCCGCGCTCGGCCATCAGCGTTTGGATTTCGGATTGGATGGGCGATTCGGCAGGCGCAGTTTCTTCTGTCAGGGTGGCGCCTCCCACCAGAAGGGTTATTTCGCCTTTGATGGTTTTGCCTTTTGCCCGCTCCAGCAGCGAGGACACCGTACCACGCCAGAATTCTTCGTGGACTTTGGTTACTTCACGCGCCAGAACCACATCGCGCTCTCCCAGAATATCCCGAATATCGCGCAGCATCTCGAAAATGCGGTGCGGCGCCTCATAGAACACCAGCGTTTTGGTCGCGGATTTGTTTTCTTCGAGCGTCCGCCGGCGAGCAGCCTTCTTGCTGGGCAGGAAACCGAGAAAGCGGAACTTGTCCACAGGTAAGCCCGACGCTGCGAGAGCCGCCACAAAAGCCGACGCGCCGGGAACCGGAACTACTGGAATCGCGTGACGGACCGCCAGGTGAACCAGACGAAAGCCAGGATCGGACACCACCGGCATTCCCGCATCGCTAACCAAAGCGATATTGTTTCCCTCCGTTAACTTGATGACCAGTTCCGGGGCGCGAGTCATCTCGTTATGCTCGTGGTAACTTAATGTCGGTGTATGAATCTGATAGTGATTGAGCAGTTGTTGCGTGCGGCGCGTATCCTCGCAGGCAATCAAATCCGCTTCCTTGAGAACGCGGATGGCGCGCAGGGTAATATCCTCCAGATTCCCAATGGGTGTGCCAACCACGAAGAGTTTGCCCTTGGACCCATTGGTGGAATCCTCCAGAGGATCCATCAGGTCCGGCTTGGAGGGAGTAGGTGTTTTCGGCATAGGCATCAATTGTGCGTAGTCAATTCTAGTGTATCAACTCGCTAACACAATGACAACCGCGAGTTGGAAGTGCCTCAGATTGAGGTAGAGGCGGCTTTACGCCGCCATTTGGTGAGGTAAATTCGCCGCTACGAGAGCAAGCTGAACCACTTCCTGATAGTGTCCTAAATGTGGGTTGGTCATCGCCTGTGCCCTCTCAGCCCTGAAAGGGCGACCCAGCACAGCCCGGGCCAACGGCCTGGGTGGAAGCGGTAAGAGAAGAATTCATTTCCGGCCTCAAGCCCTGAAGGGGCGTGATAGATGCGCATTCCCTAGGTCGCCCCTTCAGGGCTCGACCTGGAAAACCGCCTCCCGTCCCAGGCCGTTGGCCTGGGCTTTGCTAGGCCGCCCCTACGGGGCTGTGAGTTGCAGGCAAAGCCCAGCTTCGAGTTTAAGACACAGGGTAACACACATTTAGGACACTACCTACTTCTCGGCTTTGACGCGACCGGGCTGTGCCGATATAATATTTGAGAAGGGTTTTTGTAAGGAGGTCAAATTGCCGCTTTACGAGTACGAGTGTACAAAGTGCGGACAGCGCATCGAGAAAATCCAGAAGTTTTCTGATTCTCCCCTCACCCAATGCGAGAAATGTGGAGGCAAGCTCGAAAAGTTGATATCGTCGTCCGCCATCCAATTCAAAGGGACCGGATGGTATGTGACCGACTATGCCCACAAGTCTTCCGTACCGCCTTCGACGAGCTCCGGCGAATCCGGGAATGGGGACAAAGGGAAGAGCACCGAAGGCGCAAAGAAGGAAGAGTCGAAGAAATCTGAGGACAAGCCCGTTACCGGCCAGAAATCCTAAAGCGAAGCCAGTCGGCCCGTTGTTACAGCGCTTAGGCCGCCCGCATTATTTCTCACAGTTTCAACGACCTGAGATATTTCCGGAACTCTTTCCCCAGGTCCGGGCGATTCAATGCCAGTTCCACGGTGGCTTGAAGGAAGCCCAACTTATCACCAGCATCGTACCTCTTACCCTCAAACAGGTATCCGTAAATCGGCTCTTTGGTAAGTAGTCGCCGCAGCCCGTCCGTAAGCTGGATTTCGCCCCCCGACCCCGGCGTGGTCGTTGAAAGCTCATGAAAAATTGTTGGCGTGAGGATGTATCGTCCGATCACCGCCAGGTTCGAAGGCGCTTCGTTCGGCGTGGGCTTCTCCACCATATCGTCGATGCGGAAGAGCCGCCCTTGCCACTCCGCGTCAGGCACAGCACGGCCGCGAATTACGCCGTAACTCCCCACAGCCTTGCGGGGTACCCTCTGAATAGCAACAACGCTTCGACCATAGCGCTCAAAGACCGCCACCATTTGCTTTAGACACGGCACAGGATTCACGACAACGTCGTCAGAGAGCAGAACTGCAAAGGGCTCATCGTCCACCACGTCGCGCGCCGTGAGGATTGCGTGGCCAAGGCCGCTGGGAGTCTGCTGGCGCACGTAGACGAATCGCATGAGCCCTGCGATCGAGCGGATTTGCTTCAAAAGTTCTTGTTTCCCTTTTCCTGCCAATTCCTGTTCCAACTCCGCCGAAACGTCAAAGTGGTTCTCGATGGCCGTCTTTCCCCTCCCGGTTACGAAGATCACCATCGGGATGCCGGAATCGGCAACTTCCTCAACGGCGTATTGCACCAAAGGCTTGTCCACAATCGGAAGCATCTCCTTGGGTTGCGCCTTGGTTGCGGGCAGGAATCGTGTGCCAAGACCAGCAACAGGTAGAACCGCTTTGCGAATCTTCATGGACACCTCAGCATCTCACAGGTTCAGCAAGCTTCCCCATGTAGCCAGTTTACTGCCACGATCCGATTGGAGTCAAAAGCGGAAAAAGTCGGAAGTCAGGAGTCAGGAGTCAGAAGTCAGAAGTGTGTCACCCGACGTTCGCTCCCATCTAGTGATTAGCTGTCATCCTGAGCGCAGCGAAGGATCTCAGCAGTTGCTCTTTAGACCTGGGCCGATGCCAAACTACAGGGATTCTTCGCCGCGCTCAGAATGACAACGCCGGTCGCGGGGTTCCTATTCTGACTCCTGGCTCCTGACTCCTGCTTTGCACCTGTGTTAGCATTTAGACATGTTGGTTCTGGGCATTGAATCGAGCTGCGACGAGACGGCGGCGGCCGTGGTCGCGAATGGTGAAGAGATACTTTCGAGTGTTGTTGCCTCGCAGGACGCAATTCACGCGAAGTATGGCGGGGTGGTGCCGGAATTGGCTTCACGCGAGCATTTGCGCAGGATCGAGCCGGTGGTTGACGAAGCCTGCACACGCGCGCAGGTTAATATTAGCGATGTGGATGGCGTCGCGGTCACCGAAGGACCGGGGCTGATCGGGTCGCTTCTGGTCGGCCTTGTCTATGGCAAAGCGCTGGCCCGCGCCCTCGCCAAACCGCTGGTGGGCGTGAACCACCTGGAAGGCCACATCCACGCAGTGTTGTTGGAAAACAAAATGGGGCGGCTGGCCGGGCGGGTTGCGGAAGCCGCGCCACTCCCTGCCGTGACGCTGGTTGTTTCCGGCGGCCACACGAGTTTGTTCCTGGTTGAGGAAGTGCCCCTTTCGGCCAATTCGCAATCTGTGGTCTTCAATTACAAACGGCTGGGGCAAACACGCGACGACGCAGCCGGCGAGGCCTTCGACAAAGTCGCAAAACTGCTCGCCTTGGGATACCCCGGCGGGCCGATGATCGATCGGCTGGCTCGATATGGGGATGCGCAGGCAGTGGATTTTGGCCGCATCAAGATGAAGGGCAACCCGCTGGATTTCAGCTTCTCGGGAGTCAAGACTGCGGTTCTTTACAGCGTCCGCGACACGCCTCTTGCCCTCGAGGCGGAAGAGCGGCGAGCCTGGCGCCAGACGCGCGAAAATGTCTCGATCGATGCATTGCGTGAGCAGTGCTCGCAGGCAACATTGGACCTCATCGCCAGTTTTCAGAACGCCGTCGTCGACGACCTCGTGGAGCGCACTTTGGCGGCGGCGGAAATTGCGCGCGTCGATTCGGTATTCATTTCCGGGGGAGTCGCCTGCAATTCACTTTTGCGCGCTCGCTTTTTGGAGACTTCTCGAACGCACGGAATTCGCGCCCTCTTCCCTTCCCCCGGATTGTGCACCGATAACGCGGCCATGATCGCATCCGCGGGGTATTACAAGCTAAGAGCCGGGCAACTTGCCGATTCCACCCTGGCGGCACATGCGGCGCTTCCGTTGGGGGAAAAGCAGGAGTCGGGATTCAGGATTCAGGATTCAGGGAAACCGGCGTAGGACTCGGAGATGGCGCTCCCTCCGACGTTTCTTGCCCGCGCGAGATGCGGCTTTACGTCGGCCACGTACGACGATCGACAACTACGGTCTGCCTGAATCCTGAATCCCGAATCCTGACTCCTGAATCCTGCACTTATGCGCGTTGGCGTTGATACGGGCGGAACTTTCACGGACTGCGTGATCATCGATCACGGCGAGGTCAAGATCCTCAAGGTGTTTTCGACACCTGAGGATGCTTCCCGGGGCATTCTCGAGGGCGTTCGCCGCCTGGCTCAGCCGGTTCGACCGGCCACGCCGCTTGAGATCATTCACGGAACTACGGTAGGTACCAACAGCTTGCTGGAGCGGCGAGGAGCGCGGGTGGCGCTGGTCACCACACAGGGGTTTGAGGACCTCGTCGAGATCGGCCGGCAGGCGCGCCCAAGGCTTTATGATTTCGAGGCACGGCTCGCTCCGCCGCTCGTTCCGCGCCAATTGCGCGTTGGCATTAAGGAGCGGACGACAGCGAGCGGAACGATTCTGGATCGGCCTTCATCAGCCGCCATCGCCCGAATGGTCAGAGAACTTAAGCGATTGAAGGCCGAGTCCATCGCTGTCTGCTTCCTTTTTTCTTATCTCAACCCTGCCAATGAACGGGTGGTCGCGAAAGCCCTGAAGGCCCTGCACCTTCCCGTTTCAGTCTCTCACCAGATTCTCCCCGAGTTCCGTGAATACGAACGGCTCGCCACGGTGGTCATCAACGCCTACCTGATCCCAACTATGGGCAAGTACCTCGAGCGGCTGGAACGCGGCGTGAGGGAGGACTCGACTCCCCTCCTCGATGGAGGAGGGGGTAGGGGGTGGTGGAACAGAAACCAAGCCCAGAATGCAACCACCCTCCAGCCCCCTCCTTACCAAGGAGGGGAGTCCGGTCGCGTCTATGTGATGCAATCTAGCGGGGGAATCACCACCGCACAGCGAGCGGCGCGCGAGCCTGTGCGAACGATTCTTTCGGGGCCTGCCGGAGGCGTCGTAGCGTCCACTTGGCTCGCCCGCCGACTCGGACTATCCCGCAGCATGAGCTTCGATATGGGAGGCACGTCGACGGATGTCTGCCTGATCGACGGTCTGCCTCGCACCACCAACGAAACCACTCTGGGCGGCTTGCCCGTGGCGGTTCCCGTTCTCGACGTTCACTCCGTGGGCGCAGGCGGAGGGTCGCTGGCTCGCCTCGACGCGGGAGGCGCATTGCGCGTGGGCCCGGAAAGCGCCGGCGCCAAACCCGGACCGATCTGTTACCACGGCGGCGGGGTGCAGCCAACGGTTACGGACGCCAACTTGTTGCTCGGGCGCCTCGACGCCGACCTCTTTCTGGCCGGGGACTTCTGGCTGGATCTTCAAGCAACAGAGCGGGGATTCGCAGATTTCCTACGCCTGCATCGAAGAGAGATTGGCTCGAAGACTGCCCCGCAACTGGCCGCTGATATCGTGGCAGTCTCGAACGCCACCATGGAAAAGGCCTTGAGAGTGATCTCCGTCGAGCGCGGCCATGACCCCAGAGATTTCGCTCTCATCTGCTTTGGCGGGGGCGGAGGACTGCACGCCGCAGACCTGGCGCGATCGATGCGGATTCCGAAAGTGGTTGTGCCACGGAACCCCGGCGCTTTCTCTGCAATCGGAATCTTGCTGTCGGACATCGTCAGAGACTCCGTCCGGTCGGTTTTCCTGCCAGTCCCCTGCGCTGGAGGGCAAGCTGGTTTCTGGGGCGAACTCGAGAACCGCTTTGCAATGATGGAAAGAGTCTCACGGACTGAACTTCGGCAGGAAGGGTTCCCTGCGCAGAGTGCGCGCGCCGAGCGGCGGCTGGACCTTCGCTACGCCGGCCAGTCCTATGAACTCTCGGTGCCCTTCAAGAAGGACTTTCGCCGGCTGTTCGATCGTGAACACTTGCAGGCTTACGGCTACTCTCATCCGGGACGGCGGACCGAAATCGTGAACCTTCGCCTTCGCTTGAGCATTCGAACGCCCAAGCCGCAACTCCGAGTCCGCAAGGCGCGGAACGCCGCCCCCGTGGCCATGAAATCCAAACCGGTCTGGTTCGACGGACGCTTTCGTAACACCCCTGTCTACGACCGGGAGCAGCTTGCGGCGGGCGCGCGAGTTCGAGGTCCGGCAGTAATCGTCGAATACAGTTCAACCACCGTCGTGCCGCCGGATTTCAGGTGCGAGGTGGACAAGTATTTGAATCTGATTTTAACTCGCCACGTGAATTAGTCCCTAAAACGGCAACCCGGTTTCACGCAAAGCCGCAAAGTACGCAAAGTTCGCAAAGAAAAGCGGCGGTTCCGTCTTCGCGCTTCTTTGCGCCTTGGCGTCTTGGGGTGAACTGCCTCGATTCTTTTGCGTTTTCCAAAGCTGGGAAGGATGCTACAGGCACAAAAAAGGGGCACGCCGAGGCATGCCCCTTTAGGAATCACCGCTCTAACCTGCCTATCATCTCTTCATCGTCAGAACAACCTGGGCGGACGCGTCCGTATAATCGGTCATGTCGGATACACCCGCCACCAGCTTACTTCACCGTGAATGTCGCGGTCGCCTTGACGGTTTGTGAGCCCGAAACACCGGTGAAGGTGATGACGTAAGTGCCGGGGTTCGAGTTCTTGGGGAACAAGATTCCGGAGACCGCATAATCTGTGCCATTCACTTTGACGGTCATCGGAAAATCGACGCAATACGAACCTGCCGGGCCGCCAGAGCAGCTCAGCTTCACGTTGGCGTTAAAACCATCCACCGATTGCAGTTTGAGGATGAACCCGCCCAGCACGCCTCGGGTCACGGTTTCTGCCGGTGGCTCCGGAGTGATGGTGAAGGTCGAGGTCTGTCCCGCCGGGTTAACGACCATATTCCCTGCCACGTAGCTGATCGCGTAGTTGGGATCGACCGCGCCCGAGCAGGTATCCGCCCCGGTGTACGTGCCTGGGGAAGTTGAACTGGTTACACTCGTTAGGCACGTGGGCTGGGTGGTCAGGCTGGCCGACGTGTTGCCGGCCACGAACCCGCCGTAGCTGGGCGTGATGGCGGGTGGCGTCGTACCGGCGGTCATCGAACCGCTGCTGGCGGTAATTACCAGCGCAGCCTGGCCGACAGTCAGCCTTCCACCCGCGTAGCCGATGGTGTAATTACTATCCGACGCTCCCGAGCAGGAAGTCGGATACGAACCCACCGCGCTCGTGCTGGTCGCCGTCGTCGAGCAACTCAGACCGGTCAAGCCGCTGGGCGGCGTGGGGGAGTTCGTCACACCGCCGTAAGTGTAAGTGGCGGCGATCGTCGGAACCGTCCCGCCGTAGGTCATCGTCGGGCTGCTGGCGATAATGGTCAGGGACGCCGCGTTCACCACCACGCTCCCCGGCACGTAGCTGATGGTGTAGTTCGCATCCACCGCTCCCGAACAGGTGGTCGGATACGAAGCCACGGGGCTGCTGCTGGTTGCCGTGGTCGAGCAGGTAAACGCCACGCCCAGGCTGGCCACTCCGTCGCCGTTCACAAAGGTAGCGTAAGTGGCGTTGCTCGTGTTGATCGCGGGGACCGTCCCGCCGTAGGTCATCGTGGCGCTCGCCGCCGTGATCTGCAAAGGCGCAGGGCCTACCGTCACGCTCCCTGCCGCGTAGCTGATCGTGTAGCTCGAGTCCACGGCCCCCGTGCAACTGCTGGGATACGAACCCACTGGACTTGCGTTGGTCGCCGTGGTCGAGCAAGTCGGCGGTGTCGTCAGGCCACTCGGGGCCGTAGTTGAGAGCGTGAGGCCGCCGTAAGTGTAAAGGGGCGTGACGGCGGGCACGGTCCCACCATAGGTCATGGACGGACTGCTGGCGGTGATGGTCAGAGGCGTGGAGCCTACGGTAAGCGAGGTTTGGGCTGTGACGCCGCTGTAGGTTGCGGTGACTGTGTACGTGCCGGGAGTGCTTGCACTGCAGATCGGGCCGGTGCAGGAGCCTCCGGCCGAGATTCCAAACCCGGCCGAGCCGGTTTCCGTGATCGCGTTGCCGAACTGGTCAAACGCCGCAGTCGTATACGTCACGCCGACGCCCACGGGTGTGGTCGCATTGGCAGGGCTGATGGTAATGTAACTAAGCGGGCCTGGCTCGGACCAGGTCACAGTTACGGTGTTCGAAGTCACAGCACCAGCGTTAGCGTAAGCATAGATCGAATCCATGCCCGCAGCGCCACCGCCGGGATAGGTGAAGGATGCCTGGCCGCTGGCATTGGTCAATGCAGGACCGCTCATCGGTGAATCCGGGCCGGACGTGATAGAGAAGAACACCGTTGCATTGGGCAGCGGATTGCCGTTCGTGTCAGTCGCTGTTACGGTGAGCGTAGCCGGAGTGCCGACTTGGGCGGAGGCTGTGGTCGTAGAGAGCGCGAGCTTGCCCAGCGTCGGCGGCGTCGAAAGCGGCGGAGAGATGGCCACGATCTGCGTCACTGGTTTTCCGTTGGTATCCGTGAACAGGCTCGGTCCCGGCGCGAGCGTGCTTGCGAAGTTGACTGTCGCCGGTCCTCCGCCGATCGTGCCCACGGGAGCATAGGCGGCCACATCGAAGATCACGGTGATGTTTGCTCCCGCAGCCACTGAGAAGGAGCTAGTTACTACCGGCACGCTAACAGTGGACGTTCCGGAGGGCTGCTCGGTGGCCGTAGAGGTGGCGAGGAGTCCTAAGGGGAACAGCCCGCTGAGTGACAGACCCGCCCCCCCAAAGTTGGCGATCGATGAGTTAGCGAGCAGGAATGATGCCGCGGCTGAGCCGGCAGGAACCTTACTCGCAAAATCACCTGCATCGACCACGTAGACTGCGGCGCTCGAGATTCCTCCGGAGGAGTTGATGAATTCTCCTTCGAGAGCGGCATTCAATTGGACAGTGATACCGGCGCCGGTGTTGCTAAAGGTCTCATAGGCAAGGCCGCGGGCTGCGCCGGTAGCGATGTTGCAGTTGTTTTCTAACACTGGTGTGCATGGGCCTGAGCTAGAGGCGTAAGCTCCGGCGCTCAGAAAGGAGCTGCCGGTCGAGTTCAGTTGACCATTACCGTAGGTCCAGCCGGCGGGTATTTCGAAGTTCCATTGCGTACTGGAGATCTGGCCATCTCCGCCGGTGATCTGGTGGAAGGGACCAAAGGGAAGGCCGTAAACTTGGCCTTCGAGATAGAACCAGGTCGCGGTGCCGCTTCTCTTCTGGAACCAGGCGCCTGGAGAGCCACTGATCCCACCGGAATTCCATTGGGTGTCGGTGAAAATTAGCTCGCCAGTATCCGAAACGCCCTGTACGCCGGGATTGTTCGCAGTGCCGATAAAAGTGTCGTTGTTGGTAGGCAGGCCGATCTGGACCCACCAGGGAGAGACAATGTTTCCTTTCGCGTCCGTAGAGACGTACGCCACAAAACCGTTGGCGTTGGCTGACGAGATAGTTTGTTGGCCGTCCGACATGGTCAATACAAAGACCGTCGGGTTGCCTATGGTAGTATATTGATTATAAACTAGCGCAAAATTCAAGTTGGGGGCAAGAGGCGGGTTGACTTGCATACTCGCAAAGACGTAATCGCTGGTGGTGTACGAGCTCTCTGCAGGGGTGGGATTGGTACAGGACGTTCCTACTCCGTCATTATCCACGCAAGAGAATGAGTTAAAGTTGTTGCCCCTGTAGTAATAGGTTGTTGTCTGCGCATCGGCTTTGCCCGGCGCCACAACGAAACAAGCGGCGACCAGCACCAGAAGGACAAGCGACCGCATGATTACGGGCCCGATCGGCACACGCCGGCGGCCGGCCCGCTGCGTTCTCGCGAAGTGACCGGAATGCAATTTGGGCGCATAGGACGAGCCCACATTCTCGTGTTGACCTGCGTTTCCTCGCTTAGTCATGATCATCTCCTCTGTTTTCTAAACGTGTTCGGGGAAGAGCGTGGCACAGCCCGACGCGCATCCGATGAGTTGTTCGCCGTTCCCAAGGCGGAGACGGCGGACGAACCTTTCAGTTGACTAGGTTTTCGATTGATTTGCCCCAGGGCGGCCACAAGGGCTGCCCCTACTAGCCTTTGGCGGCGAGTTCAGCTTACCGCCCAGCGGCGCCAGACCGCCGCTACAAATCTTGCTATTGCACACTTCAGTAACACAAAAAAGCCGTTTTAATGACGACTCCCTGTTGCGGCAAGTCAGGTTTGAATGCTAGAATCTACCTTACCGTTCAAACAGGGAAACTAGCAAACAAACGGGCTTACCGGCACCGGCCATTCTCTACGCTACGCTCATCAGCTTATGGCCCTTTTACTCTGCTATACGCAAAAGTCAGGGAAAAACCGTCATGGCTGTGAAAAATTCTTGCGAGAGCGATGGTTTAGGCATCGAACAGTCCGGCTCGGCCCCTGAGGATCGGCAGGCGCTGGACCATCTTTTCAGTGTCACCTACGAAGAACTGCGCCGCCTGGCTGCAACTCTCCGCCGCAATGATCCAAATACCACGCTTAACCCAACCGCCCTGGTGAATGAAGCTTGGCTGAAATTGTCGAAATCCGCCGAAATTGCCGCTACTTCGCCGCTACACTTCAAACGCATTGCGGCCCGCGCCATGCGGCAGGTGTTGGTGGAGGCCGCCCGGCGACGCGGTTCGAGCAAGCGCGGCGGCGGGGCAGAGATGACCGTAACTTTTGACGAGGCGGTGCAGAGGAAACCCTCCGGAAGCGACGAAATTTTGGCCCTCAATACTGCCCTGGACGCTCTCGCCCGCATGAATCCTCGACACGCGGTGATGGTGGAAAGCCGCTTTTTCGGAGGTTTGGATGTCCCGGAAACAGCCATGCTGCTGAATGTCTCTGAAGCGACGGTGCTGCGCGATTGGCGGGCGGCGAAAGCTTGGCTTGCCCATGAGTTGCGGCAACCGTAGCACAGCGCGGCAGAGCCGCAACCAAATGCAGATTCTTCGCTTCGCTCAGAATGACATGTCATCCTGAGCGAAGCGAACGATCTGCTTTTCTTCGCGCGCCTCAAAGAAACTCACCCTTAGTAGTTCAGGGCGAACGGCCCTTGTGCCAGCCTGGGGAGCGCGGCGGAATAACCATAAGGGTTGCCCCTACAGGGACATTTCGATGGATAGCGCCCGATGGCAGATAGTCCAAACCCTTTTTCACGAGGCCCTCGAACTGCCCGAGACGGAACGGCGCGGCTTTCTCGAAGCACAGTGTAAAGATGATCCAGGGTTAGCCGCCGAGGTTCTCGTCCTTCTCGAAGAAGACGCTTCCGGTGATTCCCTTCTCGATCGCGACATCGCTCAGGCGGCCAACCAGGTTTTCAGTGATGCCCTCCCTGGCGCTCCCCCTTTCAAAGGGTTCGGCCCCTACCGGATTATCAGGGAAATCGGCGAAGGCGGGATGGGGGTCGTCTATCTTGCGGAACGGGAAGACCTGGGCAGCCAGGTGGCCATAAAAGTTCTGCGCGACGCCGAACTCTCCCCCGCCCGCCGCCGTCGCTTCGCCATCGAGCAGCGGACGCTTGCGCAACTCAATCATCCCGGAATTGCGCGCCTTTACGACGCCAACACCACGCCGGACGGCACTCCGTTCTTCGTCATGGAGTATGTGGAGGGAGTTCCGCTCACAGACTTCTGCCGCCGGCGCCAGAGCACCGTTGCGGAGCGCCTGCGCCTCTTTCGGGCTGTCTGCGAGGCCGTGCTCTACGCTCATCAACAGGCTGTGATCCACCGCGATTTGAAGCCCTCGAATATTTTGGTCAAGGACGACGGCAGCGTCCGCTTGCTGGATTTTGGCATTGCCAAGCGTCTGGAGAGCCTGGGAGAGAGCAGCGATCAGACCATCGCGGGTTTACACCTGATGACGCCGGCCTACGCATCGCCTGAACAGATGCGCGGCGAGCAAATTGGAGTGCAGACCGACGTTTATTCCCTCGGAGTCGTCCTGTACGAGTTGCTGGCAGGACGCGTGCCCTTCAACCTGTCCAAGCTCACCCCGCCCCAGGCTGAAAAGGTCGTGACACAAAAAGAAGCGGAGCGGCCGTCCCTGGCTGCCGCAAAAGTCGACGCCCCGGCCAAAGACAATGGACATGCCGTGGTGGCAGGTAAAGCGACGTGGGCTGATCTGGACGTTCTTTGTGTCACGGCAATCCACAAGGATACGCAGCAGCGATACCAATCGGTGGAAGCGCTGCTGCGCGACGTTGATCACTTTCTAAAGGGTGAGCCGTTGGAGGCGCGCCCCGACACCGTGCGCTACCGGCTGAGAAAGTTTTCGGCTCGCCATTGGCGTTCGCTGACGGTGGCCGGCGCGGCGTTTGCGCTGGTTGCCGCTCTGGTAGTGTTCTTTGTGGTGCGGCTCGCGACCGAGCGAAGGACCACGCTGGCTGAGGCTGCCCGGACGCACCGCATCCAGAAGTTCATGACCAACCTGTTCCAAGGCGGCAGTGCCGACGCCGGCCCTGCGGATGACCTGCGCGTCGTAACCCTCCTCGACCGCGGCGTGCAGGATGCGCAGTCAATGAGCGCGGAGCCGGAGATTCAGGCCGAATTGTATCAGAC
>JBEKLY010000166.1:0-16926 GCA_050010015.1 Terriglobia bacterium
AAATCGATCATGATGGGCCGCTCGCGGAACCCGCGGGTTCTGACGGCGCAGTAAATCAATCCCGCCGTGAACCAGACTCCCCCCACGATCTTGGCCGGCGTTTTAAGACCCAGCCATATCCAGAGACAAAAAACGAATCCGATGAGAGGCATCACAACGTCAGCAAACCATCGCCGTTTGCGGCCGGGTTGCTGCGCGATAGCGAATTGCCAGAAGGTGGCGAAGTTCACGCCCATAAACGCCAGGAACGCCCCAAAGTTCAAAATTTCCCCCGCCTGCTCGTAACTGATAAACAGCGTTCCGATGTAAGCCACGATTCCAATTAACCAGATATTTCTTGTAGGCGTATTGCTTTTGGGATCAAGGTAGGCGAAGAGCTTGCGAGGAACCACGTTGTCGCGTCCCATGCCGAAGAGCAGGCGCGCGGCGCCCACCTGGCCAGTCAACCCCGCGCCGATCGTGGCGAGGATCAGCACTAAACCCAACGCCTGAAAGAGCAGCGGCCCTCCCACCCGGCGCGTCACGTCCATAAAGGCAGTCTCGGTGTTATGGAAGGTGGTGTAGTCGGGCCAAACGCGTTGTCCCAGATAGATCTCCAGACCCCCGACGATCCCTGTGAATAAGCAAACTGAGACGGTGGCCAGCATAACGTTGCGCTTGGGATTCTCGACGTCCTCTGCCAGCGTCGTAACGCCATCGAAACCAATATAGGTGAGAGCCGCGTACGAGGTGGCCGTCCAGATCACCCGGATGTCGAAAGTCTTGGGATCGTAAAAGGGCTGGGTAGAAAAAACCCCGCCCCATCCCTGGAGATGGAAAAGGTAGCGGACTGCCAGGATCATGAAAATGCCAATCACCACGCACATGATAGCGAGGAGGATAACATTGGCGCGTGCGGTGGAGCGGATGCCGCGCAGGTTCAGCCAGGTCATGATCCCCACGAACATCGCAGCCAGAAGAGCATAGGGTATGAATGGGAAAAACCGTTGGATCGTGAGAGCACCGTAGATACCATTCAGGAGTGGTTGGATGAGGTAGTCAAGAAACATCGCCCAGCCAGTGAGGAAGCCGAGGTGCGGATTGAGTCCGCGCCCGACGTAAGTGTAGGCGGAGCCGGCGGTGGGGTAGAGCGTCGCCATCCTGCCATAGCTGACAGCCGTGAGCATCATGGCGATCATCGCAATCAGAATCGTGGTGACGAAGTGGCCGTGGGAAAGGACCTGCGCAACTCCAAACATGGGTACCGGCGCGATGGGCATGATCAGCACGATGCCGTAGAAGATCAGATCCCACAGCGTCAGGACGCGCCGCAGGCGCGGAACCGGGGCGCCGGATTTTGATTCACTCGGAGCTGAGTTATCACTCAAGTGTCACTCCCCAAAACATCGACCGTTGAGGGTCGCTGATCTGCCGAATAAAGCAGGGGCGAGCCCGCGATTGCGACCGGGCGGCCACAAGGGCCGCCCCTACAACACGATCTTTCAAAGCTCGTGACGGTACTGCGACAGCAGTTCCGCCCCCGATTCAGTAACCCTGAGGACGTATTCCAGACGCATACCCCACCGGCCGTCGAAATACATGCCGGGTTCAAGCGCAACGATCATATTGGGCTCAAGGGCGACGGTATTGTAAGGAACAATCCGTGGTTCCTCATGCCAGCTTATCCCTAAGCCGTGACCCGTGTGGTGCGGATAGCTTCCTCCCAGCTTCGCCACGCCGCTTCGTACTTGCTGGTCGAGATCGCAGGCCCTAAGCCCAGGTCGTACAGCCGCGATCGCATCCGAGAGGACACTCGCCAGGCCGTCGAACGCTGCTTTGTATTCCTTCTTGGGCTCGCCGGCGCAGCAGGTGTTACAACTATCGCCCCAGTAGCCGCGATGTCGAGGGACCAGGTCAACGATGAGCAATTCGCCGGACTCGAGCTTTCGGGCGCTAGGCGGGCCGCCCGTTAGGGCAGTGCGAGGGCCGGAAACCACATCCGCAATGATCGGAACCCGGCCTCCTTCGCTAAGTTCCATGGCCCGGCGTAGTGCGGTGAAGATCTCAATCTCGGTGCGGCCCGCTGTTGCCTGCTGCTTGGCTATCCCCTGCCCGAGGTCGCACAAGGCTAGCACCGCAAGCATGGTATCGATCTCCTCCGCGTCTTTTACCATGCGGAAAGTCGAGAGGACATCCTTGAAGGAGCAGAACTCGAGTTGGGGGCAACCATAACGTAAGGCGTCGAGGAGGGCAGCGGGCATTTCCTCTGGCTCGATGGCGACTTTACTTCGCGGAAGCTCCCGCAACTTCGCTGCGAGTTTCGCGGAGAGGTCCTCGACCGCGAACATGGGCTTTTCGATGATGTAACTCGAGAAGCTCTCTCGCAATACGCCTGCCGCGATGCCCTCGCCAGGCTCCATGTCGGCAAGGTACAAAGTCGGTTGCTCGCCGCGAATCCAGAGGAATACTCCTAACAGCGGAGTCATGGGCGAGGGTTCGAGTTCCACGGTGGCCTGATATCCCGTGAAGTAGCGAAGGCTAATGAAGGAACTGAACAAGACATGCTCGATGCCATGTTCTTGAAGAGTCTTGGCCAGTCTCTCGAGTCTATCTGTGACCATGAATGACCTTTCTCCGAGAAGTCGTAAGTCGGTGACACCGGACTCATCGCGTCCTGAGTCAAAAGTTCGTCGAAGAATTCAGCCCGTCAGCCGATGAGCGGCAGCGAATCGAGTGCAGTGTCCGGCGAGGACCCCCTCACCCGGCGCTGCGCGCCACCCTCTCCCCCAAGGGGGAGAGGGGGATAACTCAGGTTTCTTTCGCACTCCCCCTGGAGGAAAAGGATATAACTCACGTTTCTTCCCCTCCCCCCCTTGGGGGAGAGGGTGGCGCGCAGCCGGCGCTTTCATCAGCCGGGGCGGGCCGGGTGAGGGGGTCTGGACGGTCGACTGCGATTTCTTCACACCTTCCCAGCCGTGGGATCACGGCAGACAGAGAGCACGCTGAGCCACGTAGTGGCGGCAGAAGATCTGCGATTATCAAGACAGCTCTGTCGCCCCTCCCGGGGCTTTTCAGGCGCGTCGGCCCCGCTTTCTCCCCACGGCTGTCGCCGGGGGCCACATTCTTGCGCCCGCCCCGGCGGGCTCCGGAACCCACCACCTAAAGGTCGGCGCAACGCCGGCGCGACGACTGTCATCGCAAACGCCCCAAAGCTCCTTTCCAGCTTTCCGGGGCGTGATAGACAGTGGCGCTAATCTCCACTTTGAATTCCTCTCCAGCCTCCAGCGACCGGCTGGTCTTTCGTTCGTAAGCCTGTGCAAGATTCACCGGAAGGCTCGTCCAGGGCTCAAGGATGACGTGATGGTGGCCGCGCCATCCGCCATAGTTGAGCCACATCCACAAGCACGGACACTGCTCGAGCGGAAAGCGCAGGAGAAACCCTTCTCCGGAAGAAGAATCCTCGACTGCGTAGACACCCTCCTCGAGTTCAACTGCGTAATGACCAAAACAAAGGTCAGCCTCGATGCTGCGGACCTTATTCATTTCCGCCCTGCCGGCCTCCGCTTCCAGCACCGGCCAGTCGTAACGCTGCCCTGGCTTACCCCACCCCGGCTGGTTGCATTGAGCAATTATGCCGTGCCTGGCGGGAACGCGCAGCACGGTGTGCTCGTTGATCGCAAGGGCGGGATGAGTTCCCCAGATAAAGTCAACCCGCATCGGGCCGAGATTCGTAATTCTATACTGAATCCGCACAACAGGAGAGAGTCCTTCGAGCGTCACCGTCTTCACTGCTTTCACGGGGCTGATGGGGCCAAAGGCCGAAAGTTGCGCCTCTATATCCTTCCCACGGCGGCTGACTGAATCGACAGTCCAGCGTACGGAACGCAACTCGCCAAGGTTCGGATATCGTTGCTCTCTGAGAATACACTCCTCGCCGGTCGGAAAGGCATCGTCCCATCCTCCGCACCAATAGTTGTCGAAATCCGCTTCCACGGGATAGGGCTGAGGAGGAATCCTCGGGTTGTGCCACAGAAAATTCTTCTTCGATGGTTTCCAAATTATGTCGAAGATCTTCGCTCCGAGGTCCGGAAGCAGACGGACTTTGAGCCAGCGATTCTCGAGATCGAGAGTCGTCAACATTCCCATTCCGTTTTTGCGAAGTGAATGCGATGCCATAATGATTCAGCTATCAGCTCTCAGCCGTCAGCTACCAGCCACTTTCCTCCGGGCGATTTTTCCTGCGGTTGTCATCCTGAGCGAAGCGAAGGATCTCCGCAGATGCTTCCCGCTCCGGCAGACGCAAGATTATCCCCGCGACGTTTGCGATTTTCATCTTAAGCCCCGCCTCGTAAGCCCCGCCTATCGGCGTTCAATGAACGCAAGTATAATAGCCGTCCTGGGGAGTTGACTGTCAAGCCTCTTGGACTCCGTCCAGGTGGTTGCTTCAGAAAGTTGAATGAATCTCGCACTCGGGGTGACGAATGTTCAATTCTCGATGCCTTGCCTTGGTGGTTCTGACGGTTCTTTGCATTTTGTTCCCCGCCCGCGCCGAGGACCGGCAGCCCGGCGCTCGAATCACCATCGATCCCGCGCAGAAATTCCAGGAAATTCAGGGCTTCGGAGTGAACTACACCGGCCCATATTTCCGCAACGATCAGAAGGAGATGTTCGACACTCTGATCGACGATCTGGGCGCCACCATGTTTCGGGTCGTCGTCTACCTGGTCTATAGCAATTGGGAGGAAACGCCCGGCCCCAAGGACTGGGAGTACTGGAACGATCGCTACTCCTCGCCGATTTTCGAGGCCTCGTGGAACGGGCTGCGATACCTGAACTCGCGCGGCATCCGCCCCATGCTGGCGCTGATGGGCCCGGTGCCCGATTGGATGACCGACAAGAATCCGCCGCCGCCGAAACACGCTGTCTGCCAGCCCAAGGTCGCACCCAACCTGCAGGGCTATTTGAGCCCGTCGCACTATGACGACTTCGCGGAGGAAGTCGGCACCATGGTGGAATACGCGCGCATCCAGGCGCATATCGACTTCGACTACTTCAGCCCTTTCAACGAAACGGACTGCTACCCGCCGGAAGGCCCGCGCATCGACCCTGACGAGGCGCCGAAGGTTCTTGAGGCCGTGGGGCGGCGCCTCAAGAAAGAGGGGCTGGGGGATATCCAGTTAGCTGTTGCCGACAATGCGATTATCACAAACGATTATACCGACCCTATTCTTAAGGACGACGAATTGATGAAGCAGGTCGGCGTCTTCACCTTTCATACCTACGGCGAAAATTCGATCGGCGCGCAGGTAGACCGGGTGAAATCCAGCAAGTATCCGCGCCTTCCGGTCTGGCTGACGGAGTACGGCGATTTGAACGACGAGGACAAGACTTTCGAAAACCAGTGGAAGAGTTTTTCGCTCAACTCCAACCGGCGCGCGCTGACAGCTCTCAATCAAGGCGCGAGCGCGTTGTTCTACTTCGACGCCTTCGACGATTACGAAGAGTGCGCGCGGCGGCTCTGCTTTTACGGCCTGTTTCGCAGCGCCAGCCACGTCTATTCGCGGAAGAAGAGCTACTACGCCACCCGGCAGCTTTATCACTTCGTGCGGCCGGGATGGCGGCGAATCGCCGCAACGAGCGAAGCCTCCGGCCTGATCGTCTCGGCTTTCGAGGGCCCCACGCCCGACGCTCTGGTGCTGGTCGGGGTGAAGGAAGGCGGCCCGAACCGCTTCGAAATCGATCTGCCGCAGACCGGTTCCGCGCCCACGAGCTGGGATCTCTACGAAACCACTCGCGAACTCGATTGCCAGCGAGTCATAACCGTTCCTGTGCACGACGGCCGCGCCGAAATCGAACTGCCCGGCGAAGCGGTCTTCACGCTGGTCGGGAAGATGTAGGGGCAACCCTTGTGGTTGCCCGCGGGCGGCCACAAGTACTGCCCCGCCTGCATCACCACTGTCATCCACCACTGTCATCCTGAGCGAAGCGAAGGATCTCCGCAGTTGGTTCTGCGTTCGGCGAGTCACGATGAACTGCAGAGATCCTTCGCTTCGCTCAGGATGACAGGGCCTTCTCATATATTGTTGCCGCGATTTCCTCGGCCACTCCTTCTCACCCCACACGCAAACATTGCCGTGTACGTATGCGCCCTCTGCCGAAGCCTCGCTGCACATTGAAACGCATCATTCTTCGCTTCGTTTCGCGCTTTTCGTGCGCAAGAATGCGTTCGTTTTGCGCACTCTATTTTAGCCCCATCGTTTGTTTTCAATGACTTCTTAGCTTCGTTCCCACGATTTTGTGTGTTATCCGAAGGCAGGGGTCGCGCAGACGTGCCGCCGTCGGACATGTCTGCGCCACGGGGTTGCCGAGATTCGGGCGAGAGGCGCATACATCCCGATACAGAACATCGGGACGTATGCGCCACCCCGGCTTCGTCAGTTGCCGATTCGGGCGGGGGCGGTTCGCGAACCGCCCCTCCGTCGGTGGCAGGGGTGGTGGGCTCCTGGGGTGGCGCAGATGTGCCGCCTTGGGGCATGTCTGCGTCACAATCTTGCCCGGAACGGGGCGGAGGATTCCTCACCCCCGCCAGCCTTGACAGCAGGTCTGTGGCGCTGCCCATTTTTCTCCGGCGCTCTTGCACATCATCCAGCAGCCGGATCTTCCGCTCCAGTTGCCGGTGCAGCGCATTCTGCTGCCGGATGATCGCCGCCCACTGCGCGTGCGACGGCGCCGTCGCCGCCATCCGCGCCGCCCGCGTGTTTTCCACGTGCTCGTGCAGAAACAACTCGTATTCCTCCAGCACGTCCGTCGTCTCTTCCGCCAGCGTGGCGTCGAACACCGTCTTGGCGCTCGCGAAGTCCTGGGCCTCCGCTCGCAGCTTGCGCAGTTTCACAAACTGGTTCAACAGTCCCACGCCCCGCATGGTCGGCTTCTCCCCGTACAGCGCCAGCAGCAGGCGGTGCATGTCATCCGAGAATTCGTTACGCGCCGTCAGATCCTCCAGCATGCCCAGCATGGAGAGCACCTTCTCGAACTTACCCGGGGCGTCGAGCGTCACCCGCAGGCCCTTTTCCAATACCTCGCTTTGCGACATGGTGGTCACGTCGCGCCCCACCTGGATGTACTGTTTGCGGCGCTCGAGATCGTGCTTGCGCACGTTGCACACCTGCACGGCCGACTCCGCGCGCTCCAGGCGCGCCTTCTTCCAGACGAGCACTGCGATGTCTTCGACCAGCACCTGCTCGAGCGTGTCGGCGGGCCGCCGAGCTTCGAGCAGGCCCGCGAAGAGGCGCTGGAACTCGCGCGGGTCTTCGCCCAGTTCCATGGCCGCGTCCCAATAGAAGAAGTGAACGTCTGAGTAAAGTCCGTGTTTGAGCGCGTTGCGGCTCGAGTGCCGCTTGCCGCGACCGGTGCGCGGCCCGGTGGATTTGTGTGAATTCTTCCGGCGCGCATCGACCTGCGCCCCGCTGAGGTTTTTGCTTTGAGTTGCCATAAATATTCTCCTTCTCACAGCCCCGGAGGGGCGAAAGATAGTAGCCCAGGGCGTGAGCCCTGGGACCAACGATGCCCTCTCCCCCTTGATCCCCCGCTCCCGTCCAGCGGGAGAGGGGGAAGGGGGTGAGGGAGTTGCCTGAAACCCACGGCTAACGCCGTGGGCTACTCGCTGTCGCCCCTGACGGGGCTGAAGGGGGCAGGGCCGGTTCGCGAACCGCCCATACGGGCACGCCATGGCGCGCCCCTACAGGCTCTGCCCTCTCCTTATCCCCGGAGGGGAACTGCCTAAACCTTCTAGCCTATCAGGCCGCAACGGAAAGATGGGAAAAGGTGAAAAGGATGTGCATGAATACTCTTAGTCCCAGAGAAATAATGGGTTAGCAGTGCGAGGGGCTTTCACATCGTGAAAAATGGGCGTCCATGTGTAGCATTTTGACCCAGATATGCAAAAACCTGCATATAAGTGAGAAAAGGCGCTTCGCGAAGCGTCCCTACGACAGTGGACTGTTTTTGGTTAGGGACATCGCCTGACCGAAACGAAGAGCTTCGAACTCCGGGCGGAGTGTTTTGATATCTTCAATCACGCCCAGTTCCAGACGCCGAAGGGCAACATCAATAGCGCCGCTTTCGGGTTGGTAACCAGCGCGAATCCGGCGCGCATCGGGCAGTCGGCGGTGAAGTTTTCATTTTAGTGGCTAGTGGTCAGTGGCAGTGCCTAGGGGCTGAACTTGGCGTTGTGAGAGAATCAAAACAGCTCACGCCA
The DNA here is from genome assembly GCA_050010015.1 of Terriglobia bacterium. Classification (GTDB taxonomy): domain Bacteria; phylum Acidobacteriota; class Terriglobia; order UBA7540; family UBA7540; genus CAVROP01. The sequence goes on from JBEKLY010000166.1 coordinate 8,237, forward strand.
AGGCGCAAAGGCGCAAAAAAGCGCAAAGGGGAGCTCCTGGCTTTTCTTTGCGAGCTTTGCGCACTTTGCGTCTTTGCGTGAAACCGGTTTGTCGGTGTGGTGACATCGCGGAGTTATGTAATAAGGAAGATACGATCGGAGAATACCACCGAAGAACGGGCTGTCAAGTATCGCGCTTTTATTTCCCTCTTTCCACACTGGGGCCTCGGGTGTACATTATCCCCGCTCATGGCATAGATGTAGCGCGGGCGTCCCGCCCGCGCTACGACTTCCGGAGCAGGGGGGGGAAAACCATGAAGGCTTCGCTTGCAGTGAAACATGCCCTGATACTTCTTTGCGCTTTGGCGGTGCTTGGTTCTATAACAGTCACCTTCGCGCAGGAAGGCTACTTCCGCGCCGAGAACCGTGACGGCGTTTGGTGGATCATCGATCCGCGGGGCACGCCCACGCTTACCGTAGGCGTTGACAACATCTCCTATGAATCGGACCAAATCCGAGGCACCGGCGCGTGCCCTTATTGCGAGACGCTCGAAAAGATTTATCCTGACCGCAACGCGTGGGGACTGGAGGCGCTGGCCCGAATTCGCCAGTGGGGTTTTAACACGATTGGCGCCTGGTCGGACCCCGTTCTGTGGACACACGGCGTTCCCTACACCGTGATCCTGGATATTGCCCAGCGGGCCGGAGCGAACTGGCAGCAACGGATACCAGCGGATTACTTCGACGCGCGGTTCGAAAAAGCCGCAGCCGACATTGCGGGAAAGGTCTGCCAGCCGCGCCGCTTCGATCACATGCTCCTGGGATATTTCAGCGACAACGAACTGCGCTGGGGACCTGACTGGGGCGGCAAAGAGACGATGCTCGAGATGTACTTGAAATTGCCTCCGGGCGCAACCGGGCGACGCAAGGCAGGCGATTTTCTGCGCGAACGATACTCGAACGATATCGGAAAACTGAACCAGGCCTGGGGGGTGAGCGCAACGAGCTTTGACGACCTGCCCGCACCCGGCTCCACCGCGGCGTACAAATCCGACGTGGCGGACTTTCTGGAAATGGTCGCCAACCGGTATTTCGAAGTGTGCGAGCAAGCCGTTCACGCCGCTGATCCGAATCACCTCTATCTGGGGGCGCGGTTTGCCGGCATGCCGCCGGAGACCGCTCTCGGCGGCGCTCACCACGCCGATGTGGTCTCAATCAATGTGTACAGCTTTGACCCACGCGCGACAGTGCGGGCTGTCTTCAAGGCGACGGGGCGGCCTGTGATGATTGGTGAGTTTGCGTTTCGCGCGCAAAACTCCGGCCTTCCCAACACGCAGGGTGCGGGGCCCAGGGTCCCCGATCAGGCTGCGCGCGCCAAAGCCTACGCCGACTATGTTACGCAACTCGAGAGCCTGCCCGAGGCGGTCGGCTACCACTGGTTCGAGTGGGTTGACGAGCCTAAGGAAGGCCGGTTTGATGGCGAGAACTCGAACTACGGCCTCGTGGATATTCACGACAAGGCCTATCAGGAATTTATCGAGACCGTGAAGAAAGTGAACGCGGGGGCTGCGGAAATCCACCGGCACGCGGGGAAGGATTGAAGCTGAATTCCGAAGTTGACCTCGAGAACGGAACGGGCGTTCAGATTCTTCGGAAGTAACCCCTCACCCGGCCCGCTCCGGCTGATGAACGCGCCGGCAGCAGGCCACCCTCTCCCCTTGGGAGAGGGCCGTCAACGACGATATTCTTCAGCCCTCTCCCGTGGGGAGAGGGTGGCGAGAGTAGCGAGCCGGGTGAGGGGTTTCTTCTCATGGATCTTCGCAACTTCGGAATTCAGATTGAAGCTGCGCGGCCTCGGGGCGGCCACAAGGGCCGCCCCTACGACTGGGCCGCTACTCCGAGCGCAGGACAGTGAGCGGGTCGGTTTGTACGGCGCGGATCACAGGCGGCAAAGCGGCCACGAGCGCCGCAGCGAAAATCGCCAATGCGGGCAGGGCAAGCATGGCGGGGTCCGTCGCCTTCACCTGATAGAGCAGCGACTCGACGTAGCGCGCGGCGGCCAAACCTAGCGCCAGGCCGGCGAAAGCTCCCACCAAGACCGTAAAGGAAATCTCGGTAGTAACCTGGCGAGCGATGTGCGCGGCGGGCGCGCCCAACGCCATGCGAATTCCGATCTCGTGACGGCGCTGGAGCACGGAGTAGTCGAGCACGCCATACAGGCCGACACCCGCAAGCAACAGGGCAACGAGGCCAAAGAACAGCGCCAGGCGCGCCAGCAAGCGCTCGCGGATGGTGTGCGATTCGTCGATCTCCGTTTGGGTGCGGACATTGCTGACGCGGAATCCGGGCCGAGCGCGCGCGACTTCACGGCGCAGGATGGACGCCATCGCCATCGGGTTGGGGCTCGAGGTGCGTACCATGAGTATTGCGGAGTCTCGGCCCCGGAGCACCGTCCCCCCCTTCGCCTCGCGAAACGGGAGATAGGTCTGAGGCAGGATGGGCTCGCGCATATCGCGATAGCGCACGTCACCCACCAGACCCACGACCGTGAAGTGAAGTCGCCAACCCTGGTCGAAGGCCACATCGAACGTTTTGCCCACGGGATTCTCCCCGTTGAAATACACCTTGGCAAAGGTCTGGTTGACCAGCGCAGAACCCGGGTACGTGTCGTAGGGGCCAAAGTCGCGCCCGGCGAGGAGAGGAATTCTCAAGGTCTCGAGCCAGCCCGGCGAGACCGTCAACATGTAGGCCAACACGCCGTTCACCGGCGCGCCGTTGACGGAAATGAAGTTGTTCCAGCTCCACCCGCCAAGCAACGCTGCGCTGGCCACAGCCACCTTTTGTACGCCCGGCACCGCGCGGAGATGCTCCGCCACTTGCTCCCAGTTGTCGGGCAACTGCGGGCTGTCGGCAACGGTTTCGACAGTAAGGACGCGCTCGGCTGAAAACCCCGTGGGCTGATGAGACAGGCGCTCGAACGTGGCCACAAACAGCCCGGCGACGAACAGCACCAGAAAACAGAAGGCGGTTTGCAGGCCGACGAGGGCATGCATCAAGCGCCGCCTGGCGTGCGGGTCTTCTCCGCCTTTGAGCGCGCTCACCGGCTGGATGGCCGAGGCGCGCAGTGCGGGCGCGAGTCCGAAGAGAAGCGTTACCGCAACCGTCAGGATCAAACCGAATCCCAGCACACGCCAGTCGGCGGGAAGCAGCAGCCGCACGGGATTGTCCCGCGGATTGAGCATGCTGACGATCAGCGGCGCGGACCACCAGGCGAGCACGCCGCCAAGCCCAGCGGCGACCAACGCAAGCCAGGCGCTTTCCACCAGCACCAGTTGCACCAGGCGCCAGCGCCCAGCGCCAATCGAAACGCGCAGCGCCATCTCGCGCGCCCGCGCAGCTGCCTGCGCCGTCATCAGGTTAGCGACGTTCGCACAGGCGATGAGGAGGACCAGCACCACCAGCACCGCCAGAGCCGTAAGGGGACGGCGAAAATCGTTTTGCAGATTGGAAATGCCTCCGGCGGCAGGCTCCATCAATAGCTTCTGGTTAAGCATGGCCTCGAGCTCAAACTTGGGCATGTTCGTGAACGCTTTCGCCCTGTCCGCTTCGAAAGCTCGCGAGACAGCGCCCAGCTTCGCGGCAAGCGGTTCGAGGGCGACGCGGGGCCTCACCCGGGCCAGCGTGCGCATCCACGACCAGTCGCGACGAACGGCGCCGGGATGCATCATGGTGGGAATGAAAATGTCGGTCATCGTGCCGGGCTCAGTGCCGGTGAAACCCTGCGGGCCAACGCCGACGATCTGGTAAAGGTTCTTGTCCATGCGAAACGTGCGCCCGATGACTTTCGGGTCTTTGCCGAAGCGGCGCGCCCAGTAGTCGTAGGAAAGCACGGCGTAGGGATGCCCCCCGGGTTTCACGTCGTCGCTCTCGGTGAACAGGCGTCCTAGCGCCGGCCGCAGCCCGAACGAGCTGAACATCCATCCTGAAGCAAACTGCCGGTAGGCCTTTTCGAACTCCTGGTCCGATCCGTAGGTCACCTCCGTACGGTCAGAATACGAGATCGCGATCAGCTCGGCTTGATCCTTCGCCGCCGCGCGCATCAACTGGAAGTCAGGATACGCCCAGGAATCGTATGTTTGGGGTTTACCATCCGGCCCGGTGAACTGGCGAGCCAGAGCGTACAGTTGGCCGGGATCTGATACCGGCAAGGGCCGCAGCAGCAGCGCGTCGATCAGCCGGAACGCGCCCGTGCACGCTCCAATCCCCAGCGCCAGCGAGAGAATGGCCGCCGCCGAAGCGACCTTGTTCTTGCGAAGTTGGCGCCAGCCGAAGATGGCGTCGGCGCGCAGCGAGTCGAGCCACGGGATGAGCCTCGCGTCGCGGCTCTCTTCACGCAGGCGCAGCGCCGCACCAAACGCTCTTTGCACTTCCTCGGTATCGCGGCCCTGCTCGGCCGCCTCCTCGAGGTGCGACTGGTATTCTTCCTCGATCTCGCGGCTCAAACGATCGCTGCGAAAAACGTTCACCACGCGTGACCATAGCGACATCTCACACCGTCCTTAGGGTTCCTATTTGACGTAGCGCCGACCTTCAGAGCCTGCCCTGAGCGTAGCCAAGGGTCGGCAGACGCTGGCGCTAACATGCTGCGGAAAAATCCCTTTTGAATGTCATCCTGAGGAGTCCCGATCTGATCGGGGCGACGAAGGATCTCCGCAGTTCGTCGAAACTCCAACTGCCGGGATTCTTCGCTTCGCTCAGAATGACATGATGCAAGGTGTTGCTCCGAAGCCTTCAAAGGCCAGCGCTACGTGTCCACCTACGAATCTGCCGTCCTTAAGACGCGATTTACAGCCGCCGTCACTGCCAGCCACCGCGACTCTTCCGTGGCCAGTTGCTTCTTGCCTTGCGCCGTCAGTTCATACAAGCGCGACCGGCGCCCGCTCGCTTTCGTGATCCATTCGGCGCGAATCCAGCCGGCCTCCTCCATCCGGTGCAGCGCCGGGTAGAGCGAGCCTTCCTCAACTCGAAGCACTTCCCCGGACCTTGCCTGGATGGCGGTCATGATGGCGTAACCGTGCAGACGATGCTGCCGCGAAAGGATTTTGAGCACCAGCAGATCGAGCGAGCCTTGCAGCGAATCGGGCCTGGACATGTTCAAACCTCGCACTACTTAGACGTCTAAGTAGTTGGAAGGTTAGCAGAGAAATCGGCTGAATTCTATCGAAAAACTACGGCATTCCCGCGAAAGCGGGAATCCATTGTGTTCGGGAGCAGCAATGGACCCCCGCCTCCGCGGGGGTGACGACGAGTGTGGTTGTCAATTGTTCGAGTGGCTTTAAGGGGTTCGCGACAGCTAGCCAGCCAGCGGAGAATCGGTGGAACCAGCTGCTGCGGTAGAGTTCTGACGGATTACGCCCGTCTGGTCAGTGTAGTAGTAGTTGTACCCTGTTGTCCCTGGTGTAATAGGGCCGGCGGTAATTGAGAATGAGTAAATTCTGCCTGATGTATCAGCCACACCCGCCGAATAGGTAAAGGAGTAGCCGCTCTTGGAGCTTTCTGTTGCGCCCGCCGAGCCTCCCGAGAGGATGCTGTCAATCAGTCCCGCGCCCGATGGGACCGCCACGGTCCCGGTGCTGGGCGGACCCAGGTAGCCCAAGGTCGGACTGTAGCCGCCATAAGTTGAACTGTAGGTTGCTTCCGCCGTAATCATGACGTGGAGTGACCCCACGGCTGAGGCCTGATTGGCCGCGGCCCTCGACCGCATCAAGTTCGGGATGGCAATGGCCGCAATGACCAGAATGACCGCAACAACAATCAGCAACTCGATGAGTGAAAAAGCTCGTGGATTGTTATTCATATACCTACCTGGTTACATACATTACCCATGTAACGCTTTAATGGCCTAGAGCACTTTCCGTGCCAGCCAGAATGTTTAAACACAAATTAATTTGAGATAACTGACGTGCTTCCAATAAGTTAGGATACGGTCAGGGCTTAGGCACACAATTTCTAGTCCAAAAGTACCGGACTCGCCATTTTCCGTCGTAAGGGTGTGACAGAATGTGTCAGCACCGCTGCTGTGATATGCTCTGCTTGATTGGCTGGTAAGTCGCTGGTCACGTCGCGCGACTTGTTGGTCTCTAACGGCCACCCCCGGCTTGCTACGCTGAACTGAGAACCGGACTCATACACGAGGTGACACCGAAGTGAACAAGGCACAAGTTAGTTTTGCGGATTACTTTGCCCAGACGATCCAGCGAATGCGGGAGGACGGATTGTTGCTGGTGACCACGGGTGCGGACGGAAAACCGAATGTCATGACGATCGGGTGGGGAACCATCGGCTGCATATGGTCGCGCCCTGTCTTCATCGTGCTGGTCAGGCCCTCGCGCCACACCTATAGCCGGCTCGAGCAGGTGAACGATTTCACCGTGAACGTGCCCCCACGAGAAATATCTGAGGCAGTGGAACTTTGCGGAACGACTTCCGGGCGTGACCACGACAAGTTTGAAGAAGCGCATTTGACCCCGATCCCTAGTCGCGAAGTGCGCTCACCCATTATCAAAGAGTGCGTGGTTCACTATGAATGCCGGACGCTACATCGCAACGACCTCAAGCCCGACGCGCTGACCCAGGCGGTGCGCGAGGAGTTCTATCCCGGCGGCGATTTCCATCGCGTCTATTTTGGAGAGATCGTAGCTGCTTATGCTGACGAAGATGCAAGCGCGCGCCTGAGGGTTCCAAGTAGGGAATAGGGACGCACTGAGACACGGAGAAAGTCGTTCAGACTCCTCAGTGCCTCCGTGCCTCTGTGGTGAAAGCCGTTACCGGGTGAGCGCGGCCAATTCGTTGGCGCGGCGAATCAGGTCGGAGCGCTCCATCTTTTTGTACTTTTCGGGGAGGAGGCTTTTGCTGGTGCATTCCAAAACGGCCACCAGATTCTGCAACTCGATTTCGGTGGGGTAGGACGGCGGGACAAAGTCCTCGAGCGCCGCTTTCAGGTCATCCACATCTACCGCGAGGTCATTTTCCAGCGCCCTCTTCATGCGGGCCCGCATGAGCACTGCCTCGATATCGGCGCCGGACAACGTCCCGGCGTGCTCGAGGAAGAACTTCTCGACCTCTTGGGAGCCGATTTCGATGCCGGTCTTCTTTTGCATGGCGCGCAGCAGCGCTAGGCGCTCCTCATCGGTGTCAGGATAAAAGAGCGCGATGTGTTCCTCGGCTCGCCCTTGTCGTTTCAGATCGACGGGCAGCAAATCGGGGCGGCAGGTGAGCAGGAACCAGATGACTTTGCCGCGCAGTTCGGTGTTGCCCATGAACTGGGCAATCTGCGCGAAAACACGGCTCGATACGCCGCTGTCGCCGGAACTCGAGCGATCGCCCAACTGCGCGTCCGCCTCGTCCACGATCACCGCAATCGGGCTCATGGCCTGGAGAAGGTTAAGCACCCGCTCCAGGTTTCCTTCGGTTACGCCCTGCCACATGCTGCGAAAGTTCTTCAGGATGACCGCGGGAATCCCGACCTCGCCCGCAAAGCAGGTGGTCAGAAAGGTCTTGCCGGTGCCCACCGGGCCGCAGATGACATAGCCCATGGGAAGGACGTCGGTTTTCCCGGCACGAATCGCAGCCGCCGCGTTTTGCAACTTCTTCTTGGCCTGATCATTGCCTGCCACGAGCGAGAGGTCGAATCGGCTCTGAACGAATTCCAGCAAACCTCCCGATTCCGCTTCGATCAATTCCTTTTTCCGCTTGGTGAGAAATTTGAGTGTCAGGGGTTGATTGTTCCGCACGGCGTGCGAGATCAGGGTCTGCAACTGTACGCGTTTCAGGCCTGCCGTCAGCTTGGCCAGCGTAGCTTCGTTCACTTCCGAACCGGAAAGCAATGGCGTTCCGGCCAACTGCGACCGGATGAACTCGAGTCGATCAGCTTCATCAGGCAACGGAATGGCTATAGAAGCTACCGATGGGTTCTGGACAATTCCCTGGTTCAAGTCCGCCTGGTTTTCTGCGATCAGGCAAAGCGTGACATCCGCCTTCAAAAAGGCGGGATTCAGAGCCCAGCGCTTCAGAATGACCAGGGCATTGCGGTCCTCCGCCGGCATCCCCGATACGTCGCCTGCGGGGGCAATGGTCTCTGCAAAATCGATAATCAGCGCGATCTTCTTGCCTTCTGCGATGCGCAGACGCAGGTAGTTGTCCAGCAGGTTCAGCACTCCGTCAGGGTTGCGGGGCAGGCCGGCAGCGTAGTTGGTGCCGTGATAGCTGTCATAGCCGGACAAGGCACGGAGGAAATCCGCCTGGGCTTCGGGTTGGGCAAAAGCGAGGCCGCCGCCACGATCGTAACTCAGGATCAGATCGCGTCGAGGAAAAAGGGCCTCATTGAGGAAACGCGGCAAGCTGAGGAACTGGGTCGCGCCTTCGCGTTTCAACGGCACATAGTCTCGCACGTTGCCGTAAAGCACGAACATCGCAAGCGTGCGCGAATAATACTTTTCGGAAAGTTCCTTCGCCCAAGCGGGTAGCGATTCCAAGCGTGTAGAATTCGGTGTCGGTGTGGTGGCCATATATTCAGTACGTGTAGGGGCGACCCCCATAAGCGTTCACTTAACGCCTCAACTGGTCAAGTGGTGGCAATTTGGGTCTCGTTCGCCACTAAATTCAGGCCCGGAGGGCCGACAGGGAGTAGCCCACGGCGTGAGCCGTGGGAC
>JBEKLY010000167.1:0-16806 GCA_050010015.1 Terriglobia bacterium
CGTGGGCTACTCCCTGTCGGCCCTCCGGGCCTGAATTTAGTGGCGAACGAGACCCAAATTGCCACCACTTGACCAGTTGAGGCGTTAAGTGAACGCTTATGAGGGCAAGCCCTACCCCTACAAGTCACCCTGAAGCCCGCTTGGCCCCGGCGGCCTGGGCTTCGAGTTCGGCCATGTCGAGAACGATGACTTTGCGGCGCTCGAGACGAATGAGGCCGCGATCGACGAAACGCCGGAGATTGCGTGAAACCAGGTCTCGCACCGTGCCGATTTCAGCGCCGATCTGTTGGTTGGTTTCCTCCAGGGGAAACTCCACGCCGCGTCGCGTGCGTACTCCCAGCCTCAACGCACGGTCACGCAGGAACCGCGCCAGACGATGGCTGACCTCTTTAAGCGATAATTCCTCGACCAGATCGGCAAGGTACCGGAACCTCCACGCCAGGGTGCGGATTACCGCCAGCGCCACTTCCGAATTGCGGCGGCACAATTCCAAAAACTCCTTCTTGGGAAGGAAGAGGAGGGTGGAGTCTTCCACCGCCGCAGCCGAGGCAGGAAAGGTGCCGCCGTCAAAGATGGAGAGTTCGCCCACCGTCGATCCGGCGCGCTCGATCACCAGCACCTGCTCGCGGCCGTTTTCGGCCATCTTGAAGATCTTGATTGCCCCGGACTGGACGATGAAGAGGCCGCCACAGGCGTCACCCTCCGCGACCAGCATCTCCGCCTTGCCCAGCCGCCGCGCCACGCAGTGACACGCCAGGGCACTGAGCTCATCCACGGGCAAAACAGCGAAAAACGCCACACGGCGTAGAGTTTCAACTGGATCGAGAACCGTCATGGAGGTGTTCTGTAGGGGCAGCCCTCGTGGCTGCCCTGACGCAAGCCAATGAGCAGGCGCGCGCACCCGGGCCGCCCTTACTGCTTTGAGAATCGTAGGGTGGGCGTCTCGCCCGCCGTGGCACGGGCATCCTGCCCGTGCGCGGGAGCGGGACGCTCCCGCGACCGCGGGCGGGACGCCCGCGCTACGTCCGTCCGTCGGCGTGCTATTCTCACGGTTACTGGCTGCCCGGCAGCCGACGGGCGTGCACGACTTCTCCAAAATAGCTTACCAGACACTTTCTCTCCGAGCACGACTTAAGTCATCGCGCTTTTCCGATCGCCCGATTAACCTATAACTACATGGGGGCGAGACTTTACTCAAACTTAGATGCCCTCGGGAGGGATCTCCTATGGCTTACGTAATTGCTGAACCGTGTGTGAACACCAAGGACACCGCGTGCGTGGATGTTTGCCCGGTGGATTGCATTCATCCTCGAAAGGACGAAGCCAACTTCGCCGATGTTCCTATGCTTTACATCGACCCGGTCGAGTGCATCGATTGCGGCGCCTGCGTGCCGGTGTGCCCTGTTTCCGCCATCTTTCCGCTGGATGACCTGCCGGAGAAATGGAACGAATATACCGAGGGTAACGCCAAATATTATCAGAAATAATAAGTGCGGGCCGGCGCAGACTCCGCCTTTTGGGGTCTGCGATCCCGCAAGGCGGCAATCGTTGCCGCGCGCCGGTCAGTCAAGCTCATACTCATGGAAGGGTGATGCTTCCAGCGAAAGCACTCGGCCCTTCGGCCGTGTCCCTCGGGGACGTCGCAGACTGCAAAAGGCGGAGTCTGCGCCAGCCCGCACTTGGTCTGATTTCCAGCGAAACGCAGAGATTGGCTCTGTGCCGGCCTGCGCCGGACCGTGATATACTGCGCGATTATGACCGCCAGGGTTTCTCCGCAAGGTGCGAAAACTTTGCAGCGACTCGGGGTCTTGGTCTTGGCCCCGCTAATGCTCGTTCTGATTTCTCCCGGCCGGGCATGGTCCGATAAGAACGAAAAGGCGCGGAAGAAATTGAACGAGGCCTTGAAGCACTACGAACAAGGCGGCGTTCTTTATCACCAAGGCAAGCTTGAGGCCGCCATCGTCGAATACCGCGCCGCGCTGCGCGGGGATCCGGATGAACCGTATTGGCATCAGGCCCTGGGCGACGCGCTCGAAAAGCAAGGTGACTCGCAATCCGCTTTGGAAGAATACCATCAGGCCAGCCGGCTCTCACCCGATGACGCCGGGCTCCAGCACAAGTATGACAAGTTGCCAAAAATGACGCCTGGTGACGCTGGCGGACCAGGCAAAGCTGCGGTTCATGAACAGCACACCTACACTGTCGGCGGAATAGTCACTGCACCTGTCCCACAGTTTAAGCCTGAGCCTCCCTATTCGGAGAAGGCCCGTATAGCCAAGTACTCGGGTACGGTTGTGCTCATGCTCGTAGTGGACGCACACGGCGATGTGGGGGAGGTCAGCACTGTTAGGCCTCTGTCCTTCGGGTTGTCCGAACAAGCAATTCGAACCGTCCGCACCTGGCGGTTCCAACCTGCCACTCGAGACGGGATGCCGGTCCCGGTCCGAGTCCTCGTTGAAGTCAGATTTCGATTGTTCTGAACAAATCCGGCACGGCCACCTTTTCCATCACCCGCGGGTGGCGCGGTTCAGGTAGGGGCGGTTCGCGAACCGCCCGTACGTGGCTGGCGCGGCTGGTGCCGTAGGGGCGCCGCTTGTGGGCGCCCGGTCCGGGCGAGCACAAGGCCCGCGCGACAACGCCGGCCCGGCTAATGATCTTAATGCCCTTCGGGCATTCACTCGCGGATCCCCACGTACCATAGGCTAGTGAGCGCCATTTCGCGCAAGGAGTAGAGAGTGCGCTGGTAGGAATCGGCTTCGATGGGGCTATCGGGATCTGGCGAAGCGTAGGCGGTGATGCCCAGAGACCGGAACATCAGCTTGATGCGGTACAGGTGGAAGCCGTCGCTCACGGCAATACAAGTGCGCATCTGGCGCTGGCCCAGGAGAAGGGTTACAGCCTTGACGCTCTCATAGGTCGTCAGGCTTCGCGAGTCCGCCAGGATTTTGGCCTCCGCCACGCCGCGTTGGATCAGGTAATCGCGCCCCACGCCGGCCTCGGTGAATTGCCGGTCGCCGCCGCTGCCGCCGGTAGTGATGACCAGGGGCGCGAGGCCGTGCTCCTCGAGGTTGAAGGCATGATCGAGGCGCGCTTTCAAGACCGGCGAGGGCGCTCCGTTATATTCAGCCGCGCCGAAGACCACGACCGCCTCGGCGGGCCTGGCTTCGTCTCGCGAGGCCTGATCGCGGATGGCTAGATAAAGCGACCTCTCCGCATAGGCGAGAGCCAGTACAGCCAGCAGCAGGATGCCGAGAACGCCATGGCGAACACGCAAGTGAATCAGCCCAGAAACTCCTTCAAGTCGGACTCCGGCACGCCGCCGGGACGGAGTATGCGCACCCGCTCGCCCGTCAGGTCGAGCACCGTCGAGGCCAGCTCTCCCTGGGTAGGACCGCCGTCCAGGATGAGGGGGAGAAGATCACCGATCTGCCGATCCACGTCTGCCGCGGTGGAACAAGCGGGCAACTCCGAAAGATTGGCGCTGGTTCCCGTCAAAGGCCGCCCGGAAGCCTCGACCAGGGATGTAGCCAAGAGTGCGCGCGGCCAGCGGATGCCCACTTTGCCGGTGTTGGCCGTGACCTTCAGCGGGATCTGGCGAGAGGCGGGAACCACCAAGGTGAGCGGGCCTGGCCAAAACTTCTTCGCCAGGGTGAAGAAAAGCTCGGGCGGGTCGCGGGTTAGATCCGCCGCCTGGTCAATCGACGCGACGAGCAGCGGAAGGGGCCGGTCGGAAGTGCGGCGCTTGATTCGGAACACCTCGCTCACCGCCGCCAGATTGAAGGGATCGGCGCCGAGACCGTAAAAGGTGTCGGTCGGAAAGGCAACGACCTTGCCGGAATGGATCATGCGAACGGCGTATTCGAGCAGGAATTCGAGTCGTGATTGGTCTACTTTAATCAGTTCAGCCATGTGCTTTACCGTGTGTCTCGGCGACCTGACAAGGGCTCGCGGCTGACCGTAACATAAGCTGCTCGACGGGTCAAGGCCCGCTGGGGCTTGTTTTTCCTAAAATCTCCTTGACTTATGCCCGTTCCATCGGTCAGAATAACTCCAGTACAGTAGTTATTGCGATTTCATTACTTCAATCTGAAATGGGGGTGTTGATAGTTTGGCTGAAGTAAGACTTCAGGACGGAGAGTCCTTGGAAAACGCGCTTCGCCGCTTCAAACGTAAGGTGCAACAGGAAGATATCATAAAAGAAATCAAACGACATTCTTTCTACTTGAAACCTGGTGAGAAGAAGCGAGTCAAAGCGGCCTTGGCTCGCAAGAGAGCACGCAAAAAGGCCAGGCACGAACAGGATTAGGGATCCAGAAGCAGCGCGATAAGGGGAACGGCACAGGCCTCGCAGTGCTGGACCTTTGTGCAGATCGTTGCGGGTGGGGCCCTGTTCGAGCGGAGGAGTGCACCGATGGAGTACAGGGACAGGGTCCTGAAGTGTATGGACTGCGGGGCGGAGTTTGTCTTCACCGCTGGGGAGCAGCTCTTCTACGCCGACAAGGGCTTCAAGAACGAGCCCAAGCGCTGCCGCACTTGCAAGGCGAAGCGGGGTCAAGCCCCGAACGGTCAAACCCACCACCGGGTGGAGACCACCACTACTTGCACCCAGTGCGGCAAAGAGACGACCGTTCCGTTTAAGCCGACTCAGGGCCGGCCAGTCTATTGTCGGGAGTGCTTTCAGCAACGGCGGGTTTCCGCCGCTCCCGCTTAATTCCACCTTTCTTAACTTCCCGCCTGACAACTCCGGGTAAAGTGTGCAATCCTAAAACCTCCGTTCGGGGAAGCGACGTCAGTCCGGCATCGGCTGGATGGCTGCAGGGCAATCGAACGATGTTCCCCGATATTCGACCATGGCTACGTTCCAGATCCTCAATTTCGGATGCCGTGCGAGCCAAGCGGACGGCGCTGCCATCAAGAAGCAGTTGCTCGAAGCCGGGCTTCACGAGGCAGGTGATGCCGCCGCGAGCGAAGTGGCGATACTGAACACCTGCACTGTGACCGCGAGGGCGGATGCCGAGGTTAGGCAACTGGTCCGCCACATCCACCGGGCAAACCCGCGCTGCCGGATTCTGGTAACCGGCTGCTACGCGCAGCGTTCGCCAGCCGAAATCGCCCAGTTGGGCGGGGTCACCTGGGTGGTTGGGAATTCCCACAAGCATGTCATTGCGGACCTGCTTGGTTCAAATCTGCACCTGGAGACAGGAGTCGGAACTCAGGAGTCAGAAGTCAGGAGTCAGGAGTCAGAATCGGTCACGCAAACAGAACTTGTACAAATTCGGGAACTCGTGACTATCCAAACGCTTTCCAATAAAGCGAATGTCCACCTTCCCGCTCCAGCCCTTCCGTCGAAAGCTCCGCAGCAGCCCCTCGTCCTGGTGGGAGAAATCAGTGAGGAATTCCATTTTGCTCCCGTATTTCCTGACGACCGCACGCGTCCAACGCTCAAGGTTCAGGACGGGTGCAACGCCCGTTGCTCCTTCTGCGTGATTCCCGCGGTCCGTGGGCGAAGCCGCAGCCTCGAGCCCGCGAAGGTGATCGAGCAAGTCGGGGAGCTCGAGAGGGGCGGATACAAGGAGATCGTTCTCTCAGGCATTAATCTGGGCAGCTACGGGCGCGACCTTGACCGCCGCATTAACCTTCTAAGTCTCCTCGAGAGATTGCTGGGCGAGACTGCCATCGCTCGCCTGCGCATAAGCTCGATTGAACCGATGGACGTTACTCCCGCGCTCATTAGTTTGGCTGCTAACGAGCCACGCCTGGCGCAGCACTTCCATATCCCTTTGCAGAGCGGTTGCGGCCGGATTCTTCGCCTCATGAACCGAAGATATTGGCCCTCACAATATGCCGAGCGCATCCTTGCCATTCGCGAGCAAATCCCCAATGCCGGCATCGGCGCGGATGTGATGGTGGGCTTCCCCGGCGAGACGAATCAGGACCACGCCTCGAGCGCAGCGTTCATCGAATCGCTGCCCTTCACCTATCTGCACCTCTTTCCGTATTCGGCACGGCCGCAAACGCCCGCGGCTGCCTCTGCGCAGCAGGTAAACGGCCGGGTGGCCCACGAGCGCGCACAGGAAATCCGTACGCTGCTCGCCCCCAAGCGCCAAACCTTCCTTCAGGCACAACTCGGCCGTAAGCTCTCCGCGCTCACCCTGGATGAATCCCAGGGCGGCGAGCGCGTGGCGCTCAGCAGCAATTACCTGAAGATTGTCCTGCCCGACACGAACCTTCCGCCCAATACCTTGACCGATTTCCAAATAGGGCGGGTTCACGAAGGACTGCTGTTCGGGTTTGCCGGCCTACCTTGAATCCCCGCTGGACAGACGGAGCGGAATTGCTCAGAATAACTCTCTGGCAACAAAGCCCCCTGACTTCGGATAGCAGGGTGAGCGGGATGGTGAATCTTGAGCATTGCGGACACTCCAGCGCCGGAAAGCATTCCCATCAGCGAGTATATCCTGGGCAACTTCGTTCCGCTTTCCCACTTGGCCCACGGCTGGGAAATACACTCGATGACCACGCTGACACCCGCTGAGGACCGCACTATGGTGCGCGAACCGGCGCAGGCGGTGCCGGAGAAGGTCGCGGAGCGGATCGGCGCCCTTCGAGTCCTGATAGTTCCTTACATCGCTTGCTTGGATTCAGGTGATGCCATCTCCACCACAAAACCCACCGGAGAGAGTCACACGGCTGCCTGGGTCGAGAGCAGTGAAAGAACCCATCTCATCCTCGCCTGCCGGGAGGTTGACGCCCACGATACGGGGTTCGAGTTCCTGGCCAGCGTCGCCGAGTTGTTTCGGCCGCGGCTGACCGTCTCGGAGTTCGCCGCCTACGATGAACTCCTCGAAGACGAGCTTCGCCAGGGAGTGCGCGGCGAAATCGATGAGGAATCCCTGACCGCCAAGCAGGCGCTGCTGGCCATTCGCCCCTGGCGCCGCAGCCGCCTTCAGTACGAGCCATACCGGGACGTCTCCCTGGTGAGCACGCTCGCTGAATACATACACGGATTGTGGCACGACGTCCAGATCCGCGTTGGACCTCAACACCTGCCCCTCGAGCAGCTACGCCGCCGAATGAACCTGATGGCCAGACTGTTCCCGCCTAACCCCGGCTATGCCGTCTTCGCGAAGGAACTGGAAGAGGAACCGGCCGAGGAAGCTGGAAATCAGAAATCAGAAACTAGAAAATCAGAAATTGGAAATTAGAAAACGGAAACTGGGCCGCGAAGGCCGCAATGCTGTCATTCCGAGGAGCCGCAGGCGACGAGGAATCTCGCACTGCCTTGAGAACACTCAGAGCGAGATTCCTCGCTCCGCTCGGAATGACCGCTTAAGAATGAAGAGCGCTCCGCGTTGAGCTCTTTCTACGGGCTCTCCGCCAGTCGCACCCGGATATCGACGGCGCGGAAGTCCTCGCCATCTGGAAAGACCATCAAGGGATTGATGTCCATCTCAGCGAGCTGGGGAAAATCTTCGACGAGTTGGGAGAAGCGCTCGAGGACCTCCGCCAGTTTCCCCAAATCGACGGCAGGCTCGCCCCGCACTCCTTCGAGAAGGCGGCTCCCGCGGATCTGGCGGATCATCTCCCGCGCCTCGAGGTCGGTGATAGGCGGCACGCGAAAGACAACATCCTTGAAAGTCTCCACGTAGATGCCTCCCAGGCCGAACATTACCAACGGCCCGAATTTGGGGTCGTGAGTCATCCCCACAATGACCTCGCGTCCGCCGCGCACGTACTCCTGCACCAGGAATCCCATCTGACCGTCGGCTAACGCCGAATCCGGCTGACGGCGTTTCACTTCTTCGCTCATTTTCCAGGCCGCTTCCAGCAACTCCTCCGGCGTGTGAATATCGAGCCTCACGCCGCCTGCCTCCGTTTTATGGACGAGGCCGGTAGCGACCGCCTTCAGGACCGCCGGGTAGCGCACTCGACTCGCAATTTCGCTGAGTTGTTCCGTGTCCTTCGCGAGCGTCGATCGAGCGGCGCAAATGCCATAACACTCAACTAGCCTTTGCGCTTCCAAGGGAGTCAACTGAGTACGCCCTTGGCGGGCGGCCTCGTTTAGAAGTTCCGAGGCCGCTTTGCGATCCACATCGAAACTCCGCACCTCGCCGAGAGGCTTTTCGCGCCACTGCCGATAGCGGTCCAACGCCGCCAAAGCATGCACGGCAGATTCCGGGAACAAGTAGATGGCCATATGGCCAGGATGTTTTTCATTCAGCTTCTGGAAAAACTCGTCGGGGGCCATGAACACGCCAAAGATCGGTTTGTCGCACTTCTTTCGCACTGCCTCGAGGCCTTCGACAATTTCCATCGCGTCGATCATCATGGGAGGGACAAATACCACCATGAGCGAATCGATCCCATCATCCTCTAGGAGTATCTGCGCGCAGGCGTCGTACTTGCTGCGGTCAGATCGGGGAGTCATGTCGATAGGGTTCTGCACGATCGCCTCGGGCGGCAGGAGGCGGCGAAGCTCCTGCCGCGTCCTCGAAGAAAGTTCACCGATCCGCAGCCCAAGATTGACGGCCCGATCCGTCGCCATGATGGCCGGGCCGCCGGCGTTGGTCAAAATCCCCAAGCGGTTGCCGCGCGGCAGCGGGTTCTTCGAAAAACCCATAGCCAAGTCGAAAAGCTCTTCTACGGTGTTCACCCGGATAACTCCAGATTGTTCCAGCAGCGCGTCGGCTGCGAGGTCGAGGCCCTGGAGCGCTGAAAGCGCCCCGGTGTGCGACATGGCTGCCTTGGCTCCCGCCGCGGTCCGGCCCGACTTGACCGCCACGATGGGCTTGCGTTTCGAGATGCGGCGGGCGATCTGCATAAAGCTCTTGATATCGCCGATCGACTCGAGGTACATGAGGATCAGGTCCGTGTTGGGATCGTCTTCCCAGTACCGCAGCAGCTCATTGGGCGAGACATCAGTCCGGTTGCCCAGGCTCACAAAGTAGGAGAAGCCGAGGTCGAGCTGATGGGCGATGTTCAGGATGGCTACCCCAAGCGCTCCGCTCTGCGACATGAAGGCGATACGCCCGGAGAGCGGCAGTGTGGGCGCAAAGGTGCAGTCCATGTGAACCGCCGGATCGGTGTTGATTAATCCCATGCAGTTGGGTCCAATCATGCGCATTCCATAACGGCGGATCTGCGCGCCCAGTTCGGCCTCCATCCTCCTGCCTTCTTCTCCCGTTTCAGAAAAACCCGCCGTGATCACCACCAGGCCCTTCACGCCCTTCTTCCCACAATCGTCCACGACCGCCGTTACGGAGTCGCGCGGCACCACGATAATCGCCAAGTCCACCGGGTCAGGTATGGCGCTGACTGATGCATAGGCTTTCATCGAGTGAACGAAATCCGCCTTGAAGTTCACGGGAAACACCATGCCCCGGTAATCGAATTCGACCAGTTGGTGCAGAATCTGCCGGCCGATCGAGCCTTGCTTTCGCGAGGCGCCGACCACCGCAATGGACTGTGGTTTCAGAAGTGCGTCGAGGGGATGCATAAGGGCTCCTTTCGCGCCCTCTCTTTTACTCATATTGAATGGATTTGCCAAGCGAAGAAACAGCGAAGGCGGGCAGATGGGCAGGTCGGCAGCTGGGCAGGTCGGCAAATGGGAGCGTTGAGAACTCGGTAGTATGCAGGTCGAGGCCTCGCCTACCGCCAAGAAACGTCCACCAACTCGGCTCACCACATGCAATGAAAAAAGCCCCCTCCCCCTTGGGGGAGAGGGTGGCCCGCGACGGCGTTTTCACCAGCCGGCGCGGGTCGGGTGAGGGGGTCCGGGTTCGCCATTTTCATGGCAGTCGCGCATGCCCGTCGGCTGATTTGCACTCGGAAACCACGAAAACGGTTCCCCTCCTTGCTAAGGAGGGGTCAGGGGTGGTTGACCGCTCGGCCCACCACCCCCTACCCCCTCCTCCCGCTGAGGAGGGGAGTACTCGCAAGCCCGCTCACTCATTGCCAGGGCGATTCTGTGCTTTCCCGAAATCTGATTGCACCTCGGTATAGTCCGACGGGATTGAAAACAGCGCAGCGTCGAGCGAGTCGCTCGAATATCCCGTGACCTGAACGGTCATATCCATGAATGATCCTTGCGTTGCCGGTGGCGCCGGTGGCAAGCCCGCGGTATCTCCGCCGGCGGAACCACCCTGCGACGACTGGTCCTGCTGTTGTTTCTTCTTGCGCCCGAAGCCGCCAATCATGCTGCCCAGGCCTTTCGCAACGGCGTCGCTCGGGCTGTTGATTTGCCCTGAGGGCGAGTTTGTTGATGAGTTCGGCGTCTGTTGGACCTCGCCGCCCTGCGGCGCGGTTTGTCCGTTCGCCGCCATGCCCATGCTCACATACTGGACCAGCGGGAAACCCTTCAGCGCGCTGGCGTTCTGCCGCAGTTGGGCGAGGCCCTGCGACATCTGCGGGTTGCCGCCCATCATCTCGCCCGGCGCCCACGCCATTTCCTTCGCAAGCTTCTGGTAAAACGCCGTCAACTCTTCATATCCGGGAATCTTGGGCGTGATCCAGGAGTTTGACTTCACCCACATCGAGGCCGATTGCCCTTGAGCCTGATGGTCGGTGCTCGTCATCTCCATGTCGATGCGCATCAGGACTTCGTCGGCCGGCAAATTCAGAACCGTGGCCGTCTTGCCGGTCGGCGTGACCTCGACTTTGGGAGTCATTTGGACCTGGGGCTGCTCACCTTGAGCCTGGGGCCGGCTGGCCTTCTCCGACTGCACATTCTGGCGTGCCTGCTCGAGCGCAGCCTTCATCTGGTCGAAGGTCATGATCCAGTAAGTGCGCTTCTGGTTATCGATCGTAATCATGCGCCTTCCATCGAGATCGATAATCTGGATGTGACCGTCGGTTTGATCCTTGCGCATCATGTTGCCTTTTACGTACGTGGTGGTCTGCGTGGGCTGCATCCCCTGCCGCGCCTGCTTGCTGAATGCTCCCGCGAATTTCACCATTCCGGCCATGGCACCGCCCGTGATCTTGGAGGACTCGGTATACTTGAAATCTCCGTAGGCCGGAAAAGTCGCGACGATCAGCGCACCCACACAAAGAGTCGTAATCTTCCTAACCATGGTTGCCTCCCGCTGGAATGTCTCGAGTTAGGTCAAACCCTTCCGGTAATATACACCGCACCATTTCGGCGTGCAATGGTCTTCCGGGAAGGGCACTGTCCGAGTTGTAGCGCTGGCCTTTAGGCCAGCACCTGTCGACCCTTCGCTCTGCTCAGGGCAGGCTCTAAAGGTCGGCGTTACGAGTTAAATCAGGTCGCTGCACCGGAAAGTCGGGGCGGCAGGCGAGGGTCCCAAAGCACAACGCCTTGCTTGATCTATGAAATCTGAGTAATCTGTGGACCATGTCGAATCGCACAGCTACTCGGTACTTGATGGGAACGGCATGCGCCGGACTATTCACTTTCGGGGTTATGACATCTTTCCTTGGCGCCACTCTTCCTGAGCTGAGCACCCGCCTGAGCTTTGATTTGCCGCGCGGCGGAGCGCTTTTCAGCTTTCTCTATCTTCCCCAGATCCCAATGGTGTTTCTGGCCGGCCCGCTGATCGATCGCTTTGGCAAGAAGCCCATCCTGGCTGGAGGCTTCCTGCTTTGCGCGGCGGCGCTGGTTGGAATCGCCTATGCACCCACCTATGCGGTGTTGGCCGCGCTCCTCATTGCGCTCGGCTTGGGCGGCACCTCCGCCATGAGTGCTTCCAACACGCTCATTCCGGATCTTTACCCTGAGAATCCTTCTTCGCCTTTGAATCTGGCAGGCGTTTTCTTCGGGGTCGGCGCGATATTCTTCCCGTGGCTGGTGGCTCTCATGGCAGCGCGGCTGGGACTGGTTCTTACCATCTGGCTGATCACCTTGATGGTGGCCGGGGTCGCGCTGGTGGCCATGATGCAGACCTTTCCGCCTGCCAGTTCTGGCGGAGGATTCGATTGGCGAGAGGTGCGCCGGCTGGCCCGCGACCCGGCGGTGATAATCCTGGCTCTCGTCTTGTTCTTCTATTCCGCGGTCGAGATCTCGACTGCCGGTTGGACCCGGACCTTTCTCGAGCGGGACCTCCACGCTCCGCCGCAGAGGTCCGCGGTTATCCTGACCATGTTCTGGGTTGCCATGATGGTGGGACGACTGGCGGCGAGCCAGGTGGTGAAGTGGGTGCGCGGGCCAAGGCTTCTTATTGGCGCGGCGCTGGGCGCGGTGTGCGGACTTTTCGTGGTTATCATGGCGCACTCGGTCCTAGTGGCTACCGTGGGCATCATTATCTGCGGCTTGACCTATGCCCCGGTGTTCCCCACCACGGCCGGAACTGCCAGCACTTACTTTCCCAAGTTGTTTGCCACGGTCTTCGGCATGCTCATGGCCGTGGGCTTGTCGGCCGGAGTGATCCTCCCTCCCGCCATTGGATACGTGGCCAAGATCGCAACCGTCAGGGCAGGTATCTCCCTGGTGCTCGCTTTCGCTGTTCTCTTGGCCGCCATGCAAGCAATATTCCTGGCCTACGAGCGCCGGCGGCTTGTCGGGCAGGTGGGCAGGTAGCCAGATGGGCAGGACTACTGAGATTTTCCCCTCTCCCCCTTGGCGCAGAGGGTGGCCCGCGACGGCGCTTTCATCAGCCGGCGCGCGCCGGGTGAGGGGGTGGCCGACAGTCGGCGCAATTGCCGATCATTTCTTCGGATGCGATTTGCTCAGCCGGGAGGAAGCAACGAGGAAGCGTCCCTCGTCGGGATCGAGCCGCTCGAGGACGAGGTCCGCGTGTCCGCTTCCTTCGCCAGCAGTAGAATAGGTGACGTGCGCGCGGAAGTAGTAGGTCTGCCCCGCCACAGCGTTCAATTGGGCAAGAGCTATGAGTTGCGAGAACCGTTTCAGGCTCGACTGCCAATTCGTGCACAGGTGATGCTCGCCGGGGTCGACCGAGAAGTAGAGATAGGAAGTGGCTTGGGTCGCGCCCGTCCAGACGCCGTCGAGTCCGACGCGAAGCGTGGGGTTGATCATCTCACCCGGAGCCAGTTTGTAATCTTCGACAACATACACCAGAGCCTTTCCTTCTTCCGGCCCCGCCGTGGGCAGACTCTGGAAGGTTTGCGTGTCGAAGCGGCTGGTGAACGGGCCGCACGCGGCCTGGGCCTGAGCAAGAGCCGGGTTGATTTGGGATAAGGCAGACGCTGCAAAGAGCAGTACCGCTAGAAGCGTTTTCATGATTTCTCCTCCGCCTGGAGCTGCGCCGCGGGGCAGAGCGCCGAACCATGGCGCGGAAGCCAACGGTCTTATGATAGCCTGAATCATAGGGGCCGAGAGCTGGGTTTCCATACTGTTTGACGTTGCTCCGCCTCGTGCGGTTTCCCCATGGCTGCGTGCGCCCCCAGGCGGGGGTGCACCAAACGAATGATGATGAATCGCCGCCACTTCCTCCAGCAGTCGATCGCTTTTTTGGCGATCCCCAGCCATTACGCGAGAGCCAGCGAGCTCGATTGCGAGATCGCCGTGATCGGAGGGGGCGTGGGCGGATATGCGGCTGCGCTCGCTGCCCTGCGCAACGGCAGGCGCGTCATCCTGACGGAGGAGACGCGATGGATCGGAGGGCAATTAACCTCCCAAGCGGTTCCACCGGACGAGCATCCCTGGGTCGAACAGTTCGGCTGCACCCGCAGTTATCGCGCCTATCGTGAGTCGGTGCGTGAATACTACCGACGAAACTACCCTTTGACAGCGCAAGCTCGGGCGCGCACCGAGCTGAATCCGGGAAACAGTACGGTATCTCGACTGACTCATGAGTTTCGCGTTTCCGTCGCGGTGCTGGAGGCAGCCCTCGCCCCATACGTGAGCAGCGGCCAACTGCTGGTCCTCCTGGAACACGTTCCCCAGTCCGCCGAAACGGACCATGACCGCGTGAGGAGTGTTGCTGTCCGCGACACGCGCAGCGGGATTACGCACACCATCAGTGCGAAGTACTTCCTCGATGCAACCGAACTCGGCGATCTGATTGCGCTGACCAAGACGGAATGCGTTACTGGGGCGGAATCTCAGGCGCAAACCGGGGAGTTGCACGCCGCTGCGCAACCTCAGCCCTCCAACAGTCAATCCTTCACCCACTGCTTTGCTATCGACTACCTCGAGGGTGAGGACGACACCATCGAGCGGCCGCGGGACTACGACTTCTGGCGCGGGTATGTGCCCAAGCTATCGCCCCCGTGGCCTGGGCCATTGCTTAGCTGGACGTACTGCGAGCCAACCAGTTTGCGGCCCGTCAAAACGGACTTCATTCCTAATCCGCAGGCCGACGCCGCCGGGGACCGTAACCTCTGGGTATACCGGCGCATCGCCGATCGCGCCAATTTCACGCCCGGCGCCTATCAGAGTGATATTACGCTTGTGAACTGGCCAGAGAACGATTATTGGGGTGGCGATCTCGTGACGGCCTCGGCAGAAGGGCGGAAGGAACTACTGCGCAAAGCAAAGCAGCTCAGCCTATCCTGGCTCTATTGGATGCAGACTGAGTCTCCCCTGCCGCGCGGTGGGTACGGCTGGAAGGGACTTGACCTGCGCAAGGACGTGGTGGGGACGGAGGACGGCCTCGCCGCCGCTCCTTACATCCGCGAGGCGCGGAGGATCCGCGCCGAATTCACCGTTCTCGAGCAGCATGTGGGAACGGAAATGCGGATGACGCGAACCGGCAAATCGCTGGCCGAGGTCACGGCAGAGAAATTCCAGGACTCGGTGGGCGTAGGCGCTTACCGGATTGACCTGCACCCTTCGGCGGGCGGGACCAATTACATCGACATCAGTTCCCTGCCCTACCAGATTCCACTCGGAGCGCTCGTGCCACAACGGATGGAGAACTTGTTAGCCGCGGCGAAGAATATCGGGACAACTCACATTACGAACGGCTGCTACCGCTTGCACCCAACAGAATGGAATATCGGCGAGGCCGCCGGCGCACTGGCCGCCCACGCGCTTAAGCTGGGCGAGCCGGCTCGCGCCATTCGCAACAACCGCAAGCTCTTCGAAGACTTGCAGCGCAGCTTAGTGTCACAAGGGTTCGAGCTGGATTGGCCGCGCGTTCGGCCGCTCTGAGGATTTTCCCTTTCCACTACGTCGTATGACCAATCCTCATGCTTGATCCCCAGAGGGGATCAATACAGCAGCCGGGGGCAACGCCCCCGGGATTTGAAGCCCGCCACCTCCGACCCTGAAAGGGTCGATTCCGGATGACGCGATACGTGTTTTGCCTTTCCCGAACTTAAGATGCGACCCCTTCAGGGTCGGCGGGTCAGCCCCACGTTTTCCGGGGGCGTTGTCCCCGGCTACTCTCTTGTGCCCTTCCAGGGCAGACGGTGACGGCCAGCTTCGGACTTATTCCAGCCGAATCACAACGATTTCAGGATGGTTCCCGGTGCGCATCGTAGGGCCCCAGGTGCCGGCGCCGCTCGAGGCGTACAGGGTGTAATCACCTTCAACATGCAAGCCGTGATAATACTTGCCATAGACTAACCTCGAAATGAACTGAATAGGAAAGATCTGGCCGTGGTGGGCGTGGCCGGAAAGCTGCAGGTTGATTCCCGCCTCCTTCGCCTGCGCGATGTGGGTGGGGCTGTGGTAGAGCAGGATCGAGGGTAGTGCAGGGTTGTAGCCCGGAAGGTCGGCGACCGCCCGACCCATGTCCAGTGAATGCCCTCTCTCGGGATAACTTATGCCGATCAACTGGAGGCCGTCGATCTCCACTCTCTGGTCCGCGAGGATTTGCACTTGAGTCGTGCGCAGCGCCTCATACGCGCGTTCCACGCCCAGGTATGTTTCGTGGTTTCCGGTCACAAAATAAACTCCCAGCGGGGCTCGAAGGGAATTGAGCGGTGCAACGAACTCCTTGAGTCGCCCATCGCCTCCATCGAACAGATCGCCGGTAATCGCCACTAAGTCTGGCTTTTCGGCGTTGGCCATCGCCACCAGCCGCGCAGCGAAACCTGCGCGCAGGATGTAACCCAAGTGAACGTCGGTAAGCTGCACCACTTTTCTCCCTCGCCAAGCAGGCGGCAGGTTCTTGATCCATACGGTAAGCCGCCGGACGCGGGGGTGATAAGCGTTCCACAGGCCGTAGGCGGAGTACACACCGGCCAGCGACACAGCGGCCCAGCCGAAAATTTTGGAACTTGGTGAATGCGTGAAGAGCTTTACCGTTCCCCAGGCCCCCCAGGCGATCGCGAAGGTCAGTATCAGCGTCAACCCTACTCCCAGCCACAATCCCGAGCAGAAGTAGACCGCGCGGGAAACGAGGTTATCGCTCCAGTGCGCGAGGATGGACGAGGCGATGAAGATCGAGGGCAGGAAAAAGAGAATCGCCGCCAAGGCGTCGCGGCGAGCCGCCGAGGCAATGCTGAAGAAATAGGCGAGAGAGAAATACACAAAGTAATGGCTGAAGAAGAGGATCGAGAAAGCAATCAGGACGAACACCGGAATGGCGATGTAGCCTCGTGACATGTGATGGAACCCTAAGAGCAGCCCAATCGCCATTCTACACAGGAAGGTCAGGAATGGAAAGAATCGGAGACCAGTCGCTCATGCCCGTCGGCTGACGGGCGCCTGGAAAGCACGATAACGACTCCCCTCCTTAGCTAAGGAGGGGGTAGGGGGTGGTTGGTCCCGTCGTGGTGCTAGCACACACCACGCCTGCCCCTCCTCCCGCTGAGGAGGGGAGTAGCGCGGACCCGCGGTTTCGGGGTCCGCGGCTTTTCCGTGGGAACATCGACGAGCCGCGGACCCAAAAACGGGGGGTCCGCGCTACCGAACCGGTCGATTTTCAAAGCGGAGTGCCC
>JBEKLY010000168.1:0-16726 GCA_050010015.1 Terriglobia bacterium
CTTCTGATCTTCGGCCGATACCTTCACCTCAAGGGGGCGTCGCGACATGCCCCAGTATAGGCCCAAAGATTCCTCGAAAACAATATATTATAGAATCGTTTCATGCGGTCAAAGACCTAGTCGGGCACCGCAGGGAAATCTATCGCCAGATGCCAGAGTGATTCGGAAATACCAGCGCACAGACACGACCCTCCCACGCGGTGCCTGACACCCGACACCTTAAATCTTAAGGAAAAGCTTCTTCCGATACATCCACAAGAGAATCAGCCAATACGTGAACAGCACGAACACACCCTGCGTTAAAGGTTCGTAAGCTGTGCCGAAAATCTGGAACACGTGCTGGCCCAGGTTGATGTGGAACGAGCTGACGATGAAATCCTCGAACAAGTGGGCGATGAGGTATGCGGCAATCGAATTCATGCCAACCACCACAAGGAAATGCGACCACTTCTTGTAGCCTTTTACCTCGATCACCCAACTGAATGCCGCCAAAAACAGGAAGCAAGCTCCACCGCTGAAGAGGGTCCAACTCGGTGTCCAGATGCGCTTCACCACCGGGCAGATGCCGGTGACGTGCAGCAAGAGGCCTGAAGCGATGCCGATGACGCCGGCGAGCAACAGCCGTTTCATGGGAATGCGGGGCGCGGCAGCGCGCAGCCAGCGGCCGGCAATCAAGCCCAAAATCATGGTGCCGAGGGTGGGAATGAAGCTGAGCGTCAGGTATCCACCGTCGTTATAAGCAAACGGCTTGGGGCGCGGAAACAGGTTGAGAAACCAAAGATCGACTGCTTGCCCCAAGTTGCTGTTCTTGTTCCAGTGGGCGGCGAGCCCCGTATAGAAATGCGTCCAATTGGCAGGGACGCCGACCGCCTGCCAGTTGAATCCCGGGCCCGGCGCCGGGTAGAGCGCCCAAGCCGCCCAATAGCCTACCAAGATCACGGCCAAGGTGGCCCATTGCCAGCGCGGAGATCGGAACCCGAGGAAAAACAAGAACACATACCCGAGCCCGATCTGGGTGAGCGTGTCTTCGAAGGTGAAGTTCGTTTGAGGGCTGTTCATGGACCGCAGGAAGATTCCCAGCGCAATCAACACCAGCGCTCGCCAAGCCGTGTGCGCCAACAACTTGCCGAAGGTTGCGCCCTTTGCCATTCGGCTCGCAATCGAGTAAGGCATTGCCACGCCCACGAGGAAAGAAAACCCCGGTTGGATCAGGTCGTGCAGCGAGCAGCCCGCCCACTCCGCGTGCGTCTGGTTGAAGGCCAGGATTCTCCAGAACCAGCTTGCCGGGAACGCCTGTGATATGCGAGAAAACTGCAGCACTTCACCCATCATGAGCAACATCACGAAGCCGCGGTATGCGTCCACAGCGACGTTGCGTACGGCCGACTGGCGGCTGCGGGTTGGTTCTGCCGCGACGGGCGCGGCTTCGAGTACCGTCGACAAGAGCCACCTCCTGATAGAATCACATTACCTTACACGAAATCCAATCCGAGCACCATACCTTTGGAATGAATCTTTGGAGTGTGGCTGCCAAGGGCTGTCTCTAACTGGGGATGTGGCGCTGACCTTCAGGCCAGCAGTCAAGAAATGCCGACGTGAAGGCCAACGCAACGAAGTCTGGATAAATGGCAGGATAAGGGCAAACCTCAGCGCATTACCGGGAAGGTGTAATTCGAGAGCCCTGACGGGAGGAACCTTCCGTCTAAAGAGTGAGGACTGAAAGCTGACAGCTTTCTAAGCCTGTCCTGTAACTGTTCCCTCCGTCAGCGGAGAAGATGTTTCCTGACTCAGCTCTTCCATCGCGCGGCGGACCTTCTGTTGAGTCTCCGGATCGAGGCCGCGCTCGACCAGCGGGAACAGACGTCCGTTTTCCTTCAAGAGATGGGCACGCACCCACTGAACGTAGTTGCGTCCGCGCTTCATCACTTCCTGACGATTCTTGCCATTTTTCACCCACTGCTCGACGCACTCGAAGAACGACTTCTCCGCAGCTTCACCCGCTTCGTTCTCGCGTCGCATCCGTTCCAAAGTTGCCGCAATGCCCTGCATGTGTCCCTCGAGGGCTGGAAAGAGGATCTGCTCCTGTTGGAGGATATGATGATGAAGTACCAGTGTGATCTTTCTGGATAGCACATTCAGACGCCCAGCCGCTGATTCCAAATCGCGCGCCAGGTTGAGGACTTGCAGTTCACCTTGGAGTTCGTTTAACAATTGAGACAGTTCCTGGTGCCCCTGTCCCAGATAATCGGTGACAAATCGTGTCATGAGAGAAAATGACCTCCCCTTATAATGATGCACCAAGTTCCCGAAAAGATTGACGATAGTTTTGGTGACATTTTAGCGCTTCACCTGCTCGCCATTCCAGCCCTTGCAAGCCGCACCAGTTCCTCGCCGCTCACGCGCATGGTGAGCCATTCCTTCATCACCTTGGCTCCGAGCGATTGGTAGAACTCAATCGACGGCGTGTTCCAATCGAGGACCTGCCACTCAAATCGCGCGCAGCCTTCATCCACGGCCGTTTTCGCCAAGCGCAGCAGCAGCGCTTTGCCGATCCCTTGGCCGCGAAAGCGCGGGCGAACAAACAGGTCTTCGAGAAACAAGGTCGGGCGGCCGGTCCAGGTGGAGTAATGATAGAAGAAGAGCGCAAACGCCGCGGGCTCGCCGTCCCATTCAGCGATAAGCACTCGGAACTTGGGACTGCCAGTGAATCCATCGCGACGCAAATCTTCTGCGCTGGCCACGGCTTGCTCCGGGGCTTTCTCATATTCGGCAAGCTCTCGAATGAATTCAAGGATAAGAGGAATGTCGTCGGCGCTGGCGGTTCGAATGTTCAACATGCAGCTATTGTAGCAGGCGGCGTGGCGTGGTTTATTCAGCCTGTGATTCTGAGGAGATCGACGCCGCGGCTATCGGCTCGTCTTGAGCTCTTCCGCCGTCCGCTTAACGGCGAACTGCGGAGATCCTTCGCTGCGCTCAGGATAACGAGTTCTCGGTTCGTTCACAAGTTTACTGCGTTGGAGTGCAACCTTCGAATGAACATTTGCCATTTGAAATTTGCCATTTGCCATTTGAACTGTTCTTTCTTCCCTATTCCCCCTTCACGGGCAGATCGACATAGGACGCAAACTCCTTCGAATGGAACACGCGCTGCGTTGCGATCTGATAATCTTCGGGGCTCGCCTTATAGATGTTCGGGACGAATTTCTGCGGGTTGCGGTCGATCACCGGGAACCAGGTACTCTGCACCTGCACCATGATCTGGTGGCCGCTCAGGAAGGTGTGATCGTTAGCGTGGAGGTCGATAGTGTACTCAGTCGGCTTTCCTGGCGCGACGGCCTCCGGGTGCTCGAAGCTTTTGCGGAAGCGGGCGCGGAACACTTCATCCGCCACCATCATCTGATAACCGCCCATCGCGGGGTCAGTCGGGTAATCCTGTGGGTACACATCGATCAACTTAACGATCCAGTCTGAGTCCGACCCTGTGGTGGACGCAAAGATATGAGCTACGATGTCGCCGGTCACGGTGAGGTCCTTGTCTAAGACTGGCGTCTGCCAGGAAGCTATGTCGGGCCGCAGGTAGACAAACCGCTGGTCCTCGACCAGCCAGGTTCCCCATCCCGGCACGACGCCGTAAGTCTGGCTGATCGGCCGATGGCGGTACGGCACCGGGTGGGCAGGATCGGAAACGTAGGCATCGAAGTCTTTCTCGCCTGTCTGTGTCGGTGCGCTGAAGGAGAGTTGACCCTCCGGCTGCAAGTAAAGCTTGCGGCCGGAAATGTTTTGCTGCGGCGGCCATTGATCGTACTTGATCCACTGGTTTGACCCGGTCTCAAACGTGATCGCTTCACGCAGCGGAAGTTCGCCTTTCCCCTTCAGCCAATAGGTGAACCAGGGCCGCTCGATGTTTTCCCGAAAGTACTTGCTGGTGTCGCTTCCAAATTGGATATTGCCCAGGTGGCTTCCGTCGCGCCCAGCCCAGCCGCCGTGATTCCAGGGACCGGCGACGAGGTAGTTCATGTGGTCAGCGTCATTCTTCTCGAGGAGTTCGTAAATCTTGTTGGGTCCGTAAAAGTCTTCCTGATCCCACCAGCCGGTCACATTCAAGTTGGGCACTTTCAACCGGAGCGATTTTAAATAAGGCGCGAAGGCCTGCTCCTGCCAGAACTCGTCGTAGTTGGGATGATTTATGAAGTCGTTCCAAGTGGGCACCCCGCCGTGTAGATACTTCTCGTTGCCGTTGCTGAGAGGTCCCAACTCGTTCAGGTACCAGTCGTAGGTGTCGAAGCGGTCGAACTTGAAGATGTATTGCTCTTTCCCGGTTTCCATTCGTGTTGAGTATTCAAACCCGTAGCTCAGACGGAAGGCGCCGTTGTGGTGAAAGTCGTCGCCCAGGAATTGATCGGCAGGCGAAGCCTGTTCAGAAGCGGCCTTGATGGCCGGATCAGGGTCGAGCAGGGCCATGGTGGTGAGCCATCCGCCATAAGAAATCCCGAGAATACCTGCTTTGCCGTTGTTGTACGGAACGTTCTTTAGCAGCCACTGGACGGTGTCGTTGGTATCCGTTCCTTCATCGATGGCCTTGGGGTCGTTCTTGTCGCGCGGGTCACGAAACATCACAAACTGGCCCTCGGAGCCATATCGCCCGCGAATATCCTGGAAGACGAATATGAAGCCCTCCGCGACCAGTTCCTGGTAGATGCGGAATTTCATCGTATAGCCATTCGAACCGTCGCTCAAACCGTACGGAGTGCGCTCAAAGATAAATGGCAGCGGACCGTCCTGGTGCTTGGGGGTGTAAATCTCGGTGTGCAATTTGATCCCGTCGCGCATGGGTATCATCACATCCCGCTTGTCGAACAGGGCAGACATGTCGGGCTGGTCATCGGAGCCGCGGACGTGGGGGGATTCGACAGCAACCAGTGCGGCAATTATAAATAAGGCTATAGTGAGTATAGTAGCATATCGCTTCACAATATCTCCTCCACTCGGTCAAACCTTTCACACTTCGAGAATGGAGCTTCTTGCATTGCGGCGGCAGATTCTCGAAGGAAGGGCTGAGCAGCCAAAAATTACAGCAATTCAGTGCTCCGGGGCAAGCGGAAAGTAGGTCTCCTGCGACACGGCGTAGGATTCCCAACCATTATGCGCCTGCGCCTTGTTCCAGTTCGCAAAGGACGATATGCTGGCCCCGTCCGGTGTAGGGGTAGGGCTTGCCCTACCCGCGTCGGGCTCAGCGGACATGCGGGGACGGCAAGCCGTCCCCCTACACCGGAACGGTTATCGGCGGACTGGGGCCGGCTGGTTCAGATTCAAAGGAGTTTCCGATGAGCATGCAAAGCACAGAAGAACGCCTGGCAAAGAACGTAAGGCGGCGCGAGCGGCGGCAACTACTTAAATCGCTCGGCTTGGGACCACTGCTGTTGCTCGCCAAGCCTGCAGATCATTACGGAGGTTGGTCGGAAGCAGGCGCCCCAGGCGATGAGGTAGCATATGATAGCGATTCTGGAAGTCTCTTTCCTCAAATCGAGGCGATTGCCGAACAGTGCCGATATCCCCTCTCCTATTTAGAAGCCGGTTACCACGACCTTGCGTCTTACCGGCGCGAGGTGAGAAAGAAAGTCCCGGAGCTATTTCATTATGATCCCCCGGCCGTTCCACCCGCGGCAGAAGTGGTGAAGCGCTGGGAATATTCGGATTACATCCAGGAGCGAGTGGTCTTTCAGACCACGCCGTGGTTTCGGGTGCCTGCCTACGTCTTGATTCCTAAAGGAAGGAAGGGGCGGAGACCGGGGATCGTCGACTTGCATTCGCACGGCGGCATGTTTGTCTTCGGCAAGGAAAAAGTCATGCCGGTTCCCGAAGGAGAGCATCCTGCCATCACGACGTATCGCGAAAGGAATTACCAGGGACTATCGACCTCGCTCGAGTTGTGCCGGCGGGGCTACGTGGTGGTTTCCATCGATTGTTTCTATTTTGGCGAGCGGCGGGCTTCGTTCGCCGGCGACATCGAGCGGTACGGACCGGACCGATCGATATACTCCGTGGAAGCGGTCGCCGCATTGAACCGCCGGGCGGGAGACAACGAAGGGATTCTGGCGCGCAGCCTCTTTTGGGCCGGCACAACGTGGCCCGGCGTGGCGCATTGGGACGACATCCGGACCGTTGATTATCTCGCCAGCCGGCCGGAGGTGGACCCGGAGAGGATCGGCTGTCTCGGAATCTCAATGGGCGGCGACCGTACTGACTATCTTGCCGGTTTGGAGGACCGCATCAAATGCGCAGTTTCGGTGGGCTGGATGTCGACGCTGCGACCCATGATCCGCAAGCACGTGGACACTCACAGCTATATCCACTTCCTTCCGGGCCTGACGCATTTCCTTGACCTGCCTGACCTGATCGGCTGCATGGTGCCCAAACCGCTCATGGTTCAACAATGCAGCCAGGACGGGCTTTACCCGCTGGAAGGGATGCAGGAGGCAGTGAAGAAGATCGCAACGATCTATGAGAAAGCCGGCGCCGGCTCAATGTTCAAAGGCGGGTTTTACGAGCATCCTCACATTTTCAGCCGCGAAATGCAGGAAGAAGCATTCAGTTGGATGGACCGGTGGCTGCAGCCATGACCCGCAAGTTTCGCGCGGTGAAACTCCCTTCCGTATGTCTTCTGCGCATAGGTCGGAAGCGGCATGGATGGGATCACAAATTGGTGAAATGTGGAGGATCGGGCAAGAACTCTAGAGGAATAGGCAAACGCAGGAACGGTAGCCAAAGTATAATTCAACGTTGGGGCTGGCCCCATTTCCCGGCCTCGTCTTCGGCGCCCGGAACGGTGGCAGCGGCGCGGTTTTGAGGCTGGCTAAGACGGCGGGCCCCGTTAGTGATCGTACCTTCGGAGGAGAAACAGTGCAGAAGCGCATACTGGGAAAGAGCGACTTGGAAGTTTCGGCTCTCGGGCTCGGCTGCATGGGAATGAGCTTTTCTTACGGCCCGCCCAAAGACAAGCAGGAGATGATCTCTCTGATCCGTTCAGCCGTGGAGCGCGGCGTCACGTTCTTTGACACGGCCGAAGCCTACGGCCCGTATACCAACGAAGAACTCGTGGGCGAGGCCCTCGCTCCCTTCCGCGGACAAGTGGTGATCGCCACCAAGTTCGGATGGAAAATCGATCCTAAGGTGGAACGAGGATTGGTCGGATTGGACAGCCGGCCGGAGCATATCAAACAGGTCGCTGAAGCCTCACTCAAGCGCCTCAGGGTTGACGCGATCGATCTCTTCTACCAGCACCGCGTTGACCTGGAAGTCCCGATCGAAGATGTGGCAGGGGCGGTGAAGGACCTGATTGGACAAGGCAAGGTTAAGCACTTCGGCCTATCTGAAGCGGCGGCAAAGACGATTCGTCGCGCCCACGCGGTCCAACCGGTCACGGCAGTCCAAAGCGAATACTCGCTCTGGTGGAGACGCCCCGAAGAGGAAGTGCTACCGGCGCTCGAGGAACTCGGGATAGGGTTCGTTCCTTACAGCCCGTTGGGCAAGGGCTTCCTTACGGGCAAGATCGACGAAAATGCGAGGTTTGACAAAACGGATTTTCGTAGTTCCCTGCCTCGCTTCACTCCCGAAGCTCTCAAAGCGAATCAGGCGTTGATTGATCTGCTCGGCAGCATTGGAAAGCAAAAGAAGGCAACGCCTGCCCAGATTGCGCTCGCCTGGCTGCTGGCCCAGAAGCCGTGGATCGTTCCAATTCCCGGCACTACCAAGCTGGCGCGCCTCGAAGAAAACATCGGCGCAGTCTCCGTCGAACTCACGCCGGACGATCTGCGTGAAATCGAAAGCGCCGCCTCGACGATCAGCATCCAAGGGGACCGGTACCCCGAGGCCATGGAGCGTATCACGTATCGTTGATCGACAAAAACGTGTCACCCGGCGCCATTCCGGACAGCTCAGCCGCTGGCGTAAGGGCGGGTGAGGAGTGAAGAATAGGAGTGTTAAATGGAGATTAAAAGAGTTGGTACGCAAGCTTCCGCGAAAGGGCCGTCAGATTGGTTCACAGGCACGGTGCGAATCGATCCGCTTTTTCAGGCGCCGGATCCCGCACGTGTCCAAGGCGCCAGCGTAACGTTCGAACCGGGTGCGCGGACTGCATGGCATACGCATCCGCTCGGTCAGACCCTCATTGTGATCTCGGGCTGCGGCCTCGCGCAGCGCTGGGGCGGCCCGCTCGAGCAAATCCGGCCCGGTGACGTCGTCTGGTTTTCTCCCGGCGAGAAGCATTGGCACGGGGCCACGCCGAATACGGCCGTGACGCACATCGCCATTCAGGAAAAACTCGATGGCAAGACCGTCGACTGGCTGGAGCCTGTCAGCGACGAACAATACCAAGCCTGATTCAGACCGTGCGTTGCGCCGAGAATCGCCGAGTACAAGCCTTTGCTTTTCTTTGCGAGCTTTGCGAGCTTTGCGTACTTTGCGTCTTGGCGTGAAACCGGTTTGTCGGCGCTCGGCCCCGGCTCTCGAAAAGCTTCACTAATGTAACAAACTTTACTTAATCAATTTCCGACTTGAGGAGCGTAAACGTATGTACAAATCGAAAGCTTATTCCGCCGCCAGCGCGACGTCGCCATTTGCCTCGACCACCATCTCGCGGCGCGATTTAACCGAACGAGACGTGCAGATTGAAATCCTCTTCTGCGGTATCTGCCACTCCGATCTTCACGCTGTGCGTGACGAGTGGAACGAAGTCATGCCTACTGTTTACCCCTGCATCCCCGGCCACGAGATTGTTGGCCTTGTCACCAAGGTCGGCTCCGCGGTCGGCAAGTTCAAGCCCGGCGAGTTCGCCGCGGTCGGCTGCATGGTCGACTCCGACGGCACCTGCCCGGAGTGCCAAGCCGGCCTCGAGCAGTTCTGCCCAAACATGATCCTCACCTACAACTCCCCGGACCAGCACCTGGGAGGCGTTACTCACGGCGGGTATTCCGACAGCATTGTCGTCGACGAGCGCTTTGTCCCGCGCGTCCCTTCTAACCTCAATCTCGCCGGAGCCGCGCCTCTCCTGTGCGCGGGAATCACTACCTACTCCCCCATGCGGCATTGGTGCGTTACGAAAGACAAGAAAGTTGGCGTGGTGGGTCTCGGCGGGCTGGGCCACATGGCGGTCAAGATTGCTCACGCGCTCGGAGCCCACGTCGTTGTCTTCACCACTTCACCCCACAAGAAGGATGATGCGCTGCGCCTGGGCGCCGACGAAGTCGTCGTCTCCCGCAATCCCGGCGAGATGCGGCAGCACGCCTCGAGCTTCGACTTCATCCTCGACGCCGTCTCCGCCCAGCACGACATCAACTCCTATCTCAACCTGCTCCGCCGCGACGGCAACCTTACCCTGGTCGGCTTGCCGTCGAAGCCTTTTGCCGTAGCTGCCCCCAGCCTGCTGTTTGGTCGCCGGAGCCTTTCCGGTTCGATCATCGGCGGCATCGCCGAGACCCAGGAGATGCTCGATTTCTGCGGCGCGCATAACATCACCTCCGATGTCGAAGTCATCCCCATCCAGAAGCTCGACGAAGCCTACGAACGCCTGCTCAAATCCGATGTGAAGTATCGCTTCTCCATCGACATGGCTTCGCTCAAATCGGAGTAAACGAACCATAGCGCAGAGGTACGCGTATTTTGCGTTCCTCTGCGGCTTTTCTGTAGGACGATCTGGCATGCGCTCATTCATCACGAAGGTATTAGTCAACATCAAAAGCCGCAGAGTCGCAAAGGCGGCGACTCTGCTCTACCTCTTTCGCCCCTCGCAGCGTTCAGCTCTAACGCAGCCCCGACTCGGAGTTCGTGTGCAATCACTAGAACCGTCAGATTTACTACGTCGCGGGAAAGGAACTATTACCGTCAATGAGTCTGAAGCGCATGTCGATTTTCGCTTTCCTGGGAGCGGTGGTGTGCGTGGTTTGGCTGGCTTTCGAGAAAGTGCTGCTGGGCACTGGGCCGGTGACGATTTCGATTCAAATCATCGCGGTTATGCTGATGATTTGGGGGCGCCTGACCTTCGGCCTGCGCAGTTTCCATGCGGCTGCTAACCCCACCGCGGGCGGACTCGTCACGCGCGGTCCGTACCGCTGGCTTCGCCACCCGATCTACTCTGCGGTCTTGTATTTCCTCTGGGCGGCCATCGCCGCGCACCCCTCACGAAACAGCATTCTCGTTGGCCTCCTGGCCAGCGCTCTGCTGGGCGTCCGCATGCTTGGGGAAGAGCGTCTTCTCCGCGAGATGTATCCTGAATACGCGGACTACGCCCGTCATACCGCGCGAGTCCTGCCCTATATTTTCTGACCCGGCGGCTCCGCCGGGCGCAGGAGTTGTTTGTCTGAAGAACAGCGTGACCCAATACGAGGTGACGGCATGACAGAGCTCGCGGGATGGGAGAACTTTTACGTGATCGTCGGTTCGTCTGCCGGCGCCCTGATCGGACTGCAGTTCGTCGTCATGGCTCTCATCGCCGACCTGCCCCGTGGCCCCGGCGCGGCTCAGGCGGGCGCCGCGTTTGGGACTCCGAACATCGTTCATTTCAGTGCCGTGCTGCTACTCTCAGCGGTTTCGTGTGCTCCCTGGCACGGAATCGGAGGGGCCGCAGTTGTCTGGGGCTTACTCGGGCTTAATGGGGTCGCGTACGAGATCATCGTGGCTCAACGCATGCGAACGCAAGCCGCGTACCAGCCTGAATTCGAGGACTGGTTGTTTCACGCTCTGCTGCCCTTCGCAGCGTATGTCGTGATGGCGTTATCAGCTTACGCGGCGCTCGCCCATGCGCGCGTGGCCCTGTTTGGCGTTGGCGCTGCGGCCCTGCTGCTGCTCTTCGCTGGAATCCATAATGCCTGGGACGCGGTTACCTACCATATCTTCGTCGTGAAACCGAAAACTCAGGAAACCGGCCGCCGCGCGGATGGGGAGGCCATCGACAACCGCAAGTAACGCCGCGCTCGTTTGCAGCGATGGGATGCCAGGTTGAAACCCAGTCCCGTTTTCGTTGCCTATCAACTCTTCGGTATATCCGAACGGTTCCAACAGCCGCCTCCCAAGGCCTGAAACAGCGCCGCCGTGTCGGCATATCGATTGGCTCGCGCTTGCACAAGATTAATCACGGCTTGCTGGTAGGCCTGTTCCGAACTTAATAGCGCAAGATAGCCCGCATAGCCCGCCCTCACCTGCGCCGTCGTGAGATCGAGCGTCACTTTGGCAGCGTCCGCAGCGGCGCTGGCGGCCTTCAGTTCGTCGGCATCCTGCTCGAGAGCGTGCAGCGTGTCGGCGACGTTCTGAAACGCGGTGAGAACGGTACTGCGGTATTGTTCGGCGGCCTGCGTGAAGGCGGCTTTCGCGGCGCGCTCCCGGTGCCTCAGCGTGCCGCCATCGAAGATGGGCTGCGTGATTCCCGCGGTCAAATCCCAAAAGCCATTGCCCCCTGAGAACATCTTGCTGATGGCCGTCGGCGCGCTGCCCCCGTCGGCGGTCAGCGCAATACTCGGGAGGCGGTTGGCGATGGCGATACCAATTTGGGCGCTGGCCGCATGCAGGTTTTCTTCGGCTTGGCGCACATCGGGGCGCTGCTCGACGAGTTTCGACGGAAGGCTCAGCGGCAGTTCTTGCGGAAGTTGCAGATTCGAGAGCTCAAACTTCTCAGCCAGATCCTGGTTAGGGAAACCACCCGACATGGCCGCGAGCGCGTCCCGCTGTTGCGCCAACTGTTTGAGCAGCGGCGGCAAGGTGGCGGCGATTTGCGCAAGTTGCGATTCCTGCGCAGCCACGTCGAGTTGGCCCGCATAGCCACTCGTGTATTGCTGCTTCAGAATCTTCAGCATGTCCGTGTTGATTTTGATGAGCTCCTGAGTGGCGTCAATCTGCCCTCGCAAGGACGCCTCCTGGATGGCTCCGGCGGCGACGTTCGAGCTTAACGTGATATGCGTTGCGGCGAGCGCAAAGCGTGCTTGCTGGGCCTGCGCTGCGAGCGACTCCACGGTTCGCCGGTTCAGACCGAAAACGTCCGGAACAAACGAGACGCTGACCTGCGGCGTGTAGAGGCTATAATTCTGGATATTGGCGTTGAGGGCAGGAGAGAGGTCGGCCGCTGTCCGCGCGCGGGTCGCTGTAAAACTACCGGTGACACTGGGATAGTAATAACCGCGCTGGGCCAGTACGTTTTCTCTGGCTACGAGCAACGCCGCTTGCGCTGACTTGAGGTCGGGATTGGCTTTGAGCGCGCGCTCAATCAATTCGTCGAGGGCCTCGGAGTGAAACACCTTCCACCACTCCCCTGGAATGTCCTTGCCCTCGACCAGGCGCTGCGCTGCTCCCCCGGCGACGTTGGGTGTGCTGCTGGTGGATGAAATTGGAGAGGGAGCGTAACCGCCCACGTCAGGCGGAGCGGGCTTCTTAAAATTCGGGCCCACTACGCAGCCTGGGGCAAGTAGCAGAGCCGCCGCCAGAAAAACAGTGAGCAGCGATTTGGTTATGCGAAACATAGGTTTAGTCCGAATCCCGAAGTTGACCTCTAGAACGGAACGGGTGTTCAGATTCTTCGGAAGTAACCCCTCACCCGGCCCGCTCCGGCTGATGAACGCGCCGGCAGCGGGCCACCCCTCTCCCCAAGGGAGAGGGCCGTCATCGACGATAGTTTTCAGCCCTCTCCCTTGGGGAGAGGGTGGCGAGAGTAGCGAGCCGGGTGAGGGGTTCCTTCTCATAGACCTTCGCAACTTCGGAATTCGAGTTCAGTCGTAGGGGCAACCCTCGTGGTTGCCCGAGGGCGGCCACAACGGCCCGCCCCCGTGCTGCGCCTTGCGGTGATTGGCGCAACCTTCTAACGCCTCCGGCTCATACCGGTTCCGCTGAGCGAACTCGTTGTCTTCGCTTGCGTCTTCGCAGGCCCACCTACGATCGCCGGGTTAGGCCCGCGATGGCGAACGTTGGTGAATGTTGGTGCAGCGGCTCGCGTAACGCTTTTTGCCCCGCCGGCCGGTTTGTTTGCCACCCGTTGATGAACATTCAGGGCATTTGCTTGCACGGGACGCGGGTGAACGTTCGAAGAATGCGTGGAACGGATGATGCTTCGAGATGGACCGGCGGAAAGACCCCTCACCCGTCCCGCGCCGGCTGATGAAAGCGCCGGCCGCGGGACACCCTCTCCCCAAGGGAGAGGGCTCGCAGATTCGACAAGGAGAGGGCCAGCGGGCAGACCAACGAGCACGCAAAGAACGAGAATCGGGTACGTCGCTTTCATCCGGAGTGAACCTCCGACGTGTGGTGATTGTCGCGGCCGAGGAAGATCATCCTCAGAGCCGGCACTGCCAGAAGAAGCATGACGGGGCCGAGCAACATTCCGCCCACAATCACCGTGGCGAGCGGACGCTGCACCTGGCTGCCGATGCCCGTGGAAATGGCCGCCGGAAACAATCCGATGCAGGCCGAAAGCGCCGTCATCAACAGGGGGCGCATGCGGGTGCTGGCGGCGCGGTACATCGCCTCCACGGGCACTAATCCCTTGGCCCTTTCGTGTTCATAAAAAGTAATCATCAGGATGCCGTCCATGACGGACACGCCAAAGAGCGAAACGAAGCCGATGGCTGCGGAGATGCTGAAATGGAGACCGGAAATATAGAGCGCCAGGATGCCGCCCACCACCGCGTCAGGGATGCCGGCGAGCGCCAGCATGCTGTCGCGAAAGTTATTGAACAGGCTGTAGAGGGCTCCGGCAATCAAGATGAAGCTGATGGGTACAATGATCTCCAGACGTTTCTTGGCTTCCTGAAGGTCGCCGAACTCGCCGGCCCAAACCAGGCGGTATCCCGGAGGTAATTTCACATTGTCCGCGATCCGCTTCTGAGCTTCTTCAACAGTGCCTCCCAAGTCGCGGCCGCGAACGCTGAACTTCACCGGAATGAAGCGCTGCACGCTTTCGTGATAAACCCAAGCCGCGCCGGTATCAAGAGTGATTGTGGCTAGTTCGCTCAAGGGGATGTAAGCGTTCGCGCCGCTGCTGGTTGGGTAGGCCACTTTGATATTGCGGACCTTATCGACGGTGTCGCGGTATTCCGGCGTGTAGCGGACCACCAGCTCGAACTGCCGGTCGCCCTCGAGGACCGAGGTCGCTACGGCACCGCCCATGGCCGCCTGCACGACCGTATTTACATCGCCGGAATTGAGGCCATAGCGTGCGGCCTTGGCGCGATCCACCTTGATGTTCAAGTTCGGCTGGCCAAGGACGGGGAAAATACCGAGGTCGGTTATGCCCCGAACACGGCTCATCTGGTCGCGGATCTGTTCGGCGAGTTGGGTGATGATTTGGAGATTGGGGCCGACGACTTTCACCGAGTTGACGCCTTTGACACCCGAAATCCCTTCCTCGATGTTGTCCTCAATGTATTGCGAAAAATTGAAGACCACCCCCGGCAGTTCGTTATTGAACTCCGCTTGAATCTGGTCGGTTAATTTATCTTTCGTCAGGCCACTCGGCCATTCGTCAAAAGGCTTGAGCGGCGCGAATAGCTCGACGTTAGAGAAGGGCGCGGCGTCACTGCCATCGTCCGGCCGGCCGTGTTGGGAGACTACCGTGATGACTTCGGGATGCCGCAGCAGAATCTCACGCATCTTTCTGGCTGCCGCCTCGCCATCCTGAAGCGAGAGCGTGATGGGCATGGAAGCGCGGATCCAAAAGTTGCCTTCCTCCAAATGCGGAAGAAACTCGCTGCCGAGTCTCGGTGCGATCACGAAAAAAGTTCCCAAAGATAGGGTCAATTCAATCCCCACCACCAGAAGGCGGTGGCTTAGTGAAAAACGCAGCGCCGGGTCGTATAACCGGTGCAACATGCGCACGAGGAAGGTTTCGGCTTCCTTTACACGCTTGGGAAGCAACAAAGAAGCGATAACAGGCGTGACCGTGAACGTTGCCAGCAAAGCTCCGGCCAGGGCGTAGCCGTAAGTGCGGGCCATGGGGCCGAAGATTTGGCCTTCCACGCCTTGCATGGTGAACAAGGGCACGAAGCCCGCCACCGTGATGAGCGCTGAGAACAGAACGGCCTTATCCACCTGCATGGCGCTGATCAGAATCAGCCGCAAGCGATCCGTCCATCCGTGTACCGCCGTCGTAGGCTCTAAGGGTCTCGTCGGGTCGGGCCCCCAAGCACCCTCCGTCAGGCGTTGGAGCAAGCTCCGTCTTTCCTCCGGATCGCGCTGGAAATTCTTGAAGATATTCTCGACCAGGATCACGGCTGAATCCACAATGATGCCGAAGTCCACCGCGCCGACAGAGAGCAGGTTCGCGCTCTCACCCGTAATCACCAGGAGGATGGTGGCGAAAAAAAGCGCGAAGGGGATGTTTAATCCTACGATCGTGGCGCTGCGAAGATTGCCCAGAAAAATCCACTGGATGAAGAAGACCAGCAGGCATCCGAAAATCAGGTTGTGCAAAACCGTGTGCGTGGTGATGGCGATCAACGACGAGCGGTCGTAATAAGGAAGGACGTGGACACCCGGCGGCAGGCTGCCGTCATGATTCAGTTTGTCAATGGCGGCTTTGACCTTGGGAATCATGTCGGCGGTTTTTTCGGTTCGCCGCATCACCACAATCGAACCCACGACATCGTCCTGCCGGTCGCGCCCCAGAATGCCAAGCCTGGGGCGATTGCCCACGGAAGCTTGGGCGACATCCCGCACCAGCACCGGCACACCGTTGACCTGGGTGAGAACCACGTTTTCAATATCGTCAACCTTGTAACCCCGCCTCAAATCGTCGTTACCGCCGTCATCAATCAGACCGACCCCGCGGATGTTGATGGACTGCTGGCCGATGCGGATTTCGCGCCCGCCCACATTCAGGTTAGCGTTGCCGAGCGCGGTGAGGATTTGGGGCACGGAGACGTTGTAGGCTTCCAGCTTGTGAGGGTCTACTTCGACATCGAATTCTTTCGTGGGGCCGCCCCAACTGTTGACCGCAGCAATTCCAGGGATAGTCAGCAGGCGGCGCGCCACGATCCAGTCCTGCACGGTGCGCAGATTGGTGATGCCGAAATGCGGTGGACCAACAACCTGATAACGATAGATTTCTCCGGTTGAGCTGTTCGCCTGGATGGTGGGCACCAGGCCGCCCGGCAGATTGACGTTCTGCTGCATCGCCACCGAGGCCTGGGCGTACGCGAAGTTGTAGTCGACGCCGTATTTGAAGGTGACGCGGACGAATGACAAGCCATAAAACGAAGTCGAGCGGATGACGTCGATGCCGGGCGTGGTGTAAAGTCCGATTTCCGTGGGCAGCGTGTAATAACGCTCCATCTCCTCCGCCGAAAGGCCGGGAGCTTGGGCGGTAATCTCCAGAATCACCGGCGTGGGATTTGGGTAGGCCTCGATGTTGAGCAGCTTGAAGGCGATGAACCCTGCGCCTGCGAACAACAACAGGCCGAGTACCACAATCGGGCGGCGACTTAGGCAAAAGGCGAGGAGAGATTTGAACATAACGGGTCGTCTCGTAGCCCCAACGGGGCGGCT
Source organism: Terriglobia bacterium (assembly GCA_050010015.1). Taxonomy (GTDB): domain Bacteria; phylum Acidobacteriota; class Terriglobia; order UBA7540; family UBA7540; genus CAVROP01. The sequence continues at coordinate 16,519 of JBEKLY010000168.1, forward strand.
TAGCACAGCCCAGGCCGACGGCCCATAAGCGCTAACTTAACACCCCGAGGGGTGGTAATGTCGGTCCGAATGAGCGCTTGTGCATCCCCGGAGGGCCGACAGAGAGTAGCCCACGGCGTAAGCCGTGGGATCGAGGAGCCTTCTGACTATCTCAGCCCCGGAGGGGCGGCAGAGGCTCCCACACCCGGTCTGTCGCCCCTTCCGGGGC
>JBEKLY010000169.1:0-24708 GCA_050010015.1 Terriglobia bacterium
CCCTACGACACAGCCGCCACCCGTCTCAACACACCCCCACTCCAGCGCCCAATTTCCCTCGTCTCGCCTCTCCTGCCTCCCGCCAGCCTCGCGCCCTCCCCCCACTGTCTGAATCACAGATAATTCGTTATGACGAACTCCGCCCATCGGGACTCCGTGATAGAATCGTGGTCGCACACTTACATTCTCGGGAGGAAAAAACCATGCCACGCCCCCGCTACTTATTTGCGTGTGTCGCTCTGTTCGCCCTGATGACCGCCTGTTCAAGCAACGTCCCTACCTCGCAGAACGCTGATGTCGCAGCGGTGAGAGGCGTCGAGGCTGCCTGGGTCAAGGATATTGCCACGAAAGATGTGGACAAATACGTGAGTTACTATTCCAATGACGCATCAGTCTTGCTGCCCAACGAGATGATGATCACCGGAAAAGACAACATCAAGGCCGCGCTCAAGCCAATGCTGGCTGACCCCAACTTCGCTCTGACCTTCCAGTCCACGCGCGGAGAGGCGTCGAAAAGCGGCGATTTCGTTTACCTGATCGGCACCTACTCGATGACCTCCTCGAGTCCCACAGACCAGAAGCCGGTTACCGATCAGGGCAAGTACCTGACCGTCTTTAAGAAGCAGTTGGACGGAAGCTGGAAGGCGGTAGCCGACATGGTAAACTCCGACCTGCCTGCTCGAATCGAACGTCCTCAAGCTGCGCCGCAACCCAAGAAACATGTGACTCACCGCGTCACCACCCGAGCCCACAAGCGCCGCCGTACCTAAGCCCGCATTTGCCGACCCTTCGCTCCGCTCAGGGCAGGCTCTGAAGGTCGGCGCTACCTCGAAAACACGTAGGGGTGGGGCTTGCCCTACCCTCTTCGGGGGACGGCAAGCCAACCCCCTACAAACAGGTAGGGGGAAATCGTTTTCATGGTTTCTCTCTGCCCGTCAGCGGATGGGCATGAGCGATGTCTATGAAAACAAAAGGGCGACGATGAGAGAGTCCACCTTGGCCTCAAAAAAGCAAGGAGTTCCCGGGAGAGTGTGAGATCACCCATTCAGGGAGGGCTAAAGTGCCGTTGATGGATCGGCGAGGATTTATTTCGAGTAGTCTTCTAGGAGCAGCTGCAGTCGGCGCAGGAGCGATGGGGGCCAAGGGGGCTGCTGACGACAATAAGTCCCCGACGCAGCCCAAGATACTCAACTTCAACCCTGCCATGAAGTACCGCCCCATGGGCAATACCGGCATCCTGGTGTCCGCGATCAGCCTGGGCGGACTGGTGATGGCGGAGTCGGTGCATCGGTACGCCATCGAGCACGGCGTGAACCTGGTGCATGTCGCTTGGGACTACCTGGGCGGACAGTCTATCAAGACGCTGGGAGCAGGGCTCAAGTCTCTGCGCGATCGGTTTTACCTGGCGCTGAAGGACGACTATCCCAGCATCGACGAAGCCTTGAAGGTCCTCAATACCGACCACGTGGACTTCCTGATGTTTAACCGCCACTTCCCTTTTTCGGCTTCCGACGCAAAAATCGCCGAGACCTTCGAGAAGCTGAAGAACCAGGGGAAAGTCAGGTTCGCCGGTTTGACCACCCACGCCATGGTGAAGAGCACAATAGCGGCGGCCCTCCAGACCGGCTACTACAACGTCGTGATGCCGGTGCTCAACCAGCCCAACCTCGAAGCCATGACGGAAGAGCTTCGCCTGGCCGAGCAGCGGGGCGTCGGCGTAATGGGCATGAAGACGATGAAGGGGCTTAAAGGCATCGACTCGGAAGTCGCCTATTTGAAAAAGCTTCTGAGCAATCCGGCGGTCACGACAGTGACCAAAGGCATTGGTTCTTTCGATATGTTCGACGCCTATTTGGCGGCGCTCAAGGAGCCGCTGACCGCCGCAGAAGACCGGGCCCTGTACCGCTACGCGCAGTCGAACCGCTCGAGCAACTGCATGCTTTGCGATGAGTGCAAACAGGCCTGCCCGCTGGGGGTCGAAATCTCTACGGTACTGCGTTGCAAGGACTACTACTACGACCAGATGAAGGACGAGGAAACGGCGCTCCGCACCTATCGCGAGATTCCACTTGATAGGGTCGGCCGGCACGATTGCCGGCTCTGCAAAAAGTGCGAAGCGGCATGCCCCAACGGGATCGCCATAGTCGAGCGGCTCATGCAGGCACGAGCGGTGTTATCGGCTGGAAGCATCGGTTAACCGGAGGGTGTCAGGAAACGTACGGGTGGAAGTCCCTCTCCCCCTTGGGGGAGAGGGTGGCTCGCAGCCGGCGTTTTCATCAGCCGGGGCGAGCCGGGTGAGGGGGTTGTCGATTTGCGAAGATTTGATCGAGCCACCGAAATGCGAAACATCGTTCTGTATCTACTGCTGATTCTGGCTTCGCCCGCTCTGCTCCTCGCGCAGGAGGAGGCAGGCCAAGACACCGCGCCCGCGGTGATTCCTGCCGCGGCGAAGGCAAAGCTGGTGTACTTGTTGCCGGACCCGTCCGTACTCGGCGCAGCACGAATGGGCGAGCAGAAATTCTACAGCTCCGATCTTTACCGGTACACCGACGGTGGAGCGGATGTTTACCTGGATTACGGCCTGGTGGCGATGGTTCACCAGGAATACAAATCCTCGAGCACCGACTGCACGCTCGATATTTACAATATGGGCACGCCGGCGAATGCCTTCGGGATCTATGCCGCTGAAAGCTCGCCGGACTACCATTTCCTGCCTATCGGCGCGGAAGGCTACGGCACCAATGAAATCCTGAACTTCCTGCAGGACGAGTTTTACGTGAAGCTGTCGGCATTCAGCGACACGGAGAAAACCGCGCCGCTGCTGGAGCGACTTGCCGCGGAAGTGTCGCGAAGGATCGGCGCCTCAGCGCCGATGCCGCAGTTTTTATCACTCTTTCCGCCTCAGCACCTGGTGAGCCACTCGTGCAAATATGTGAAGAAGGCTCCCCTGGGACACGAGTTTCTCGCTCCGGCAATCCTGGCTTCTTACGCGTGGGGTGAGAAACAGACGGTGCTCGTCATATCGAAGTCGCCCGACCCGGCAGGGGCGGTTGCCAAGGTGGAAAAGCTTCGGGAATACTTCGGGCGCTCGAGCGGGGTGACCCCACAGGCTGAGCTGGGCCCCTCGGCTTTTTCTGGTTCGAACCACTTGGAGGGTGAAGCCGTGTTTCTAGCTGCGGGCTCCTATGCGGTTCTCTGTCTGAACCCTCCGCCTGATGCCGAATCGTTCTTGAAGGCAGTTAAGGCGCGCATTGAGGAAACGGGGGCTGGAATATCTTTTTAGCCTCGTGCGGAACCATAGCCCTCGTTCGGAATCGTAGCCCTCTCCCTTGGGGAGAGGGTGGCCCGCGACGGCGTTTTCATCAGCCGTCACGGACCGGGTGAGGGGTCACTTCCGCGCCGGTCGACAATTGCCAGTTCGACAGAATTCGGCAAGCCGTCGCCCCACACACCGCGCGTTTGAGGAGCTAATTCATGGCACATCTTGATCGGCGAAATTTCCTAAGAGCAGGCGTTACGGCAGGAGCGGGATTGGGAATAAGTCTACTCGGACCCCGGCACCTCGTCTCAAGTCCCCAGCCGCCAGCCCTGAGTATCGCGCACTACAAGACTTCCCCAACGGACCCCGACGGCATTGCCGAGGAAGCAAGGCGGCTCACTCGCCAGGCCATCGATGCTTTAGGTGGAATGGGCCGTTTTGTATCGAAAGGGAACGTTGTTTGGATAAAGCCCGACATAGGCTGGGACCGTCGGCCGGAACAGGCCGCAACGACCAATCCTGATGTCGTTGCAACGTTGGTTGCGTTGTGCTACCAGGCGGGTGCAAAGAAAGTGCTGGTCAGCGACAACCCCTGCAATCCGGCACGGCTTTCTTATCCGCGCAGCGGAATTCAACCGGCGGCGGAAAAGGCGGGAGCGGAGGTGCCGTTCCTTGACGAGAGGAAGTTCCGAAAGATGTCCCTCAACGGCAAAGTTTTGAAAGAGTGGGAAGTCTACCAGGACATCGTAGAAGCGGACCGGCTGATCAACGTCCCCATCGCCAAGAACCACAATTTGTGCCTGGCGACCCTGGGAATGAAAAATCTGATGGGCGTTCTCGGCGGGGCGCGCAACCGGCTGCACCAGGACTTGGGCGGGACGGTGGCGGATCTCGCGGCTTTTCTCGAGCCGCGCCTCGTAGTGCTGGACGCCATCAGAATCCTGACGGCCAACGGCCCCGTGGGCGGCAATCTCGCCGATGTGAAGCGTAAGGACACGCTGGTGGCGGGCGTTGACCAGGTTGCGGTGGATGCCGTCGGCGCCACCTTACTGGGTTACAAGCCCGAATCGATTGTCTACATTGTGCAGGGAAACGCCAGAGGTCTGGGCACCATGGATTTCAAGTCGCTTTCGCCCAGGCAGCTAGAAGTGTAATCACCCATGGCCAAGAAGCAGAAAACCTCGTGGATCGTCTGGCTGCGCCGGCTGGCGCAAACGGGTTTCTTTCTACTGTTCTGTTATCTCTTCTTGCAGACGGTCTATCACCCCATCAACCAAGCCGGGCGGGGCGTAACCCTTTTCTTCAATCTCGATCCGCTGGTGGCGCTCTGCTCCTGGCTGGCTTCGCATGCCCTAGTGGGCGCGATGCTGCTTTCGCTGGCTACGTTGGCGGTGACTTTCATCTGCGGACGCTGGTTCTGCGGCTGGGTTTGTCCTTTTGGCGCGCTGCACAACTTCTTCACCAGCCTGCGCGGCGGACCCGCCAAGCAAAAGCTCGAGGCGGGTGGCTATCACCGTTGGCAGAAGGCAAAGTACTACCTGCTGGTGGCGTTTCTGGTCGCGGCTTTGCTGGGCGCCGACGTGGTCGGCTGGCTCGACCCGTTCTCCTTCTTCTTCCGCTCGCTCTCTACTTCCATCTACCCGGCCATTAACAAGGGGCTGGTGGCGGCGTTCACGTGGGTTTACGACGCCAATCCGGGCGTCGGGCCCGTGCGGCTTACGCTCGTAACGGAGCCTGTTTACAGCTTTCTGCGCAAATACTTCCTCGCCGCCGCACAGCCGTATTACTGGGGCAGCTTGCTCGTCGGGTCGCTGTTTATCACCGTCGTCGCGCTTAACTTTTGGCGAGCGCGATTCTGGTGCCGCTACGTTTGCCCTCTGGGCGGGCTACTGGGAGTGGTGGGAAAGAATCCCCTTGTCCGCTTGAATAAACACCAGGAGAAGTGCAACAACTGCCGCCTGTGTCTGGTGGACTGCCAGGGCGGGGCCGCTCCCGACAAGGGTTGGAAACCCTCGGAATGTTTCTATTGTTGGAATTGCAAGTCGGATTGCCCGGCGCAGGCGATTACGTTCACGGTTGGCAGTCCGCATGAAGTCACTTGTCATTCTGAGCGAAGCGAAGAATCCCGCCCTGCATCGCCCGGTGTAGGGGCGGTTCGCGAACCGCCCCTACTGATTGATCGTGGCATCGAGGTTGGAAAGAAACTACGATGAACCGTTTTTCCAGATGGATCGCTGATTTTCTTCACCCTCCCAAAGAGGCCCGGCTCGACCTGGGGCGGCGTGCCGTGTTGGGGGCGAGCCTCGCTGGCGTGGGCGCCAAACTCCTCTTCGGCATTGCTCCCGAAGCCTCCAAGCGGACTTTCAATCCTGCCCTGATTCGTCCACCGGGCGCGCTTGCGGAGGATGACTTCCTCGCCCGTTGCATTCGCTGCGGCGAGTGCATGAAGGTGTGCCCCACCAACGCCATTCACCCGGCTTCGCTCGAAGGCGGCTTCGAGGGCCTCTGGACGCCCGTCCTGGTCACATCGCTCGGTTACTGCGACTACGAGTGCAATCTGTGCTCGCAGGTTTGCCCCACACACGCGATTCGCCAGATCGAGGTTGCCGAAAAACAGAAGATCAAAATCGGCTTGGCTTACATCGACAGGAGCCGCTGTTTGCCTTGGGCCTATTCGAAGACCTGCATTGTCTGCGAAGAGCATTGTCCGACGCCCAAGAAAGCGATCTGGTTCGAAGAAGTGGAAGTGCGCAACATTCAAGGCGAGAAGCTGACGGTGAAACAGCCGCGCGTGGACCCGGAGCTTTGCATCGGCTGCGGAATTTGCGAAGTCAAATGCCCCGTAAGGGCGCCCGCCGCCGTGCGCGTCGCGAGCGTCGGCGAGAGCAGAAACCCCGAAAACCAGATCCTGCTTACCACCGACAGCTATGGGCAGGGATAATATTTCAAAGGTAATATCCAATGCACGATTATCCAGAAACGACATGACTGCCCTCTCCCTTGGGGAGAGGGTGGCCCACGACGGCGCATTCGTCAGCCGTCGCGGGCCGGGTGAGGGGTTTCTACCTGACAATAGGAGATGAGCTATGGCCAAAGTACTCTTAATAAGTGGAAGTCCTAAACCGGATGGCAATACCGCGCAACTCATGAACGAATGCGCGCGCCTGATTCGCGAGCAGGGGGTCGAGGCGGAAGTCATCTCGTTTTCGGAAATGAAGATCGAATCGTGCACGGCGTGCGGGAAATGCAGTGAATCCAAGGAGTGCAGTCTCGACGACGGTTTGAATGATATCATCGAGAAGCTCCGAGCCTCGCAGGGTTTCATTGTGGGCTCGCCGGTTTACTTCGGCACGGCGCGCGGGGACGTGATGGCGGCGCTCCAACGCATAGGCTATGTTTCCATGAAGTCCGACCGGTTCCTCTCCGGCATGGTGGGCGGTCCCATCGCGGTGGCTCGCCGTGGCGGACAAACCTCCACGCTCCAGGAAATGCTCATGTTTTTCCTCATTAACGACATGATCGTGCCGGGATCGACCTACTGGAACATGGCGTTTGGCCGGCTCCCCGGCGAGGTCTGGCAGGACAAGGAAGGAATCGAGACTGCCCGGCACTTCGCGCTGAATGTGGCCAAGTTGGTCAAGAAACTTCACGGCAGCAGTGCGGCGGACCTCTGACCATGGCCGCCTTGAACCCGGCGCGCGATTTCGGTCCTCGCCTTTTCGGTTATCTGGTGGGTTGGGGACGCATCGCCTTGCCCGGCCCGCGCGGCCACGAATGGTGGGTTTACGTCCTTGCCCCAAGTGTGGGAGGCTTGCTGGGCGGAGCGATCTATAGCCTGCTGGTGCAGCGCTCGTTCCCGAAGTTCACGGTGGGACACGCGACGTAACGCGTAGCGCAGGCGTCCCGGCTGCCGGCAGTCTTTGCTCATCTTTGCGAGCTTTGCGTACTTTGCGCCTTTGCGTGAACCCGGTTCTTCCGTCCGCAGGTTAACGCACAGGCTTTGACGCCTGATAGAATAGGTTAGGGACATTGGAAGGAGTCTTAATGAAAGCAGCGTTCCTTACCGGCATAAGGCAAATGGAGATTCTCGAGACTGCGCCTCCGCAGATCACTGATCCTCACGGCGTCCTCCTACGCGTCGGGGTGGTGGGCGTTTGCGGATCGGACGTGCACTACTACACGACGGGGCGGATCGGCACCCTGGTGGTTAAGTATCCGGAGTGGACAGGCCACGAATGCGCCGGCAGCGTTGTGGCCATCGGGGATAAGGTCAAGAAAGTGACCGTGGGCCAACGCGTGGCCGTGGACCCGCTGATTGCCTGTGGGCATTGCGACCAATGCCTCTCCGGACGCGAACACACTTGCCGAAACCAGAGTTTCCTCGCATGCCCTGGCCAAGGGCCGGGTGCGCTTGCGGAATACCTGGTGATGCCGGAACGGTCCTGCTACGCGATTCCCGAACGCATGACCATGGTGCAAGCCGCCGCGGTCGAACCGCTCTCGATTGGGGTCTACGCGCAGCGCCTGGCGCGGATGAGGCCTGGGGCCAGGATCGCCATCCTCGGTTCCGGTCCCATCGGACTGTGCGTGCTGCTCGCCAGCCGCACCGCCGGGGATTCGACCGCTTACATCACTGACCTGATCGGCGAGCGGCTCGAAATGGCCCGGCGCTGCGGAGCAACCTGGACCGGCAACCCGAATGAAATCGATGTGGTTCGCGCCATTCGTGAGCTCGAGCCGCTCGGAGTGGATTGCGTTTTCGAATGCGCGGGACAGCAGGAAACGCTCGACCAGGCGATTGAACTGCTCAAGCCGGGTGGGAGCCTGCTGATGATCGGAATTCCGGAGGTCGATCGCGTGAACCAGTGCATGGCTCCCGCAATCGAACTGGTTGCGAGCGGCGCTATCAACCTCGATCAAATTGTGACCCACCATTTCCCTCTTGCCGAAACTAAGAGAGCTTTCGACCTCGTCGCCGACTATCGCGACGGCGTGGTGAAGGCGATCGTTCATGTCGCCGAATGACGGTGATTGCTGCCGACTCTCGGTCTGTATTCAGCCCGCATCTCGAAATTGCGCGATTCGAGGGGAAGAAACCCCTCACCCGGCTCGCTACTCTCGCCACCCTCTCCCCATGGGAGAGGGCCGTCCGCGTTGTTGGTTTTCAGCCCTCTCCCTTGGGGAGAGGGTGTCCGGCGACGGCGTTTTCTCCAGCCGTCAACGGACCGTGAGGGGTCACTTCCATGAAGACTGGACGCAGAACTACTTGAGGAAGGGGATGTACGCCGGAACGCGGCGCTGATATTCCAGAAACTCGGCGCCAAATTGTGAAGAGAGCAGTTTCTCTTCAACTCGCACACGAATTTCCGTGCCGATGGCAAGCAGCAGGAGCGAGGGCAGCAGCAGTCGTAGAGGCGTTGCCAGAAGCAGACCCGTGCCCAACAACATGCAGAACATCGAGGTGTAGATGGGATGGCGCACCAGTCGGTACGGACCGGACCGGACCAGTTCGTGGTCGGAATCGAGGCCCGCATCCAGGCGCCAGTGACGTCCCAGCGCGCGCGTGCTGGTCCAAGAGAGAGCGCTTGCCGCTGCGAAGAGGAGAAGAGAAATTAAGATCCGCCAAGGTCCTGGTGATCGCATCCAAAAGTTGCCCTGCCACACAAGGGAATACGCAACCGCTATGATCGGCATGCCCCAGCGGGCGCGGCGATCCACTTTCGTCGCGCGCGGAGTCTTACGCGTGAACAAGGCGACGATAAACCGGATCATCCAAGCGAACCATCCAATTGCCAGAATGAGGTATGCGTAAGCAGGCATGGCAATCGTCAATCACAAATCGCAAATCGGCAATGTCTTCAGGGCCATCGCTTGAATTGCTTGCTGAGGGCAAGGCCTTGCATCTGGTAGGAAGAGCCGATTTGGACGCCGTAGATTTTTTCGGGGCGCCCCATCATGGGACTATAGATGAGCCTGCCCACGGTCTGCGCGTGCTCGATGAGGATGGGCACCTCGTGTGCCCTGACTTCCAGCACGGCCAGCGTCCCTAGCACATCGCTCGTTCCGTATCCGAAACCCGGATCGAAGAAGCCTGCGTAGTGGACGCGAAACTCTCCGATGGCTTGATCGTAAGGGACCATTTCTGCTGCGTAGTCGGGCGGCACGCGGACTTTCTCTTTGGAGGCCAGTATATAGAAATCACCGGGCTCCAGGACAATGCCGCGCCCCTCGACAGAGTAAACGGCGTCCCAGTATTCGCGAGGGTCGTAGAAGTCGCGGACTCCAAGATCGATCACGGGGGCATGTTTCTTGGCTCGGAAAGCGACAAGATCAGTTTCGCCATCCGCATTCAGTCTGACTGAAATGCGCAGCCCCTTGTCGATCTTAGCCTTTACGGGGCCCTCCTCGTCCTCGTACACCAGGTTTTCCCGCTCGTCCAACTCCGCCAAGGGGCCGTCGTGAGAAGGCGGATTGCCGCGGATGAAACGCAGTTGATTCAGTTTCGTTCCCGTCCGCACCTGGATCGTGAATGTGCCAGAAACGATTTCGGCGTACAACTTTCCGCGATAACCGGCACGGACGCGCTCGAATTCGACGCCGTAGTCGGTGATCAACCTGGTGAAAACGTCGAGCCGCCCCGTGGTGCTTTTGGGATTGGCTCTCGCCTCGACGTCCTTCGGCAGGCGCAACTCTTCCATCAAAGGTACGATATAAACACATCCCGGTTCGAACACGACGCCGCCGGTCAAATCCATCTTGGCGATGAGGAGCGAGGAGATCTTGTCTTGGACGGCGGACTCTGAACCGGGCAGGAAGCTGGCGCGGACCCGATACGCAACCTCACCCAGACGCAGGTCGATGCTGGCGGGTTGGATCTGCTCTTCCGCGACTTCGATGCTCGCCTCGATGCGCCCACCGGCGATCAATTCGCGAATGGCTTGGGAGGGCAGTATCCCCGTCGTCCGCGCGGAGCTTGGCTGCGTCGACAAGTTTGGAAAGAGGCTTTTGCCTGTTGCGCCCATTGCTGACTTCTACTACCTCCCGACGGTTTGACTCGACATCTGAATAAACGGGAAGCACTCCGGGATGTGGGTGTCGTAGACGGCGTGGCGGCTCAAAACCCATGCAGGGTGAGGGTTCATTTCGACGCCGCCGGGCATCAGCTTCTCAAAGCGTCCGAAGAAAATCCTCCAGATATCGCCATCCTTGGGCGGGAGCGATCGGCCCGCCGCCAGGTAGTTCATTCCCTTCCACGGGAAGGCCAGTTCCACAGTCCAGCCTTTGTCAGGCACGGAGTTGTCGTTGATCTTGCCATCCACGTGCGAGGCATGAAGCAGGCCCGGAAACTGCCAGTTCCGAAACGCCCAGCGCAGGCCTCGGGGGTGAGTTCCCACCCAGAAATACTGGTCCGAGCGGTCAAAGTCACCTCCGAAGGTCAAGGCGTTGTTCCTGAAGATATCGAACTCGGGGACGTCAAACATCCCGCCCTTCTTGTAAGCGTCGCGCCAAATGAAGAACACCTGGTAGGTGGTGCCCAGGGCATTCGTCTCGAACTCCGAGTAGGCATCGCCGCCGTCGATGAACACCTCGGCGTCATTTTCCTGGAAAATCAGCGAGCCGGTCTTGCTCAGGTGAGCTTCCACGTAGGGCTCTTCCAGCCACAAGCCAACGTAAAGGTATTGGTCGTCCCACAGGACGGCGACGCGTGTGTCGTAAAATCCTCCCTGTCCCGTAACCATATCCACAAATCGCGGAGATTTTTCCGCCATCTGCCAGGAGGGCTCATCCAGCCGGCCGTCAACCACGATGGGCCGTGCCGCCCGCCGCGCCACGTAATGCGCAATATCCTTCGCCGTGCAACCGTAACTTCCGGTCCCTTCCTTCATCCAGGATTGGCCGCCTCCGATGGCGCCCTCCGGGCCTTCAGCCGCGTTAAGGCAGAGAGCCGAAACACTCAGCGTCCCGAAAAGTATGAGAACACCAACAAGTTTCCGTCCGTTTTTCACGATCCCTCCCTACGGCAATTGCGCCCAATCCAATACAATTTGGATGATTGTCACATTGTGGAGCATACTCAACGGTTCGATCAACAATAAAGCACGACTTGCGGAAGAAAGGTGTAGAATCCGCAAGGCGTCAACTCTGATTTCAGGTCAAATTCATGCATAAGCGCACATGTCAACATCTTCTGCAACTAAGCTTCGAACTACTTCTCATTGTGATTTGCACTTGCTCGTTCGCGGCAGCAACTCCGGAAGCGGTTTGGCAGATTGGCAAGTTTGATCAATCCTCCGCTGAGTTCCACCAAGGAGAAATCAAACCTCCGAATGCTGCAGGCGCCCAGCGCGAGACCGACGTGATCTACATCATCGGGAAGAGTAATCCAGCAAACGACTGGCCGGCGTTTCAGCCGGGTTCGGCTAACGGGGCGGCGGGATTTCGTCTTCACCCTTATGTCGTCCAGTTTGAACTGCCGGAGGCTCCGCAGGGGCTCTACACCCTCAAAGTAGCACTGCTGGTGGAAACGCCGCGCGTGTCGCGCTTGCAAATCGAAATCAACGGGCACCGCGCTATGCTCTTCCAGCACCCGACCTTGAACTACGCGGGGGGTGATGTGACCAGTGTATTCGAGCCTGCCTATTCGGCCGACACTATCAGCGTTGATCTGCCCACAGATTACCTGAAAGAGGGAACTAACGAACTTGTCCTGACCGCCGTGGATGAGCCGGCGGAGCGCGATGACGTCACTAACCCAGGCATCTTCTACGACGCTTTGGAATTGGATCAAGACGCGGAGGGAAAGTTCTTATCGGCGGAAATCGCTGTCCAGGTTGTCCCGACATTCTTTTACCGGCAGAGCGAAGAAAAGCTAGTGGAACTGGTCGACGTCTTTATCCGTCACAACGGCCCGTTAGAAGACGGTCAAGTGCAGTTGAACCTCGGCAAGGAGAAATTCGAGGCGCAACTGGACGCCGGCTGGGATTTTGGAGATCACCGGGTGGAATTCGAGGTCCCGGAATTCGGCCCCCATACCAAGGGTGAAGTTACCGTCAGTTTGGGCGGACACACGAAACGCTTCCCGGTGGTCCTGGATCCGGCAAAGAAGTGGAACCTCTTCATCGTGCCTCACACTCACCTGGATGTGGGTTACACGGATTACCAGGCCAAGGTGGCGGAAGCTCAAAGCCGCACGCTCGATGAAGCCATCCAGTTGGTTCTCGACCATCCCGAGTTCCGTTTCAGCCCGGATGGTTTTTGGTGCGTGCAGCAATTCATGGCCGGACGAAGCGAAGACGAGCGGCAGCGGCTATTTCAGATGGTCGAGCAGAAGAAGATTTTCGTGCCCTCGGTGGAGGCGAGCCTTCTCACCGGCTTTCCCGGCCTGGAAACGCTTCTGCGTTCACTTTATCCCGGCTTCGAGTTCAACCACGATCACGGGGGTGACGGCGATTATGCCAACATCACGGATGTGCCCTCCTATTCCTGGTCCTACGCTTCGGTGCTGGCGGCGGCAGGCCTCAAATACTTTGCCGCCGGAAGCGACAACTACCGCGCTCCGGTTCTTCTACAGGGACGCCTGCATGAGAAGTCGCCCTTCTGGTGGGAAGGCCCGGATGGCGGACGAATCCTGATGTGGTACTCGCGGCACTATCATCAGGTCCTGACATTGTTCGGCATACCGCCTCAAATAGCGGGCGGGCGCGACTCCTTGCCGCGTTTCCTCCAGATCTATTCGCAACCTGAATACAAATCCGATGCCGTCGTGGTTTACGGCACGCAGGTCGAGAATACCGACCTTTTCCCCCAGCAAGCGACGCTGGCCGAGGAATGGAACAAGATTTACGCTTACCCGCACCTGAGCTATTCGGGATTCTCAGAAGCCCTCCGTTATATCGCCAACCAGTTCGGTGATTCCATTCCAGTAGTGCGAGGCGACGGTGGGCCGTATTGGGAAGATGGGATTATTTCCACGGCTCGTTCGGCGGCCCTCGAGCGGGAGACGGAACAGCGAGCGCTGGCGGCGGAGAAATTCTCCACGCTCAGCAGCCTGGTCAATCCCCGCATTCAACCCGATGACGAAGCGCTGAAGCGGCTTTGGCACAATATGGTGCTTTACGATGAGCACACCTGGGGCGCCGCGGGCAGCGAGTCGAATCCGAAGAGCCAGGAAACTGTCGCGCAGTGGTCTGTCAAAGAAGGGTTCGCCGCACAAGCCAAGAAGGACGTCGACTACGTGTTGCGGCGAGGCATGGCGACTCTTGCGGACTACATCTACGACCCCCAAGGTACCCTGCTGGTTTTCAATCCCCTCAGTTGGCAGCGCTCGGGGCTGGTGGAGATGGATTTGGATAAAGGCCTCGAGCTTGTTGATCAGGTGACACGGCGCACCGTCCCTTACGAAGTCCTTTCAACGGGTCCGGCCTACCGGCGCGTTCGCTTTCTCGCTCAAAACGTGCCTTCGGTGGGTTACAAGGCTTACGCCCTGAAGCAGAGCACAGTCGAGCCGGAGGTTCCGCAGGGGCTATCAGAAGGAACGCTCGAGAATCAGTACTACAAGGTGACGCTCGATCCTGACGGCGGCGCAGTGAAAAGCATCTACGACAAAGAACTGAACCAGGAACTGGTGAATGCCTCGAGTCCTTACGCGTTCGATCAATACCTCTACGTCACGGGGGCGGATCAAACGCCCAACCGGCTGATTCAATGCAGTCCTGCGTTTCCGGTCCCTGAGCTTACGGTGCACAACTCGGGCGAGGGGCGACTGCTGTCCGTTACCAAACAGCCGTTCGGGACGGTTGCGCACCTGGAATCTTCTGCTGTGAATACGCCCCGCATCGAGACGGAGGTGGTTCTGTTCGACGGGCAGAAGAAAATCGAGTTCATCAACCGCGTGCACAAGACCGAGGTTTACACCAAGGAAGGCGTTTACTTTGCCTTTCCTTTGGCTATGGACCACCCGCGATTTCGCTACGAGATTCAAAACGGAATCGTGGACCCCAGCCGCGATCAATTGCCCGGCGCCGGCAAGGAATGGTTTTCCGTGCAGCACTGGGTGGCGGCGGAGCAGGGCGGCGTGACGGCGGCGCTGGTTCCCGTGGATGCCCCGCTGGTCGCCTTGGGGGACATTGTGCGCGGAACATGGCCGCTCGAATTCGGCCAGCGCCCTGGCGCCATCTTCTCTTATGTGATGGACAACTACTGGGACACGAACTATGCCGCGGGGCAAGGCGGCGACTTCACTTTCCGGTACGTGTTGACCAGCGGCAATAACCTCGAGCCTGGCTACCTGAGCCGGCTGGGCCGCGAGGAGATGTCTCCGCTCGAAATCGACGAGATCACCTCACAGGACAAAGCGATTAACTCGCCGCGGCCGTTAGACGCCGTCCAGGCGAGCTTCCTCGAAGTGAAGGATCCCGATGCCGTCCTCGTGACATGGAAGAAGGCCGAGGATGGCCAGGGCACAATCCTGCGCTTTGTGGAAGTGGCCGGCAAGGAAAGCGTCATCGATGTGGAAACGCCGCTCTTCCAGGTGAAGTCGGCGTGGCTGAACGACGCACTCGAAAGGAAGCAGGGGCCTCTTCAAGTTCTTCCTTTCGGCTTCAGATTCAAAGTCAAGCCATTTCAGATCGTCACGGTGCGGCTCGAAATCGGAACGGGACAACGAGGGGCGAATTGAATGAACAGCCCTCTCCCTTGGGGAGAGGGTGTCGCGCTGCCGGCGGTTTCATAAGCCGGAGCGCGACGGGTGAGGGGTTCCTTACGGGCGACCTGTGATCCGGATTCGCCATAAGCCAGGCAGTGTTTTAAATACCCACCTGGGCTCTTGGCCGCTGCTTCCGCACGTACTCGCTTTCGATGATCGGTTCAGACTCACACTCCGCTTCAATCACCGAAATAGGCTGGTCGGGCGCGTCGTGGGGCAGCCCCGTGAACCTCACGGAAATGTCGTCCTGCACGAAATCAACTTTCTTGCCGGAGGCAAACAGTCGCGCCGACTTCACCTTGGCTCGCATGCCGCCAATGGCCACGACGGTGGGCGGTTTGTAGTAATCGAGGGCATTGGTGCCCGCCGTTTGAGCGGGCCAGAAGTGGACGTGCATGTAAAGCGTGTTCCCCTTGCGAGTGTAGCTTGCGTAAGTGTGCCAGTCCGCTTTACAGGGTTCAGCTTCATAAATTGTCGGCCCGTTCTTGCTCATCCACTTGCCGACCTCGGTGAGAGCTTTGACGGACTGTTCAGGCACCGAGCCATCCGGCTTCGGACCAATGTTGAGCAAGTAGTTGCCGCCGCCGTTGACGCACTCGATCAGGTTCCGGACGATCGTTTTGCCGCTCTTCCAGTCGTCGTCGGCCTCGGTGTAACCCCAGCTGTCATTGAAGGTCATGCAGGATTCCCAGGCACGACCTGTTTTTTCGGCGCGGATTTCCTGCTCCGGGGTGGAGAAGTCTCCGGGCAGACCGTTGCGGTTATTGACGATGATGTCCGGCTGAAGCTTGAACACCATCTCGTTCATCTTCTTCGATTCCCACTGTTCGGCGTTGAGAGGCCAATCCACGTCGTACCAGAGAACATCGATCTTGCCGTAGTTGGTCATCAGCTCCCGGATTAATCCGTGCGTATATTCAACGAAGCGTTGTCGCGCCGCTTCGTCCGTAGCGCAGCGTGCGCCGTCCGGATGGTGCCAATCCATCAGCGAGTAGTAGAATCCCACCCGCAATCCCTCGGCGCGCGCGGCCTCCACATATTCCGCCACCAGATCACGGCCCGGCCCTTGTTTGGACGCGCAGTAGTTAGTCAGCTTCGTGTCCCAATTGCAAAAGCCCTCATGGTGCTTGGTGGTCATCACCATATACTTCTGGCCGGCCTGCTTGGCGAGCTTGGCCCAGGCCCGCGCGGCGTTGGGCTGCGGCTTGAAGATCTTGGCTAACTGTTCGTATTGGGGCACGGGGATGCCCTCCATCTCCATCGCCCATTCGTGATGGCCGATCGTGCTGTAGAGGCCCCAGTGAATGAACATGCCGAACTTGGCCTCGTGCCACCACTTCATGCGGCGTTCGCGGTCGGCCACGACTTCGGGGCTTTCCGTTTCCGCTTGAGCAGGCTTTTCCGCGGGGGCTTCCACTTTCCCGCAACTGGCATTGAACCCTGAAGCGGCAAGGGCAGCTCCGCTTCCGATCAGAAAGAACGAATCACGCCTGGAAATCTTGGTTTCCAACATGGCTGAACCTCCATCAATAAAGGCACAGTTTCACCTGCGAGGTGCTCAAAGCTTACTTCCCAGCGCGCACGGTGTCAACGATTTCAAACCGATGCCAGAGTTTGAATTTGTAGCGGCGAGTTTATCTCGCCATATGGCGGCGTAAAGCCGCCGCTACGCTAAACTGGGACCCCACCAAACAAATCTGGCATTTCGCGGAAGCTTTAAGTAAGGTAGACTCTGCTGACAGGAGTCGGAAGTTTTTCCAGGAGGAACACTCAGATGCCCGCTAAAAAGGAAGCGATGGTAGGGATCGACATGGGCGGAACACGCTTACGCGCCTTGGTGCTGAATGCGCAAAACAAAATCCTGGGGATGCACAGAGCGCCGACCAACCCAAAGCAGAAGACCGACCGGCTGGTTTCGGACATCGCTGCTGTTGTTCAGGCCGCGGTGCAGTCGGCTTCCCTGAAAGTCTCCGACTTGCGCGCGGTGAGCATTGGCGTGCCGGGAGCGGTCGATGCTGTGAGCGGTATGGTTTATCATGCTCCGAACCTGGGATGGAAAGACGTGCCATTGGGATCCAAGCTGAAGGCTCTACTGAAGGTTCCGGTGTTTGTCGAAAACGACGTCAATGTCGGTGTGATGGGGGAATACACGCTGGGCGCAGGTCAGGGCGCGAGTGAACTGGTGGGCATATTCGTAGGAACGGGAATTGGCGGAGGCATCGTCATCGGAGGCCAACTCTTCCTTGGCTCGCGCGGCGCTGCCGCAGAGGTCGGCCATATCGTTATCGATATGAATGGGCCGCTCTGTGGGTGCGGTAACCGCGGCTGCGCTGAAGCCTTGGCCAGCCGCACGGCGATGGAACGCGACGTCCGGGACGCCATCCGTCGCGGAGAAAACAGCATCGTCCTGAAACTCATGCAGGAACGGGGCAGGACGCGCATGACCAGCAGCATCATCCAAAGAGCCTTGAAAGAACATGACCCGGTCATGGTACGAGTTATCGAACACGCGCAGTTCTGCCTGGGCATTCTGGCAGCGAACGTGGTCAATATGCTCGATCCCGAGTACGTGATTATTGGAGGAGGAATCGTGGCGCGGCTGGGAAAGGACTTCGTGACGCCCATCAGGCAGACCGCTTATCAGTATTTCCTTCGCCGCCAGGATGCGCGGCGCGTCAAGATTCTCCCTGGCATACTCGGCGACGACGCGGGACCCTTCGGAGCGGTGGCCCTGGCCCGGCGCCGCCTGGGGGACAAACGGGCGAATTGACGACTGATAACCGACAACTGACAACGGACAACCGCAATGTCTCGCCCTGATCACGCTCGAATTGCTGTCCTCCTCGTCTTGGCTGTCGTGCTGTATTATGTCTTCCGCATCTTAGAGCCCTTTTTGCCGGCCCTGGTTTGGGCAGCAATTCTGGCCACGGTCTTCTACCCTCTTTTTTCGTTCCTCTCGCATAGGCTGCGCTACCCGCGCGTGGCGAGCATACTGACCTGCGTTTTTCTTACCGTGGTCATCGTGCTTCCGGCGCTGTTTCTGATCCTCATGCTGGCTAAGGAATCGGTGGTCGCCTACAAGGCCCTCGAGGAGCGCGTCTCAGGCGGCGGCCCGGCGTCGGTAGACGCACTCCAGAAGACATCCGCTTACCAATGGTTTCTTGCCAAGAGCGGTAGTTTAGGAATGCCGGAGCCTGATCTGGGTTCGGTGGCGACGAAAGGGATCCGCATTGTAAGCGAGTTTCTTGTCAGCCACAGCGCTAAAATTTTTTCGAGAATAACCCACTCCATCATCAACTTCTTCGTGATGTTATTTGGATTGTATTATCTCCTTCTGCGCGGCCCGGATATGCTTCGTGAACTGCGGGCGTTGAGTTTTCTCCGGCCCGAGCATGAAGACCGGATCATTGAGAAATTCCGGGCCATCGCGGGTGCGACCTTTGGCGGGAGCCTCGCCACCGCCGCGATTCACGGGACTGCGGACGGGATTATTTTTTTGCTTTTTGGTCTGCCCTCTCCTCTCCTGTGGGGCGCCGTTATAGCCATCTTATCGTTGGTCCCGGTCGTTGGGACGTCCCTGGTCTGGCTTCCTTTGGTGGCTTATTTCATGTTGACGAGACACGTGTTGCGGGGAATCATTTTGCTGGTGGCGTTCGGCGCAGTGGCTGCAGCCGTTGACAATGTGGTTAAGCCCGTGCTTATCAGGCGAGGGACGGATATTGACTCGATCTGGGTTCTGTTGAGCGTCCTTGGGGGCATTGGGCTCTTTGGTTTCCTGGGTCTGTTCCTGGGACCTTTTCTGGTCGCGCTGCTCTTGGTTTTGATAGAGATCTACAAGGCAGAGTTTCGCCAAGAGCTGGGCGGGAATATAACGCCCTAGCGGCCGGGCTCGGAATGTCATTCTGCGCGCAGCGAAGAATCTCAGCAGTTCATGACCGATCAATTGCAAAGATCCTTCGCTGCTATGAAATGCGTTGTCATTCCGAGCGAAGCGAGGAATCTCGCCCTGGTCGTTCTGGGGCGGTCTGCCCGACGCAGAGCAAGATTCCTCGCTTCGCCCGGAATGACATTTCATGGTTTCTGGGTGCCCGTCAGCCGACGGGCATGAGCGACTGCCATGAAAATGACTCCCCTCCTCTTTGGGAGGAGGGGCAGGGGTGGTGGGTGGTATCCTCAGCGAACGGCAACGACCCCTAACCCCTCCTAACCAAGGAGGGGAATCGTTTTCATGCCAAGCGGTGAGCCGAAGGATCATGAAGTCTTCGCTCAGGATGACAGCAAACAGCTTTAGGGCGTGAGGATCTGGCTCAGTATAACAGACGCCTCCGCGCAGAGTTGAGGTCGACAAAGGACTCCGCGAATGGCAACCCGGCGCGATTTTCTTGCCTTCTCCACCGCCACCCTGCTGGCGGGCCGCATTGCTCTGCCGAACGGCGCGGGCACGGGCGTTGATCAGCCTGAAAACGAGCGCAGCAAATTAGCTGCGGACTTTCAGCGGCCTCGATATCACTTGCTGCCCCCGGCCAACTGGATGAACGACCCCAACGGGCCGATCTTCTGGAAGGGCCAATACCACATGTTTTATCAGTACAACCCCCACGGGGCCTTTCCGGAGAGCATGCATTGGGGGCACGCCGTAAGCTCGGATTTGGTGCACTGGAAGCACCTTCCCATCGCGCTTGCACCCACTCCTGGCGGGCCTGACAAGGATGGGTGCTGGTCTGGATGCGCGGTAGTTGATGGGGGCGTCCCGACGATTCTCTATACGGGCGTTTTCCCGCAGGTCCAATGCCTGGCGAGAGGCGACGACGGAATGGTCACCTGGCGTAAATTCGCCGGAAATCCCGTTGTCGCCGCCCCTCCACAAGGGATCAGGGCCACCGGCTTCCGCGATCCGTGCGTCTGGCGCGAAGGGGAGGAGTGGTATCTGGCGATCGGGTCGGGCGTTGAAGGCCAGGGTGGCGTGGTCTTGCTTTACCGCTCACGAGATCTCATCCACTGGGATTATCTCCACTTCCTCTGCAGAGGCCGAAAAGATGAACTCCTGCCGGGGAAAGATCCGGTCAGCACCGGTGAAATGTGGGAGTGCCCGGACTTCTTTCCCTTGGCAGACAAACATGCGCTGCTGGTCTCCACCCAGGGCGCGGTAATTTATTCAGTGGGCGCCTATGAGAACCACTATTTCCGTCCTGAAGTTCAAGGAAAAGCGGACCTCTCGGACTCCTACTATGCCGCTCGGAGCATGCTCGACGAGAAAGGCCGCCGAATCTTGTGGGGCTGGATCAGGGAAGGGCGCAGTGAGGCCGCACAGCGCGCCGCCGGCTGGGCGGGAGTGATGTCACTGCCTCGCGTGGTTTCGCTCGCGCCTGACGGGAGGCTCCGCATCACACCCGCCCCGGAACTCGAAACTCTGCGCGGCAAGCATCACCATTTCGATGGAGAGCACGCGCACGGCGCGTTTCCCATTCGAGGAGACTGCCTGGAAATTCAAGCCGAGTTCGAATTGGGGACGGCTGATCTCGCGGGCTTGACGGTGCGTAGTTCACCAAGTGGAGAAGAGCACACCTCCATCACTTACAATCGAACGAAAGCCCAACTCCTGGTGGAACGCGAACATTCCAGCCTGAGCCCCGATGCGGATCGCGGACCTCAGGGCGGGTCGTTCACGCTCGCCGAGAGTGAAACGCTGAAATTGCGCATTTTCCTGGACGCTTCGGTCATAGAAATCTTTGCCAATGATCGTGCTTGCCTCACCAGCCGCATCTACCCGTCACGGCCTGACTGCCTCGGCGTCGGCACGCTTGCGAAAGAGGGCACAGCCCGCCTGAAGGCTCTGGACGTTTGGGAGATGCGCCCTATTTCTGGCGACAGGCTAACGCGATAGTTGCCTCACCGGGCAGTGCATTTCCGGGGTAGTACCGCGACAACAAGCGGCATTAATCGGCAGTCAGCCGTTGCCCTGGCCGAGCATCCTACTCTATACTTTGAGAAGGTGGCGCATATGCGAGCTATCGAACTAGTGGGTGAAATTGACAATCGGCACCGGCTGAGCGCTCAGGTGCCCGAGGATCTTCCAGCAGGCTCAGTTCGCCTGATCGTCCTGATGCCGGACGAAGACGAAGCAGGCTTGGCTTGGGCTCACGGCGTATCCGCTGAATGGTTGGCAGACTTGGGCGACCCCAACCAGGACATTTATACTCTCGATGACGGACAACCCGTAAATGCGCCCCGGTGAAATCTACCTCGCCAAGTTCCCGTTCGGGGATGTTCCGGGAATGAAGCTCAGACCGGAACTGCTGCTGACTACGCCCCTCGGCCTAGTCCCGGAAGTCCTGGTCGCCTACATCTCCTCAGTGGTTCCCACCCAACCTCTACCGTCTGACCTTCTTCTTGATCCAGGCGAGCCGGGGCCTCAGTCGACCAACCTCAAGACACCATCCGTGTTGCGCCTGCACAAGCTGGCGACTATTCACTGCTCCAGCCTCGCCCGATATCTCGGAGTCGTGGACGGCCAGACCCGCACCATCGTCGCGTCCAAACTTAGAGATCTTCTGCAACTATAGCTCGATTAGAACGCGAAAGCTCACAGCTTGCCAGCCCGTTTCAGGCGCTCACGAACTTCAGCATAGTCAACTAGATTCTTGGAATTGTTTTTGGCGCGGTCGAGGGTCAAAACGTCTTCCAGGTCCTCGATCCGGCGCAGCAAGCGGCGATAGTGAGATCTCCGTACCAATAGAACATCCTCTTGCCCACTCTTGCGCAAAGCGACCTGTGCTTTGGTATTCGCCATGAAACGGATTTTACCAGAACCTAGAGCGAATCCATAAAAACCAGATACGACGAGCCCCAGAGGTTGGTAGGAATCGACCCATGAGGCTGGGCGGTAATGATGATGTTGTAAGTGCTCGGAGCGGCGGCAATCGCGGACAGCACGGAAGGGGCGGCGACGTCGAACCCGGGCTCGATGAGCGCCAGGGCTTCGAGTGTGGGGTAGATGATCTCTTCGGAAGGCGCCATCGTGGTTTCGAACCCATCGGTGAGGAATTGAAGGTGCGCGTCGATTTCATAGAAGTGCCATGCCAGGCAGGCGCAGAAGGTCACGGCCTTTTCAAACTTGGCCAACAGAGTTGAGTCGGCGTGGGGCAGGCGGGCGTCGAAGGCCAGCACCAGGCGGCGCTCGTCCTCGCGCGTAAACTCCCGTACTTTCACGGCCTGCGCCTTCGCGGTCGCCTTCCAATCCACATGCCGGGCGGAATCGCCTTCCTGATAGTCGCGGATGGCGTAGAGGTCGTTGCCGCGCCCCTTATAAAGACTCTCGATCTCGCCGCCGATCATGGGCAGGATTTCGTAAAACTCTTCCGTGGGCTGAACGTTGGGTAATACCAGGATCTCCTTGCGCGTGGGGACTTCGTGGGACTTGCGCACGAAACCGAAGGGGAACTTGCTGCTGACGCGAAAGCCCTCTTGCGTGTAGCGGCCGCGGCGCGGAAACGTGATTTCGACGTGCTGCGTCACGGCGGAGTGGTGAGGAATATAAGGAACGTAAACAGGACCGTCCAGGATCTGCCGTGCAGGCGGCGGCGGGTTCTTCTTGCGTTTTTTCCGCTCCGCATCTCGCGCCGAGACGGTGATAGAAAACGATGGAAAGAGCAGTTTGAGATTGCTCACCGTAAGCCGCGAAACCATGGGTTGCTCGGCGAAAATGTGGTCGGGCAGGACAAAATCCAGTTCCAGGCGCGACAGCACGATTTGCGAGAGGATGCCGGAAACCAGGATAGCGCCCAGCAGGCTCGCCAAAATGAGGAAGAGAAGGTTATTCCCGGTGTTCAAGGCCGCAATCGAAATCAGGCCAATGATGACCAGGTAGACCACCCCTTCGCGGGTGAAGTCGTACTGCATCCTCACCAGCCAACGGTTCAGGGCGGTCCGCCGTGCCAGATAGGGAACCACTTTCACCGCGACTACGGCGGTTAGCAATAAGGAGCTGGCAGCGGCCCAGACGGCTGCCCCCACGCGTCCCGACTCGCTGAGCGCGGTGGAATAGAGCGCCAGGCAGAAGGCCGTGCCTAATCCGAAGAGCCCCTGGAAAAACCGTCGCCATCCCGCGCGGTCGGTGTGCGCCCACTGTTCGCTAACGCGAGCGCGCAAGCCTACCAGGGCGTTGCCGGTGGTTGAAGACGGCGATTTCATCGTTTGGGATTGTAACGTATGAGTTCGGCGATGTCATTCCGAGCAAAAGATCAATGATCCATCGGCTCACCACCTGGCATGAAAATGATTCCCCTCCTTGGTAAGCAGGGGGCAGGGGTGGTTGGTGCGTCGTTTCGCTCGCGCCCACCACCCCCACCCCTCCTCCCACTGAGGAGGGGAGTCGTTTTCATGGTAGTCTTTCATGCCCGTCGGCTGACGGGCGCTCGGAAACCATGAAAATTACCCGGAAGTGGACGGATGTAGTGCGGGCGTCCCGCCCGCAGTCGCGGGAGCGTCCCGCTCCCGCGCGCGGGCAGGATGCCCGCGCCCCCGCGGGCGAGACGCCCGCGCCACAATTTTCAGAGCAGCGAACAATCTGCAGAGTTAATGACTCTCGGACCTGCGTAGACTCCACTCTCCGCCCCGAATGATAGCGACGCTGTCGACTGTCAACTGTCGACTGCCCTTACAACGGCACCGGCGTGGCGTTAATGATCTCTTCCATAATCGCCCGGGCCTGATCGGATTTCTTGAGCGTCGAGATATATCGCGAGCTCACCACGCAGCGGTGGCAAAAAACGGAGATGATCAGGCGTTTGAAGTCGTCGGGGATGCAGTAGTTGCGGCCCTCAAGGAAGGCAAGGGCCTGAGCGGCGCGATAAAGCGACATGGAGCCGCGCGGGCTCACCCCCAGGCTGAGGTATTCATGCTGACGGGTCTTTTCCACGATGGCCAGCGTGTAGTTCACAAGTTCCGGATCCACCTTCACCCGGCGCACGCGGTTCTGGATTTCCACCACTTCCGCTCCCGTCATCACAGGCTTGACGTTTGCCAGCGGGTCGGAATCGGCGAAGTCCCGAAGAATCTCCTTCTCGCTTTCGGCGCTGGGGTAGCCGATCTTCACCCGCATCAGGAAGCGATCGAGCTGCGATTCGGGAAGCGGATAGGTTCCGTGGTGTTCGATGGGATTCTGAGTGGCCATCACCATGAAGGGTTGAGGTAGCGGCGAAGTGCGGTTATCGACCGTCACCTGGTTTTCGTTCATGGCCTCGAGCAGAGCGCTCTGAGTCTTGGGTGTAGTGCGGTTGATTTCGTCTGCCAGGACGATGTTGGCAAAGATAGGCCCGGATCGAAACTCGAAGCGCTGCGTCTGCTGGCTGAAGATGCTCACGCCGATGACGTCCGAGGGGAGCATATCGGAGGTGAACTGAATGCGCTGGAATGCGCAGTCGAAGGAGCGGGCCAGGGCGTGGGCCAGGGTCGTCTTCCCAACTCCCGGCACGTCCTCAATCAGCAAGTGGCCGCGGGCCAGCAGGCCTACGAGCACGAGTTGAATCACTTCGTCCTTGCCCCGAATCACCGATTGGACGGATTGCTGCACGCGGATCAGAAGTTCGGGAACCTCCGCCGCACGATCGTTTACTATTGCATTCGCCATGTTATGCTATGCTGGTTGATGCTGCGTGGGCGGTTAACTCAGCGGTAGAGTGCTATCCTCACACGGTAGAAGTCAGAGGTTCAAATCCTCTACCGCCCACCATTTCGGCTGAGCACA
>JBEKLY010000170.1:0-16629 GCA_050010015.1 Terriglobia bacterium
GCCTGTGCATGCCTTCGGCTGAACGCTTCTGCGAGAGCCGGATGAGGGACATCCTCACGTCCGGTTCGACGAGGGGAGAGGCTGTCGTGCCTACGGTATCACTTCCTCTCCTACTCTACCTGATATAATCACGAGCTGCCGCTCGATCCCACGGCTCACGCCGTGGGCCACTCTCTGGCGGCCCTCCGGGCCTTCACCAGCGGTTATCGAGATCCACATTGCGAAGACTCGAGGCGTCACGTTTGCACTTATGGGGCAAACCCTCGGACCCGGCTTCTCTCCGTACAAGAATCATGTCAAAGACTCTTCGACTCCTCTCTCTCGGCTTGCTTTTGGTTGTCATGGCAACTTGCGGAGAAGCTCTCGCAAAATCAAAGGCACGAGGTTCATTGAAGCCGCGCGCCATCCCGGCTTACATGGGGCTCGACAGCGGCGTGCCGCTCGCTGCCGCCCTTTCCCCGGATGGCCGGCGCGTGGCAGTTCTTGCCATAGTTCCGCCCGCTTCCCAGGGCCCTGGGCCCTACCCGCTGACCCTGCAAATCTGGGACGCAGATCAACTAACGCTTCTGACAAGCCGGGAAATTGCTGTGCCTCGCCAATCACAGAGCGACAGTTCAACTCCTGATCGTGAACTCGCGCCGCTGGGGTGCGTGGTGCGGTACGGGGGGAACGGCGCCACTCTCGTGGTCTCCGAAGGCAGCGCGCAGGTGGGCCCGGAGGGTGGGACCTCTTTGCTCTCCCGGTCGCAGTCGCACCTGCACATTCTTGCCGCCGATGACCTGCGGGAGCTTCGTTCAGTTGACCTGGAGCTCGCGTCAGACCCAAGAACTCTCGGGATCGCGGACATCCAAGTCTCACCAGGCGGTGACCGGATCGCTGTGGCGCTTTCCCCGATTGACTTTTCGGTCGGCCTCGGTAACGGAGCGCCGTGTCAGGCCTTTCAAGGGAGCGAGGCCCGAGTTTACGATCTGGGTACCGCGCGAGAATTGTGGAAGGCGCCGGTCGAGAACGCCAGGATTGGCGGACTTGGGTGGGCGCCCGACGGATCGAGCCTAGTGCTGACGCTTCAAACCGGGCCGGGAGAGGACCCGGTGGCCCAGGCCTTTTGCCCAGAAAGGAAAGTCGACCACAACGTTCTGATTCTCGATTCGGCTTCCGGCCGAGTGCTCGCCGGGCTCGACACGGGTGACGTTGCCGGACCCGTTGGCCTCGGACCCCGTCACGAAGTGTTTACAGCTCCTTATCACTTCTTCTACGCGAAGACCAGTGGCGAGAAGGCAAAAGTCTGGAACGCGCAGACCGGCGCCGTGGAGCGAACGATTGCCTATCCTGGCAGGGACGTGCACGACGCCCTTGTGCTTTCCCGTGACGGGAGTGTTCTGGTGGGTTACGTCGGGAAAGAGAAGTTCGACTTTTCCTGGCGCACCATGCAGGAACTGCCCGAGAATATCGACGAGAAATTCGCGATGTGGGATGCTCGCAGCGGAGACTTGCTTCGCATATCGCCGAGCTTCGCTCCGCTCACTCACTCCGCTGGGCCGCAGTCAAGATCAAAGCTCGACCTTGGCTCGCTGCCGCCGGCCCTTCGCAAGTTGAGCGACCGGATCATGCGCGGTCAAGCGGCCCCAGGCAAGCCGCAATTGCAAGTGGCTGCGGACGGCAGCAGGGTCCTTGTTTCCTGGCCGTGGCACGGGTCGCCGCTGATTTTTGAAGTGCCGGCCGTCGACAAGTCGCGTCCGAAGTAACCGCCCTTCCGGCGTAGTGCGGGCGTCCCACCCGCAGTCGCGGGAGCGTCCCGCTCCCGCACGCGGGCAGAGCCTGTCCTGAGCGCAGCGAAGGAATGCCCGCGCCCCCCGCGGGCGAGACGCCCGCGCTACGATTTTCAATGCAGGGCGAGATTCCTCGTCACCTGCGGCTCCTCGGAATGACGCGCCAGAAGGGTTTTTTCCGCGGCTTCTGAAGCCGGCCCCTGACACCTGACACCTGAAACCTGTTCTCTTGGTTGACATGCTGATCTGCATTGTGCAAAAATTCTTAATCTACTAGCCAAAGAAAGGGACTTACCCGCAAGCATCGAGCGAAATGGCCGACGAACAGAAGTCTCCGCCCAAGGCGGACAACGGAGGGGAGACGCCGAAGCCAGCTTCCGGGGCTAGCGGTGAGGTAACCACCCCTAGCCGCGAGGTGGTTCCTGCATCCACGGCACAGGCCTCGCCGGCGGGTAATCCGCCGCCGGGTACTCCTGGATCACCTGTAGCTCCGAATGCCGAGCCTGCGAAGCCTGCGGCCGCTGCACCCGTGAAACCCGCCGCTGCCGTTCCCGCCAAGCCCGCTGGGGCCGCGCCGGCCAAGCCTGCGGCGCCGCCCGCCCCCAAAGCGCCGGTGAAGCCGGAACCGTGGACAAGCCCGCAATTGGACGAGCTGCAAAAGAAGTTTCCCGGGGCGATTCAGGAGGCGGTGATTTTCCGCAAGATGCCGTCGATTACCGTCGCCAAGGAGTTCCTGCTTTCGGTGTGGCGTTTTCTGAGGAGTGAAGAGGGCGGCGGCTACACCCTGCTCACTGACGAGACGGCGGTGGATTATCCCAAGCGAGAGAAGCGCTTCGACGTTGTCTACCACCTTTACTCATTTCAGCGCAACGACCGATTGCGATTGAAAGTGCTCGTTGCTGAAGGCGAACCGATTCCATCCGCTACGGCCGTCTGGCCCGCCGCCAATTGGCTGGAGCGTGAAGTCTACGACATGTTCGGAATAGTCTACGAGGGCCATCCGGATATGAAGCGTATTCTTCTTCCCGATGAGTGGACCGGCCATCCTCTTCGCAAAGACTACGACATTCTTCGTCAAGATGCCGCCTGGGTTAAATCCAACCTGGGAATCGAAAGCGGACAGTAACTGATGCCCGAAACCACTTATCTCGACGCCAACGAATTAATGATCAATATGGGGCCGCAGCACCCGGCCACACACGGAGTTCTGCGGGTCAAACTGAAGTTGGACGGCGAAAGGGTCATGGGCTCGGAGTGCGTCATCGGTTACCTTCACCGCGGCGTCGAGAAAATCGCCGAGAACCGGACCTATGCCCAGTTCGCTCCCTACACCGATCGCATGGATTACGTCGCCGCGGTTACGAACGGCATGGGCTACGTCGAGGCGGTCGAGAAATTGCTGGGCGTGGAGATCCCGCCGCGCGCCCAGTACACGCGGATGACCCTGGCCGAATTGCAGCGGCTTGCCAGCCACTTGCTGTGGCTGGGAACGCACGCGCTCGACCTGGGCGCCATGACTCCGGTTTTTTACACCTTCCGGGAGCGCGAAGAAATCCTCAAGATCTTTGAAAAATACTGCGGGGCGCGGCTCACCACTCACGCTTTCCGCATTGGAGGCTTGCAATACGATCTTTACGACGGATTGGAACAGGATTGCCTGAAGTTCTGCGAATACCTGCTGCCGAAAATCGATGAATACGAGCAGTTATTGACCAAGAACCGCATCTGGATCAACAGAACTCGCGGCGTGGGCGTGCTGAGCGCCGAAGACGCAGTTGCTTACGGCGTGACGGGGCCGGTGCTACGCGGTTCCGGCGTAAAGTGGGACATTCGCAAAGTGCAGCCCTATGAAGCCTACGACAAAGTGGAATTCGATGTGCCTACCGGTGAGCACGGAGATACTTACGACCGGTACATCGTTCGAATTCAGGAGATGCGCCAGTCCGTGCGCATCGTCCGGCAGTGCGTGGAACGTCTTGCTCCGGGACCCATCTTCGGCAAAGTCGGCAAGGTGATCAAGCCCCCGGTCGGCGAGGTGTACCACTCGATTGAAGCGCCCAAAGGAGAGTTGGGGTATTTCGTGGTGAGCGATGGAACGGTAAACCCCTACCGGGTGCGAGTGCGGCCGCCTTCGTTTGTTAACTTACAGGCCCTGGACATCATGATTCGCGGCCACCTCGTCGCCGACGTGGTGGCGGTGATTGGAACGCTGGATATCGTGCTCGGCGAGGTAGACCGGTAGACGAACCAGGATTCAGGATTCGGGATTCAGGATTCAGGCGCCGACATTTGCGGCTGGCTGCCTAAGTTGGGCTCGCTTGAACTTGCGCTCTGATGGGTATGCTTATTCGAATGTACATGGCAATTCGAGCTCTTCCTGAATCCCGAATCCTGAATCCTGAATCCTGGTAATTGCCATGGTGCAAAACACAATTAACATCCTCCAAGCTCATCCGTTGCTTCTGGCGCTCATCAAAATCTTGATTGTGCTGCTCGTGCTTTCCGGCATTGTGGCCTATCTCGTCTACATGGAGCGCAAGGTTCTCTCTTTCATGCAGGCGAGGCTGGGACCCATGCGCGTGGGCCCGTGGGGCCTGCTTCAACCCGTTGCGGATGGCATTAAACTCCTGCTCAAAGAAGACATCATCCCGGCTGGGGCGGACAAATTCGTGTTCTTGCTCTCGCCCGCCATCAGTGTGATGGCGGCTTTCACGGTATTCGCCGTCATTCCCTTTGCCGGCAACTTTTTCATCAGCGATATTAATATTGGTCTGCTTTTCATTCTGGGCGTTTCTTCTTTGGGTATTTACGGCATTATCCTGGGAGGATGGTCGTCAAACAGCCATTATCCTTTGTTGGGTGCAATGCGCTCGGCGGCGCAATTGGTGAGCTACGAAGTGGCGGCGGGCGTGGCGCTGGTGGGAGTGCTGCTGATTTCGAACTCTCTCAGCATGGTTGATATTGTGAATCGCCAGCAGCAAATGGGCGTTTGGAACGTTTTCCTTCAGCCCGTGGGCTTCGTGATTTACCTGATTGCGGCGCTGGCGGAGACCAATCGCAATCCCTTCGACTTGCCTGAAGCGGAGTCGGAACTCACGGCGGGCTTCCACACGGAGTACAGCGGCTTCCGTTTCGCATTGTACTTTCTTGCTGAATACACCAACATGGTGGTGGTCTCGTGCATCGCCGTGACCATGTTCCTGGGCGGGTGGCTCCAGCCCTTTGTCAACGTCCGGGCTCTCGATTTCCTGCGGTTTACGCCGATCGCCTCACTGATCGGCGCGGCAGCATTTATCCTTTGGCTCGGCCTGAAAAGCCTGGTGCCCCTGGAGCGATATTTCTTCATCGCTCTGGCGCTGGTCTGCATTCTGCTCGCGGGCGCGGTGGCCGTTCCTGCTGTGCTGAATGCCGTGCAAGGAATATTTTGGTTTAGCACAAAAGTGCTGATCTTTCTTTATGCCTTTATCTGGTATCGCGGCACATTCCCGCGCTATCGGTACGACCAACTCATGACGGTAGGCTGGCACTGGATGATCCCGATCGGTTTGGGGAACTTGATCGTGACTGCGGTGGTTCGATACTTGGTGAGCGCAAGAGCGTAGCGGCGGCTTTACGCCGCCATTGGATATTGAGGACAATGCGCAGATGGCGGGGTAAACCCGCCGCTACATGCAACTGCGACGTGGTGGATAACGCTGATGGGATTTTCAGACTTTCTTCGCAGGGTATTCTTGGTCGACCTCATCAAAGGTCTGAAGCTGACCTTTTCGTATCAGCACCCCAGCGCAAGTTACACTGATCAGTATCCGTTGGAACGCCCGGTGGTGGCGGAGCGCTATCGCGGCGCGCCTCGCCTCAACAATCACCCCGAGTCGGGCGAAACGCTTTGCATTGCCTGCAATCTCTGTTCGATCGCTTGCCCGGAAAACCTGATCGTGGTGGGGTGGGCGCGGACCGAAGATCGCAAGAAGCGGCTGACGATTTTCACTTACGACCTCTCACGTTGCATGTTCTGCGGCTTGTGCGAGGACGCATGCCCCGTCGACGCGCTCGAACTGACGCAGGATTTTGAGATTGCGCAATACTCGAGGCAAGGGATGATCTGGGACCGGCAGGCCCTCGAGGAAGGCCCGCGGCCGGTGCGGTACACACGGTAGGAAAGCAGAAAGCGCCCGCTGTTTGGAGCCCCGTCAGGGGCGGCATAGAGTAGCCCAGGGCGTGAGCCCTGGGTTGGACGACCCTCACCCCCTTCCCCTCTCCCGCTTGGGCGGGAGAGGGGAAGGGGGTGAGGGCGGGCTTGGCCGCCCCACGGCTTACGCCGTGGGCTACTCGCTGCTGCCCGCTCCGCGGGCTCACTTTATCGAAGAGCCTGTGACTCAGGATGCCAAAGGCGAACTCGGTGAGGGTTGACGGATGTTCGTGCTTTCTATTTTCTAATTTCCAATTTCCGATTTCCGGTTTTTTATGTTGCTACTGATTGCATTTGGAATTCTCGCAGCGCTTGCGCTGGTTTCCGGCGTCATGGTGATTACCCGCAGGAATGCCGTGCACAGCGTTATTTGGCTGATCGTGACGCTGTTCGCGGTGGGCGGCATCTTCCTGCTGCAGCACGCAGAGTTTCTGTTTGCCGTGCAGATCATTCTTTATGTGGGCGGCATCATGGTGCTGTTCCTGTTTGTGGTCATGCTGGTGAATCTTGACGTGGCGCTAAAGCAGGCGCAGTTCAGCCGCCAGTGGCAACTGGGGTTGTTCACCGCGGTTCTGGTATTCGCGCAGCTTGCCTATGTGATTTATAAGCTCGGGAATGGCATGAGCCTGCCGGCCCAGCCTGCCGTCCCTGCGCCCGCGCACAATACCCAGGCAATCGGCCAAGCGCTCTACCAGACGTACATGCTGCCGGTCGAGATCGCTTCACTTCTGCTTTTGGTGGCGATGGTGGGCGCAGTGATCATGGCCAAGAGGAAGTTTGAATGATTCCAACCTCATATTACATCCTGCTGGGCAGCGGCCTTTTCACGATCGGCGTGATCGGCGTATTGACGCGGCGCAACGTGCTCGTCATCCTGATGTCCATCGAACTGATCCTGAACGCCGTCAACATCAACTTGGTGGCGCTGTCGCAGTATTTCCATTCCGTGGACGGGCAAGTGTTCGCTATTTTCGTAATCACCGACGCGGCTGCGGAAGCAGCGGTCGGCCTCGGCCTTATCATTGCGCTATTCCGAAATAAGGAAACAGTTAACGCGGATGAGATCGACCTTCTTAAATGGTGATAAAAGGGCAAAGTGTGAAGGGTAAAGTTTAAAGGCTAAAGTGTAAGGGGTGGAGTCGAGCAGTATGAGCGACGTTGTGCAGTTGGACGGGAAGCAATATCGAGCGGTGGTTGCTCTCCGGTATCTTAATGCGTGCGAAGATATCTGCAAAGGAATGCAGACTCAGCGGGGAGTCAATGATTTCTATTTCCTGATTACATTGAGGAGCTTCATAGAATACTCGCGCCGTGGTATCTGGTTCTTGGTTTGGGCGAGCGACGACATTCTCAGACAAGCCGAGATGCCAACGTTTAGACGACCTGCAGGTCCACCTCTGGCAACGATGGATGCGATGATTAACGATGCCCTCGGCCAGGGCGACGTGTCCCACCTGAAGGACAAGTTGCAAGGCATAAATGAGCCACTCATCGATTGTTTGCATGCGTTGACTCACGGTAATCCGATCTCGGTACGGATGACTACGTATGGTCTAAACAAGATCTTTGACACTCAGAAGTTGTTGGATATGGTCGAACTCGAATTGGGCATTTTTAGGATTCTGGTTTACAGGCGGCTACTGGGCGAGGACTTCGGCGCGATTTGGAGGATGCTCGGGCCTATCCACGATCGACCTGCTGACTTGCGAGCGAACGCTCTGGTCGCCGCAGACTTGCTCAAGAAATCGGGAAAATTGGCTTCGTCACTGGGCTACCAGTCGCCGTCGCCCAGCCTGTGAGAGGAGAGCCATCACAGGAGAATGAGTAAAGAGCCAGAAGACATCCGAAGGCGGACGTACGGGTACTCTCTCAGAGCAATCAAGCTTTACCGGGCCTTGCAGGACGGGAAGGACGGGGCTGGGTGGGTCTTGGGAAAACAATACCTGCGGGCGGCCACTTCGATCGGAGCGAATGTGGAAGAGGCGCAATCCGCGGAGAGCCGACCCGATTTTGTGCATAAATACGGGATAGCCCAAAAGGAAGCAAGAGAGAGCATATACTGGCTCAAGCTGCTAGCCGAGTCCGGGATCGTTCCAGTGTCAAGGTTGAGGCCCCTGATCAAGGAAACTGAGGAGTTATTTGCCGTCATAACTGGGATCATCGTGAGTACGAAGAGGAGAACGAAGGCTGGACGCTAGCCTTTATCCTTTACCCTTTAGACTTTTAACATGCTTGATTACATCTGGCTAATTCCGATCTTCCCTCTGCTGGGCGCTGCGATCCAGCTTTTTGTTGGGCGCCGCCTCTCGAAGAGCAGCGTTACCGCAGTTTCTGTGGGTCTTCCCGGCCTCGCGCTTGTCTGGGCCCTGGGATGCGTCACCGAATTCCTCAAGCTCCCGGCGGATGTCCATGTGTTCACCAAGGTTTTGTATTCGTGGCTCCCCGCAGGAGCATTCCGGTTGTCGAACGGGTCGCTGGGGAACTTGAACGTACCGGTGGGATTCCAACTCGACCCGCTCTCCGTGGTCATGCTGCTGGTGGTGACGGGCATCGGCTTCCTGATTCATGTTTATTCCATTGGTTACATGGCGCATGAAGGGGGTTACTACCGGTTTTTCGGGTACATGAATCTCTTCATGTTTTCGATGCTAGTGCTGATCCTGGCGAACAACTACCTGATGATGTTCGTCGGGTGGGAGGGCGTCGGCCTCTGCTCCTACCTGCTGATCGGCTTTTTCTTCCAGCGCAAATCCGCCTCCGATGCCGGCAAGAAAGCGTTTGTCGTGAACCGCATTGGGGACGCAGGATTCCTGCTGGGCGTCATGCTGATGGCAGTTACTTTCGGCAGCGTGGAGTTCCAACAGGTCACGGAGCAGGCCCGCAGCGGACGCTTTCCGGTGGGCAGCACGGTTATCGTAGCCATCTGCATCTTGCTCTTCGTTGGGGCAACAGGGAAATCCGCGCAGATTCCTCTCTACACTTGGCTGCCGGACGCCATGGAGGGCCCAACGCCCGTGAGCGCCCTGATTCACGCAGCCACCATGGTGACGGCCGGTGTTTATATGGTGGCGCGCTCGAACGCGCTTTTCATTCTGGCGCCCACGGCGATGGCGCTCGTAGCCGGAATCGGCGCCGCCACCGCTATCTGGGCCGCCAGCATCGGCCTCGTGCAGAACGACATCAAGCGCGTGCTGGCCTATTCGACGGTAAGCCAACTCGGGTACATGTTCCTCGCCTGCGGAGTTGGCGCTTTCGGCGCGGGCGTCTTCCACCTGATGACGCACGCCTTCTTTAAAGCTCTGCTCTTCCTTGGCGCGGGTAGCGTGATCCACGCCATGACCGGTGAACAGGACATGCGCAAGATGGGCGCGCTCTGGAGCCGTATCCCTGTCACCGCGAAAACCATGCTTGTCGCCACACTGGCCATCAGCGGCACGCCGCTTTTCTCGGGTTTTTTCAGTAAAGATGAAATCCTCTGGCAATCCTTTTCTAGCCCTTACGGAAGCATCCTGCTTTGGTTAGTCGGGTTCGCCACCGCCGGGCTTACCGCCTTTTACATGTTCCGGCTGTTTTTCATGACCTTTGCGGGCAAGTCGCGAGTTCCGCACGAACTCGAACACCACATCCACGAGTCGCCCAAGGTGATGACGGTGCCGCTCATCTGCCTGGCCATCGGTGCGCTCGCGGCCGGTTACGTCGGCTGGCCCAAAATACTGGGCGGCTCGAATCACTTCGAACATTTCCTGGAGCCGGTTTTCGAGAATCCCAGCGCCCGGGCGGCGTTTGAGCACACCTGGCAGAGCGAGTTCGGGCTCATGCTGCTTTCCGTGGGTGTCGCGGCGATAGGTTTTCTGGTTGCATATTTCTGGTACCTGCGGCGCCGGGAAGTTCCAGAGCGTGTGGCAGCCAAGGCCGGGCCACTTTACAACCTTGTGCTGCACAAATATTATATTGATGAGTTGTATGATGCCTTGTTTGTGAATCGTGTGAAGAATCTTGGCAACGCCTTCGCCGCTTTTGACTTAGGCGTTGTCGACGGGGGCGTTAACGGCGCGGGTTGGCTGACGCGCATGTCCGGCGAGGCGTCGTGTTACTGGGACACGTGGGTTATCGATGGCCTGGTGAACGTCACGGCGTTCGTGGTGAAGGTCCTGAGTTATCCCGTGCGTGTTATCCAGACCGGCCTGGTGCAGAATTACGCCTGGATGATCACCCTGGGCGTGCTGATTTTCATGGTGTATTACTTTGTGCATTACTAGAGTCGAAAGTCGAAAGTAGCGCTGACCTTTAGGTCAGCATTTGCCGACCTAAGGGTCGGCGCTACGCCGAAACGAGTTGAACGTAGCTAAGAGTCAAAAGTCAAGAATCCAGGCCTTCAAGGAGAGGCCGGAAGCAAAACACGGTTTGGCTTTCGACTTTTGACTGTCAACTCTGAACTGTTCTTTTGACTTCCGACTCTCGACTCTCAACTGTTCTTCCGAGGTTCCCGATGGCTTACTTTCACGATCACATTTTGAGCTTCGTCCTGTTCACGCCGGCGGTGGGGCTGATTGCGCTCATGTTCGTTCCCGGCGCGAACAAGCAGGCCATCCGCTGGTGGGGCAACATCGTCATGTTCGTGAGCTTTCTCGTGTCGCTCCCGCTCGTTTTCTGGTTCTCGCAGGAGTCGCCCGAGCAGCAGTTCAAATTCGTGGAAATCCATAATTGGATTCCCAGCATCGGCGTGCAATACCACCTCGGAATCGACGGCATCAGCTTTCTGCTCATCATGCTGACCACCGTGCTGGGTTTCCTTGCGGGGCTCTCTTCGTGGACAGCAATTCAGGAGCGGGCCAAGGAATACTACGCCATGTTCATGCTCTTGCAGGTGGGCATGCTGGGCGTTTTCATGTCGCTCGATTTCTTCCTTTTTTACGTTTTCTGGGAAGTCATGCTGGTGCCGATGTATTTCATTATCGGCGTCTGGGGCGGCCCGCGGAAGCTTTATGCGGCCATCAAGTTCTTCCTCTATACCTTGGCCGGCTCCGTCCTTATGCTGCTTGGGATTTTGACGCTTTACTTCCGTTATCACACCGACACGGGCGCCTACACGTTCGACCTCATGCAGTTGATGCAGCACACATGGCCCTTAAACCTTCAATACTGGGTCTTCTGGGCATTCATGATCGGGTTCGCCATCAAGGTGCCGATGTTCCCGTTCCACACCTGGCTGCCCGATGCGCACGTTGAGGCGCCAACGGCCGGCTCGGTGATCCTGGCCGGCGTCCTGCTGAAGATGGGGACGTACGGCTTCATCCGTTTTTCGCTGCCACTCCTGCCGCAAGCCAGCAGCAATCCCACCATCGTCAAGGTCATGGTGGTGCTCTCGATCATCGCCATCATTTACGGCGCCCTGGTTTCGCTGATGCAGCGGGACATGAAGAAGCTGATTGCCTATTCTTCCGTCAGCCACCTGGGATTCTGCACGCTCGGAATTTTCGCACTGAATCCCCATGGCTTGCAGGGAAGCGTAATCCAGCAGATCAACCACGGAATATCCACCGGCGCCTTGTTCTTGATTGTGGGCTTGATTTACGAGCGCCGCCATACGCGCGAAATCAAGGAATTCGGCGGGCTTTCGAATATTATGCCGGTTTACGCCACTTTATTCATGATTGTGATGCTCTCCTCGATCGGACTGCCATTGCTGAACGGCTTTATCGGGGAGTTCACAATCCTCCAGGGCGCCTTTGAGGCGAACTGGCATTGGGCGGCCTGGGCCGTGGTCGGCATCGTGTTGGGCGCCGCGTACATGCTCTGGCTTTACCAGCGAACCATGTTCGGCGCCTGCGAGAATCCCAAGAATCAGGTACTGAAGGACTTGAACTGGCGCGAAATTATGACGCTCGTGCCACTGATTGTGTGGGCATTTTGGATCGGCGTTTATCCGAAGCCGTTCTTCAACGTGCTCGATAAGCCCGTCACGGCCATCGTGCAGCGCGTCAATCCGGATTTCTATCGGTCATCGTCTGCAACAGCAACGTCTCCCCGACCTGCCGTAATCCCCGTGGCGTCAGCCTCTGATCACCACGCAGCGCCGGCCTTTAGAGCCCGCCCTGAGCGCAGCGAAGGGTCGGCAACTGCGGACCTGCAGGTCCGCTCCACGTCGGCACATGCGGACCTGAAGGTCCGCGCTAAATCGGCGCCTGCTGGCCTGAAAGCACAGGCAGGAGTGCCTGTGCTACCTGGATCGGGAGGAGTCGCCCGCCAATGATCCCCTCTTTCTTCAACGCTTCGGACTACCAGGCGATCAAGCCGGAGATCCTTCTGGCGATGTTCGGGCTGGCGATCCTGTTGTTCGATTTTCTGCTCGATAAGCGCGACAAGTATATGAACGCGCTGACGGCTCTCGCGGGCCTGGCGCTTGCCGGGCTCAAGCTGGGAATGTTCTGGGTCGCCTTAGAGGGGCGAGGTTATAACGGTTTCGGCGGCGTTTTCGTGCTCGATTCCTTCGCGATTTTTGCCAAGTTCATCATCGTGGTGGCCACGGCTGTTGTGGTGCTTCTCTCCGTAAAGTACCTCGAGATTGAGCATGCGAATCTGGGCGAGTATTACGCGCTGCTGCTTTTCTCGGCCGTGGGGATGATGTTTTTGGCGTCGGGTACCGACCTGATCGTGTTGTTTATCGCCCTCGAGCTCATGGCCCTCTGCGAATATGTCTTGACGGGGTTTCTGCGCGGCAACCGGCGCTCCAATGAAGCGGCGGTGAAGTTCTTTTTGCTGGGGGCGTTTTCTTCAGGTTTGCTTCTTTACGGCATGTCTCTGCTGTACGGCATCGGCGGCTCGACCAACCTGTTGGTGATAGCCCAGCGGCTCTCGGATCGTCCCGTGCACGATCCCCTGGCCTGGATTGCCATGATTACGCTCTTGGCGGGAATCTACTTTAAGGTGGCGGCAGTGCCTTTCCACCAGTGGACCCCGGACGCCTATGAAGGCGCGCCCACGTCGATCACGGCATTTATTTCTGTGGCCCCGAAAGTTGCTTCCTTCGCCTTCTTTATTCGCATCCTGATTGCCGGATTGTGGCCGCTGCGCGCCGAGTGGCAAGTGCTGACGATCGGAGTTGCCGTCGCCACCATGACCTTTGGGAATCTGGCGGCAATAACCCAGACGAACATCAAGCGCTTTTTCGGCTACTCGACTATCGCTCACGTGGGCTATCTGCTGCTGGGCCTTGTCGCCGCCGCGGATGGCAATCGCGAAGGCCTGACGGCCATTGCCATCTATCTTCTGGTTTATGCCTTCATGAACCTGGGAGCTTTTGCGGTAATCATCGTGATGCGGCGGAAGGACCTGATCGGAGACGAGATCGACGACATGGCGGGCCTGATGGCGCGCGCCCCGGGCATGGCGATCCTGATGTTGATTTTCCTGCTCTCCCTGGCGGGTATTCCTCCTACAGCAGGGTTTATCGGGAAGTACTTTATCTTTCTTTCTCTGATTGAGACGGGGCACTACTATCTGGCCGTGCTGGCGGTGGCGTACGCGGTTGTGGCGTTGTATTATTACTTTCGCATCGTGGTGGCGATGTTCATGCGGAAGGCCGCGGAGGCAGTTCCGCTCGCGACCAGTGCGGGCATTCGCGTGGCGCTGGCCGTCACGCTGAGTATGACGCTGGTGATTGGGATTTATCCCCAGCCGTTTATTTTGATCGCGCGTGAGGCGATCCGGCCGTTTTTCATGTAGGGAATTGGAAGTACCCTGCGCCAGGGTCGTCCCGAGCCCTTCGCTCGGAATGACAGCGCATCAGCTGCGAGTGT
Source organism: Terriglobia bacterium (assembly GCA_050010015.1). Taxonomy (GTDB): domain Bacteria; phylum Acidobacteriota; class Terriglobia; order UBA7540; family UBA7540; genus CAVROP01. Next base: position 13,758 of record JBEKLY010000170.1, read on the forward strand.
CCATGGCGAGGAAGCCGGCAAACATCTGGGCCCAGGTGGGGTTCTATACGAGCCTGGGTTTTATTTTGCCTGCGGGCGCCTTCGCAGGCAGTGCAATCGGTTGGTTGTTGGATCGCTGGTTGCACACCTCGCCGTGGCTTACGGTGATCCTTGGTTTTTTGGGCGCGGCGGCCGGCTTAACCGAAGTACTGCGGATTTTGGGCCAGGCGGAGAAGGATGCAGACAGAAACAATTCAGACTCCGGACCTGGGTCGAGCTGAAGCGCGACTGCCGCGCTGGATGGCGCTTTGTGGAGTTGCGGCGCTGATCGTGATGCTCTTGTACCACCAGGTCATGATCGCCACCGGATTTGCCCTGGGCGCCGCGCTAGGAATCTTAAACTACTATTGGCTGCACGAAGCGGTGGGGGCGTTAGCCAATGCCGGTCAGGCCCGAACTCCCAAGTTGCTGGTGGCTAAATTCCTGATAAGATATCCGCTGGCCTTCGGTCTGGTGATTTTCTTTTTCAAGACCCGCTGGCTTCCGCCGATGGCTATATTAGCGGGACTGTTTGTGCCGGTGGCCGGACTTTTGATTGAAGCCATAATCCAGATAGGAGATGGGTTGGTTTCAAGGTAGTTAAAAAGTCGAGCGTTGAGCAGTTGAGGAGTCGAACCCTTTTTTTGATTCTCGACTCTTGACTCCTCGACTCAGGAAGAACATGGAACATCAACTCTGGTTTACAGCAATCTTAAACAAGCTTTTGGGCAGTGCAGTAACGCCGCTGCTGGCGAGGATCGGCCGGACGCCTGCCGACCCCGTCCATCCCATCCCGAATTACGTGGCGATGGAGATTTTCGTTATCCTTCTGATGTTCGCCGGCATGGTTATTCTGCGCATGGGGCTTTCGGTCGAGAATCCGGGCAAGTTTCAACACGTCGCTGAAATCGTGGTGACATTCACCCAGGACATGTGCGAGGAGATCATCGGCCACGGCAGCGGCCGCTATGTGGCAATGTTGGCGACCCTCGGAATTTTCGTTGTGCTCTGTAATGTGCTCGGCATGATTCCAACCTTGCAGACGCCCACGGCCCACATTCAGGTGACGCTGGGTTGCGCCGTAGCCGTGTTCCTCTATTACAATTTTCAAGGGCTTCGCCAGCACGGAGCGATCGGTTATCTCAAGCACCTTTCCGGGCCGATGCTGGCCATCGCGGTCGTCATGTTTCCGATTGAAGTCATCGGGAATCTGGGCCGGCTGCTTTCGCTCAGCGTCCGTCTCTACGCGAATATGATGGTCGGTGACCTGCTCGAATGGGTTTTCAGCAACCCGGTCCCCGTTGCCATGTCGGCCGCGTTCCACCTGGCCTTCTTAGGACCTGTAATCACCGTTCTGGCGCCGGTGGTGTTTATGGCGCTGCACCTTTTCGTGTCGCTGTTGCAGGCGTATATTTTCATGCTGTTGCCGGCCGTCTATATCGGTATGGCGATTTCGGAAGAACACTAGTTTTTGAGGCTGACGGAGCGCGGGCATCCCGCCCGCAGCCTCTCGCGGGAGGAAGACGCTCGCGCAACAGCGGGCGAGACGCCCGCGATCCAACAGATCTGCGAGCGTGATTCCCGCCTGTTCGAGGGTTGGCGGGAAACCACCCACTGGCGGAAATTCATAGTGAACTCGCACCGCGTGGCGGGGAGTTCAAAGGAGGAAGTGCATGAAACGGTACTTTGCGATGTTTCTGACGGTTGTAGGAACGCTGCTGGTTGCGGCGCCCGCATTCGCTCAGGAGGCGGCCGGTGGCGCCCATTCGGAGAACACCAAATGGGTGATTATCACTGCCGGATTCGCTATGGCCATTGCTTCCGCTGCCTGTGGCTACGCCCAGTCGAAGGCGACCGCAGCAGCCTGCGAGGGCTTGGCGCGTAATCCGGGTGCCCGGCCGGGCATTCAGTTTGCCTTGCTGTTGGCGCTGATCCTGATTGAGTCGATGGCTCTGTACACCTTTGCCATCATCTTTGCTAAAGTTACGGCTTGACGAGCGGGATTTTGGTTTGGTTCGGTCAAAAACGGGGAGGCTTCGGCCTCCCCGTTTTGTTCCGGGCCCTGACATCTGTTCGCAATAATGCGAAGGTGCGGGGGTAGAAGGGATGCCGCTTGTTGAGGTCATCTTCTTTCAGGAGGCCGGGTAGGTAGCGGTGGCGAAGAAAAGAGAATTCAGATCCAAGGCGCTCCAATTTGCCTACGACCGTTATGTCGGCGAAGACCCTAAGTTGGCCGCGGTTTTCGAAGAGGAACTCTCCTTGGCCGACATCGCCACCCAGATTTATAACCTCAGGAAGCGAGCAGGACTAAGCCAGAGGCAGCTCGCTGCAAAGCTGGGCACAACCGCATCAGTGATTTGCCGGCTCGAAGATTCGGATTACGAAGGTCACTCCCTCTCCATGCTCAGACGAATTGCGGAGGTCTTGGGCAGACAGGTCAAGATTGTCCTAGTCCCGGCGAGGCGCCGGCGCGCCACTGCCTAAAATCTCCACGGCGGGAGGTGCGCAAGATCATTTACGACCATTTTGACCTGATTGCCGAAGAATGGAGAAGGCATATTGGGGCACTGCGCAATGCAAAAGACTGAACCAATTACGGCCACCGCCATCGAGACCAGCCGGGACGCGCTGACCCTGGTGCTCGGTTATCGACGATTGCGGATCCCGTGGGAGCGGTTCTCTAAAAGTTGCCGGGCTCGTTCGCGACGCTCAATAGGTAGCGCGGACAATTCAACCCGAATTCCGAAGTTGCGAGGTTCTGTGGGAAGAAACCCCTCACTCGGCTCGCTACTCTCGCCACCCTCTCCCCAAGGGAGAGGGCAGAAATCAATCAACGTTGACGGCCCTCTCCCTT
>JBEKLY010000171.1:0-16590 GCA_050010015.1 Terriglobia bacterium
ATCCAACGCCATTATCGCCCTTCGCTGCTGCAAATTAAGTGGACGATTTCAGGATTTCTGGGAGCGCCGAGCCACACCAAGGAGTGCCTGATGGATTCCATCACTTTTCTGACGTGCACCCGGTCATTTGCCAATGGAGTGCGGCAGCAAAGCTGCCGCCTTGGATTTCAGGGAAAACGGCGGCAGCTTCGCTGCCGCAGTCCAAGGGGAGCCGGCGAAGTGTTATGGCGCGGGCATAGCCTGAAGTGCCCGGAACCCATGTTCGAGGCGCTCCATTTCGGCTTCCAGAGCAGCCAGCGTTTCGCGGGCGCGCGAGAAGTCTCCCTGCTCGGCACAGGTTTCCAGCCGCGCGGCTATTCGAACCGCCTCGAGGGCCAGAAGATTCCCGGCCGAACCCTTGAGGGTATGAGCGATGCGTGCCAGTTCAGGGCCGTCATGCCCCTCGAAGGCGCGTCGCGCTGCGGCAAGCAGGCCCGGACATTGGTTCAGATGGATCTCGATGAGTTCACGCATCAGCTGAGCGTCCCCTCCCAGACGTTCCAAGAGGGCGCTTTTATCCACGGGCGCGCGTTCGTCACCCAACGTCTGAGATTCAGCCTGCATTTGGACCTCGGGCGCACGGTATAGCTCCCCCAGCGGTGAAGGAAGCCCTGTCTCGGCGGAGGGCCCCCCTTCATATTCCTGCAAGAGGCGCCGCAATTCCTGGAGTTCGACCGGCTTCGAAAGATACCCATCCATGCCCGCGGAAATGCAACGTTCCCGGTCCCCTTTCATCGCATAGGCGGTGACCGCAATGATGGGCACACGGCCTCCCGTCAGTTTCTCGTGGGCGCGGATAGCCGCAGTGGTTTCGAAGCCATCCATGTCGGGCATCTGCACGTCCATGAAGACCAGATCAAATCCTCCCCCTGGGGCGTGCTCGATCGTCGCCAGGGCCTCCGTTCCGCTTTGCGCCTCGACCACGTTGTGCCCCCGCTTGGTGAGCAGATGTGTGACGAGAGTGCGGTTTACGTCGTTGTCCTCGACCAGGAGTATCTCGAGCTTTCGGCCGGCATTGGATAGCGCGCGCTCGCCGGGCGCCGCTCCACGTGCAACCCCTTCATCCAACCAGCCGGAGACGCTTCGAATCGCGGCCAGAAGCTCCTCTGGAAATACCGGCTTCGTCAAGAACATTGGCGATTCCGATTCCTGGCCGTGCGCAGGCGCCGGGGTCTGGCGGGAACCGCTGGCGAGCCTGATGGTGGTCTTTTCCAGCTTGGGGTCAATCTTGATTCGTTGCACAACAGCAGAGCCATCGGGTTCGGGCAGACGCGCGTCCAGCAGGACGGCTGCAAAGGGAAACGTCTTTCCATTTGCCGAGTCGAGCTGGAGGAGCGCTTCCTGACCGCTGTCGCAAAGCACCGGCAGCGCCTTCCATTCCGTAAGCAGACTTCCGAGAATCCGGAGACAAGTGAGGTTGTCATCCACAACGAGGATCCGTTCGCCATGAAGGTCGGGCGGGGGGCCATCAGTCCGGCAGGACGACGGGCCGAAGCAAACCGTAAAGTGAAAGGCGCTGCCTTTGCCCACATCGCTCTCCAGCCAGATCCTGCCGCCCATCATCTCGACCAGCCTGGCGCATATGCTCAACCCCAATCCCGTCCCGTTGAATCTCCGTTTCGCCGAGCCATCCGCTTGAGCAAACGGCTCGAAGATCAATGCCCGCTTCTCCGGCGGAATCCCGATGCCTGTATCCCGCACAGAAAAATGCAAGCTGAGATTTTCCGGGTCCGCGCTTTCTTTTTCTACGGCCAGGAGAATCTCCCCATGTTCCGTAAACTTTGTGGCGTTCGCCAGAAGGTTGACGATGATCTGGCGCAACCGCCCGGGATCGCCGCGCACGACTGCCGGAACATCGGAAGAAATATCCAAGCAGAGCTCCAGCCCCTTTTGTTGCGCGTGAATAGCTAGAGGTTTCAAAGCCTCTGCCAGTGTGTCTGTCAGCCGAAATTCCACCGCATCGAATTCGAGCTTTCCGGCTTCGATTTTGGAGAAATCCAGGATGTCATTGATCACGCCAAGCAAAGAGCGGGCAGAGGACCTTACGGCTTCCAGGTATTCGCGTTGCTCGGAGGTCAGCGAGGTTTCGAGAGCGAGTTCCGTCATCCCCACAACACCATTCAAAGGAGTGCGAATCTCGTGGCTCACGTTTGCCAGGAACTCGCTTTTAGCGCGGCTGGCGGCTTCGGCAGCTTCTTTGGCTTGCCTCCACTCCTCTTCGGCGCGCTTCCTATCGGTTATGTCGATCACGGTGCCTTCGATTTCGGGGCCGGCGCCGTTGCCCTCGATCAGGTTGGAGTTTTCCAGTACCCAAACGCGGCTTCCGTCTTTACGGCGCAGGCAGAGTTCATAGAAAGTCACGACCTTGTGTTCTTTCAGCCGCGAGATCAGCGCCTCGCGGCCACCTGCGTCAATGTGCAGCACCTGGGCGCCGTGTTCGAGCACTTCCTCCGGCGACGAGTAGCCCAGGAGTTGGGCAAATGACTGGTTGCAATCCACAAGCTGGCCGTCCATGGTTGTGCGAAACACTCCCGCCATGTTCCGCTCGAACAACAAGCGATAACGGTGCTCGCTGGAACGCAGCGCCTCCTGGGCTCGCTTCCGTTCACTGATGTCACGCGCCGCACCTTGGATCCCCACCACCTTCCCCTCTTCCGTGATTAGGCGCGTGCTGACTTCGACCGGCAGCGGGCGGCCATCTTTAGCGATGAATTCTATTTCGTAGGTAGTGCTTGTGCAGCCTTGAAGCTTCAGCTTCGTCATATTCGTGGCCAGCTCGAGTGACGCCGGAGTGAGCAGGTCAGTAATGTTTTTCGCCAGTACCTCATGACGGGTGAATCCGGTAAGGATTTCCGCTGTCCGGTTCCAGGAGGTAATTAGGTAATTAAGGTCGTGGGTATAAATGGCGTCGGTGGAGTCTTCGAAGAGATCGACGAATTGTTTCCTCAGGGCCGCCTCGCGCCGAATCCATTCGCGCAAGGTTCCTGCCTGCCGGCGCACCCGGGTACGAAGAATCGCTCCACCTGCGATTCCGCCGCACAAGAAAGCGGCGGTAAGGGCCGGCAGCCAGATTCGAAGGCTAGGGTACATCACCGAGCCTCTCGAGCTGAGGCCTCAGGTGCACCTCGAAGCAGTCAGGACAAACTCCGTGGCTGAATTGGGCCTCGGAATGGCTGGCCACATAAGCGTCCACTTGTTCCCAGTAGTTTCGATCATTGCGGATCTTCTTGCAGTAGGAACAGATCGGAAGCAGTCCTTGAAGTTGCTTCACTCGCTTCAAGGCCTCTACCAGTTCTTGATTGCGTTCCAGCAGGGCCTTCTGTAACTGCACAACGCGTGCGCCGGCGTGCAGCCGCGCGCGCAGTTCGCGAGGATCAAAGGGTTTTGTGACGTAATCATCGGCCCCGGCTTCGAGCCCTTGTACAACGTTCTCAAGCCCTCCGCGCGCCGTAATCAGGATGATATAGCTCGGGGCGTCGGGCAGCGCGGCGCGCATGCGGCGGCACACTTCCAGGCCGTCGACCCTCGGCATGACCCAATCCACGAGGGCGATCTCAGGAGGATTCGACCCTTGCAATATACGCAGGGCCTCAGTCCCGTCCTCGGCCGTCAGAACTTCGAATCCCCAATTCCCCAGGGTCACTTGGATCAGATGCCGCGTCGTGGCTTCGTCGTCCGCGATCAGGACCCGCACGTTATTCTCCTGCATCAACGCTGCCTCAGTGATCCGAGTTGTCGTTTGGCGTCCGAAGACTCAACGACTCGGGCCGGCGTAATGCCGCAGAGAGTTCCTCGAGGGAGTAGGGTTTACCGATGAAACCCATGGCGCCTGCCAATTGCGCGTCACGGACCACCTCCGTCGAGGTGTATCCCGAAGTCAGAATCACTTTCAAATTAGGTTTCATTGCGCGCAGCCGGCGGCAGGTCTCCAAGCCTGTAATCCCCGGCATTACCAAATCGAGCAACACGATCTGGATTTGGCCGGAGTGCGTCCCCAAAACGTCGCAGGCCTGCGCGCCATCCGCGGCCGTAAACACCTGATATCCGAGCCGCTTCAGCCCCTCCTCCGCGAACGCCAGTACCATCGGCTCGTCGTCTACCACCAGGACCGTTCCGCTCCCGGGTTCGAGTGCAGAGCTTCGGGTTAAGCTCCGATATTCCACGGGCGGGGTCTTGAGCGGCAGATGAATTGAAAAGGCGGAACCCAGGCCAACCTCGCTTGCCACCTGCACGAATCCGCCTGCGCTGCTGGCTGTTCCATAGACCATCGAGAGCCCTAGCCCGGAGCCTTTGCCGGGTTCCTTGGTAGTGAAGAAGGGATCGAAGATCCGGCTCATCACCTGAGGGGGCATGCCTACACCCGTATCTCGAACCGTGAGGCACGCATAACTACCCGGCAGGCAACGGCTGGGACGCGCGGGGTCATTCTCGCCGTGGACCACGCGGGAACTCTCAAGCGTCAAAACCCCGCCTTCCGGCATGGCATCTCGCGCGTTAATACACAGGTTCAGGACCGCCTGCTCAATTTGCGCAGGATTAGCATCAACCCACAGCGGACCTCCTTGGCTGCGAGTTTGTACCTGAATGCGCCGGTCGAAGGTGCTGGTGATAATCTTCACCACGCGGCCCAGGACGTCCCCCACACGGATGGGGACTGCTTCTTGCTTTCCTTGCCGCGCGAGACCCAATAACTGCCGAGTGAGGTCAGAGCCCCGCTGGGCGGATTGTTCGATCATCTTTACGAACTCGAGCAGAGGGTCGGAAGGAGCCAGGCGCAGCCGAACAATCGAGGCAAACCCCAGAATGACTCCCAGCAAGTTATTGAAATCATGCGCGATACCGCCTGCCAGGGTGCCAAGAGCCTCGGTCCGCTGCGCCTCGAGAAGCTTTTCTTGCAGCTTGCACTGAGCACACAACTCTGGCCGCCCGGGCGTCTCGTGACCCGAACCTCCAACCTGGACAATCTGGCCGCCCGCGGGTACCGCAGAAGGGCTAGCTTCAATACAGGGATTTGCAAACGACACTGTGACTGTTTGTTCCGGCATTCCAGACCTCAATCTGTCTTTCGGCAGATCGCGATTTAATCTTAAATGGGAACCAGAACATAGAACCGCTACGGTATGGAAGGGCAGCGCTTTAGCCCCGCTGCCAATCTCGCGAGGTAATCACGAGGCTTTAGCCCCTGAGGCAACGTGGCCTCAGGGCCTAAAGGTTCTTCCGACCGTGTAGCCATAGACGGCGGGACTAAAGCCCCTGCCCAACCCGCCGAATCTCGTGCTTCAGAATGACAGGAACCCGCCCTCAGCCCTGGTAGACGGATTTGACATGTTTCAGAATGCGTTTCGCTTGCCCGTTCAGTTCTCGGACGAGACGAGCCGGGCCAAGCCGCGCCAACTTTGGAGACTTTGTGGCAAGGATAATCCACTCGGTCGCCTCCAACGGGTCGGGTAATGTCTCTTCATGGTAACCATACCCTAACTCGTTCGCCCGGCAGAGCAGGTCGGTGATGCTCACGAGCGCCACCAATTCGGGGTGGAGCCTGCTCTGCTGAACATCGTGGTGATATCGAATAACCTCGCCAAGGTAGTAAGGAAGCCGCCACATCTCAGCCACCACGCTGCCGCTATCGCAATGTGTAAAACCTAGTGAATCAGCCTCCACTTCGTGAAGAGCTTTATGCGCGGCGGCGGCGCGCGTCAGGCACGCGGAGGACTCGGAGGGAAAAGCCACCAGGTTGATGATCTCGCCTAGGTCATGTAAGAGTCCTCCCAGGTACGCCCGTTCGGGGTCAGGGAAATCGATCTGGCGAGCCAGTTCCCTGCCCAACAAGGCGCACCCCAGGGAATGTTCCCAGAGGGCCAAAGCGAGGGCCATGTTCTGGTTCTTCGGAACCAGATTGAGCAACGAACAAGCCAGTAAGATTTCGCGCACCTTTCTGACTCCCAGCACCATGACCGCCCCATGGATGGTTTTTACCATCTGAGGCAGGAAGTACAAGGCCGAATTGGCCACGCGCAGACACTGGGCTGCAATGGATTCATCGCAGGAAATCATGTCCACGACCCTTTTCACGTCCATCTGGTCAATGGGTTTTTCCATGTAGTGGAGCAGTGGGCGGACAATGGCCGGAACGGTAGGAATAGAATTCAGCTTCTCCAGCCGGGCGCGAATTACCTCTCGCGCATTCGAGCCGTCGGGTGATAATGTGAGAGCCGCATCGCGCCCGCCGCTTGAATCCCTTGTCTGCATAAGCCCTACCATCGCGGAACTCACTCCTTGGAGAACTCGACGTGCGGTGGCGGCCCCACCACGGTGCCCATCAGGCTCGACTGAGCCCTGCTCGGCGGCGCGACCACCACCAGATCGACCCGCCGATTGAGCGCTCTTCCTTCCGGCGTCGTATTCGGCGAGACGGGGTGGAATTCGGCGTATCCCGCCACCGACAAGCTCTCTGGAGGGAACCCGTACTGGGTGACAAACAACTTGGCCACCTCCGTGGCGCGCGAGGTCGAGAGCTCCCAGTTGGAATCAAAACGCTGAGTGTGAATTGGCAGGTTGTCGGTGTGTCCCTCGATCCGAAGTTGATAGTGGCCATGCGCCAGAACTTTCGCGATACGCGCAACCGTGGGCTCTGACTTCAGCTTCACTTCGGCGGAACCGCTATTGAAGAAGCCGATTTCACGCAGACTGACGACCAAGCCCTCACGCCCCGCCTTGATGGCGACGTCGCCGCGTATGAGTTCGTTTTGCAGTTGTTGCGCAAGCTCGTTCTGGAGTTTGGCTAGGTTGCTGATCGTACTCTGTTCGCGGAGCGCCGAAACCGTGGGGAGCCCTTCCTGGGTTGGCCCTACCGAAATGGGTGGAACCTTCGAGGAAGGCAGATTGAAGATACCCAGGTCCTTGAAGGCTGTCTCGATCGCGACAGCAAGTTTTCCGACCTTCCCCTTGTCCGTCTGCGAGGAAGCATACATCACGACGAAAAAAGCAAATAAGAGTGTCATGAAATCTGCGTAGGATACCAGCCAACGCTCGTGGTTGGCGTGGCCTTTGGGACGCCGCTTCATGCCGCTTTCTCCTCCTCAGTCTTGGGCTCCGGGCTCTTGGAGGCCTCGGATAAGAAACTGTTCAGCTTGATTTCAACCATTCGAGGGTTCAGACCTTCCAGAATTGAGACCACTCCTTCCAGCATCATCTCGCGCGCGACTTGCTCTTCGCGCATCCGAATCTTGAGTTTGCCGGCCGCAGGAAGAAAGAAGATATTGGCAACCCCAACGCCGTAGATTGTGGCCACAAAAGCCACCGCAATTCCCCGCCCCACTTCATCCATCTTGTCCAGGTGCTGCATGACCTGGATGAGGCCCAGAACGGCGCCGATGATTCCAATGGTGGGCGCGAATCCTCCCGCCGACTCAAACACCTGCGGAATCTTCTCCTCTCTCTCCTCGCGGTTCTGTAGTTCCATTTCCATCATTTTTCTCAGCTCTTGTGGCTCGGTGCCATCAATTGCCAGCATGAGCGATTTCTTGAGGAAGGGATCCTCGATCCTCTCCAGGTCCTTGTCGAGCGAGACGATTCCTTCCTTGCGTGCCTTTTGGGCGAAGCCGACAAGCTCTCGAACAACCGCCTGGCCGTCTCGTTTTGGCTCCAGGAAGACGCGCACGAAACTTGCAAACGCGGCCAAAATCGCCGAAAGTGGAAACTGGATCATGGTGGCCCCAATGGTCCCGCCCAGAACTATCATGGCGGCGGTGGGTTGCATGATCTGGCTGAGATTCCCGCCTTCGATAAAAAACGCCACCAGGATTCCGACAGCTGCTAGCGTGATTCCACCCACACTGGCTTTATCCACTATCCGATCTCCTAATTCCTCAACGAGGCTCGTTCCCTCGGCTTCGGCGCTTGAAGCCTGTTCGCGGGCGTCCCGAAATGCCGCAAGCCGCAAAGCCTGGGTTTCGCACTACTCGCCGTTTCCCCCAAGGGCCGCCAAAGCCTGCCTCGACATTAGTGCTTACTTGCAAGGTCCTTCCTGTTTCTTTTCCCCTGGATCCTGACTCCCGACCCGGGGACCCGCGGCCGTCAGAATCCGGGTGCGGAAATTCATGATGGCCTCCATCACCTCCGCAACCGTCTCGAGGACCACGATTTTTTCCCCGGAAACCAGAGTGATGACCGTATCCGGCGTGTTCTCAATGAACTTGATCATGTCGGAGTTGACGACCAAGGGTCGGTTGTTGAGCCTCGTGAGTATAATCATTCTCTAAACTCCGGGTCCGGACCCTGTCGGGTCCGGGCTGCGCCGCAGTGCCCAAACCGCCTTTGCGCGCTCAATCTCCCCGGGACGCTGCACGTCCCTCGCAGCTCGTGCACTCCCCCGTTACTGTATCGGCAAGGCGGGAAACTGCCTTCAACCCCGCGCGCGTGCCGCGCCGGCGGAACGCCCGCCGCTGGAAAGCGTCTGAATGGCTCGCTCCTCCAACATGATTGTTATCGGATGTTCGGGGACGATTATTGATAGGGTAATGTAGCGCGTAGGAACGGCCCAGGGGCTACACTAGTGTCCGTCGGGTTTGCTCGTCGATGGTTGACCGGCCCGGCGGCGAAAAACACCATCTGAAATTCGAAGACGGGAAATCGAAGCTCGAGCGTCTCTCCGAAACCTGTCGTCCTGAGACGCCCCCCGCTTGGGACGCCGAACGATCCCTGCAGTGCGGACGAAATCCGCGCAGCCCCGCGGGCGCCCCTCATCCTTACTGACAAGCGGCCGCCGGGAATTCCTCCTCCCGAAGCACCCGGGTCTCAGAAGCACGAAGCAAACAGCCTCCGGTTTCCTATTTGCAATTTCGATTTTCGACTTTCGATTTTCGCGCTTCGGATTTCGATTATCGATTTTCTCCGCTTTCCATGCAGGGTCTGTAAAGCTTTCGAAAGTGGTGCCGATAGGGCTGGTGTAGTTGGAAACGGTTCCGTGAGTCGGAACGAAGCTCCTGCGGCGCAACGTAGAGGCTCCGGCCGAAACGGAAACTTAAACATAAGGAGCCTCCCATGGCACTCAGTGTTTTGAATAATATTGCTTCAATGACAGCCCAGAATAATTTAGCTGTCACGAACAACAACCTGCAAAACACCCTCTTCCAATTGTCCTCCGGCTCACGCATCAATAGCGGTGCCGACGATCCGGCGGGACTGTCCATTGCAGACGGGTTGCAGGCCAATATCACCGCGCTCACCCAATCGGCGCAGAACGCCACCAACGGCGTCGGCCAGTTGCAAGTGGCCGACGGCGCGCTCTCCCAGGTCACCACGCTGCTCAACCGCGCCGTGACGCTCTCGACCGAAGCCGCGAACGGCGGGCTTACGTCCAACCAATTCGCATCCATCACCAATGAATATAGTTCGATCGTTTCAGAAATCAACCGCATCGGCAACGCTACGAATTTTAACGGCAACGCAGTGTTTTCCTCCACCACCGCACCCAACACCAGCCAGGCCGTCACCACGGCGCAAAGCAGCCTGAACGCCAACGAAGCTCTGACGGCGGCGACCACCACCTCCGTGCAGATCGGGAATGGCTCGGCTTACACCTTTACGGCGGGCGCCGCCGGCGCCACCGTCCTGGGGTCCACGAGTTTGGCGGCACAAGGCGTCAACACCACCATTGCCAATGGTTTAACTCTTTCTATTGGCAACGGCAATGGGGGACCGGTCAATTTCACCGCGGCCACACAGCAATATGCAAGCCCGGTGCCGGGCGGCGGAAAACTGACGAACGCAACTGGGCTCACCGCCGGGGATACTCTCACCCTGACCAGTACGAATGGTGGGACCGTCAATTTCAAGGCGCAAACGCTATCCGAGACCGGAACCAAAGGCGGGCTTACCAATGGCACCACCACCAGCGCCGCCGACAACATGACGATCACGGCCGCCAATAGCGGCTTAACCACTTCTTACAGTTTTACCGCCCTCGACACGATGACCCAGATGCTGACCGCATTGAACGCCAACACCGCCACGAACGGAATTTCAGCCGCTCTCAATACCGCCGGCCAGCTGGTGATTTCGGGTACCGCGGCGGGCGGAAGCCTCAGCGTTTCGGGGTACGGCGGAGCCGGTGTAGCCGGTACGCTCACAGGAAACAAAGCTACGGTAGGCAGCCTCATAACCGCCATCAACACCAGCGGCGATTCCGCTGTGACGGCGAACATCAACGCTGCCGGCGGCCTCACCATTACGAGCGCGGCGGGCGATAACCTGACCGTGACCCAGAACGCCGGTTCCCAAACCGACCTGGGCACCCTGGCCGCCACGACGGATACGGTGGGCGACCTCATCAACCAGATCAACGCCAGCAACAAGGGTATGACGGCGTCCATCAACTCGAACAACGTCTTCCAAGTCGTCACCTCAACGGGCAACCTGGCCGTCACCAACAACACCATCTCGCCCGCTCTGGGCACGGTGGCGGTCACCAACACCGTCCAGGACCTGATCAACGGCATCAACGCCAGCGGCCTGGGAGTGACGGCCAGCCTGGTGCCCAACGTGACGAACAAGAACCAGCTGCAGACCACGATCACAGGCAATCCCGTGTTGGCGGGGAATAGCGCCATTGCCGGCACCATCACCCTCAACAGCGGCGCGCAAGGGGCCAACGGCGCCTACGCCAATACGTTCTCCTACGTTGCCGGCACCACCAAGGATCCCATCACCAACTCCGCCACGGGCACCGTGCAAGGATTCATCGATTCCGTCAACTCTTCCGGCACGCCCTTCCACGCCTACCTGCAGAACGGCCAACTGGAAGTCACCGACAGCAGTTACAGCGGCAACGTCAACGCCACCTTCACCGGTGTCACCATGGCGACCGATGCGGTTACCGGATTCGGCAACCCCACAGCCGCCACGCAACTCGAGATCAACGATCCCTTGAACCGTGGCAACCTGACGGTCAGCAACAACGACGCCGTGTTGGGGTACGTCCCCAATACCTCCAGCAATCCCCTGCAAGGCGGCAATGCCGACTCTTTCGCGGCCCCCGGACAAACCAGCGGATCGGGCGGCGCCAGCGTGTTCATCAACGATGGCGACGTGACCAATTCCGCGTACAACACCATTAATGTGCAGGTGGGCTTGCTCAGCGCCAACCAGATCGGCAGCAACACCACCACCCTGTCGACCCAGAACCTGGGCACCGCAACAGGCGCAGCGTCGGCGCTGACGGTCATCAACAGTGCCATCTCCGACGTGGCTTCCATGCGCGGCACCATCGGTGCCGGCATCAACCGCTTGAACTCGGCCACCAACGTCATTAACACCCAGGTGCAAAACCTGACTTCCGCCCAAAGCTCCATCCAGGACGCGAACGTCGGGCAAGTGGTGGCCAGCCTGTCCAAGTATCAGATCCTCGAACAGACGGGCATCTCCGCCCTGGCGCAAGCCAACCAGAACCAGCAGGCTATTCTGAAGCTGCTCCAGTAATCGCAGTACGGTTCATTCTGACGGAGGGGATCCTTTCGGATCCCCTCCGCCGAATGAGTCCCCTTCTCCTGAGGTAGGGAGGGGCGTGGGGTGTTCTCCTGTTCTCCTTGCTCACGTTGCCGTGATCCCCCCGCCCCTCCTCCAGTATGCGGGCAGCCTGGACCCCGCGAGTAGTTCGGCTGGCAAGGACTCGAGGGCTACCATAGCCGCGGAGCGGCGCCAGAAAGTAGCCCACGGCGTAAGAAGGTGTGAAGAAATTCGGAACCTGTCATCCTGAGCGCAGCGAAGGATCCCCGCAGTTTCTCATGGTCCAACGAGTTACGAACAACTGCAGAGATCCTTCGCTGCGCTCAGGATGACAGGCGGCTGATTTGTCACACGTTCTTACGCCATGGGCTACTCCCTCTCGGCCCTCCGGGCCTCTGGAAGCCGGCAGTGAGTGCTACGTAGCGCGAGCTGAGCCATTACGCTAACGCCTATGGGCGCCATGCCTCGGTGCTTAATGGAAACGCAGGGATTGCCGATATCAAGCAGTTATGGTCAGCACAGGATCACACCCTGCGGCCTTCTGAAGGAGAATAGGAATGAGCACCTCCAGTTCCGTCAGTTCCCTACTGAACAGCTTGAACCCGAGTACTAACGAGTCGCTTGCTGAGCTTTTAGGCGAATCCTCCACCTCCAATTCCACTTCGAACAACTCGAGTTCTGACTCCTCGGTCCTGGATGCCGTAGATGCCATCCTCAACTCCGCCACGAATACTTCCGGTAGTGGCCTTGACGTTACCTCTACCGTCGATTCCATCCTGCAACTCGACGCGCAGCCCGAGGTAAACATGCAGAGTCAAGTGACCGCCTTGAACTCGCAGACCTCGGCCTTGCAGACCATCGAGACTGACCTGGCGAATTTGCAAACCGCAGTGCAGGCGCTTAACGACCCGATGGGCGCCCTCGGCGACGTCACCGTGAATTCGAGCAATAACGATGTGGTCAGCGCCACGGCAGCCAACGGCACCGCCGCCGGTTCGCACACCGTCGTCGTCAATAGCCTCGCCACCACTTCGGCAGCTTACTCTGCCCCCCAAACGTCCTCCGCCCTCCCGGTGGGAGAGTTTGATCTTCAGGTGGGGAACAATGCCGCAGTTCCCATCCCCGTGGACAGCGCCGACAACACCGACACGCTGAGCGGCCTGGCCACTTACATCACTAACCAAAACATGGGGGTTACGGCCTCCGTCATCACCGACAGCTCCGGCGCCCGCCTGTCGCTGGTCAGCCAAACCTCCGGCTCGGCGGGAGTGATCACCGTCTCGAGCGATACGACGGGCGCGGACCTTTCTGGCAGCTTCACTTCGGCATCGGCCGCGCTCCCCACCGGCTCGTTTGATATCACGGTGGGCGCCTCAGGTACCCCTGTGAACATCCCCGTCGACAGCAGTCCCGACAACACGGACACGCTGACAGGACTTGCGACCTATATCAATCAGAATGTGCAGGGTGTCAAAGCCTCGGTAATCACCAACGCTTCCGGAGCCCAGTTGGCATTGGTCCCCACGAGCTCCGGCCAGGCGGGAGCGATCACCATCTCCGCAGATACCACCGGAGAAGCCGCCGGGGGCAGCGGCAACGGCATGGGTTTCGCCAGCACGTATACCCCACCGACGGTCCAGGGGATGGACTTCACTGCGGCCGTCGGCAGCAACGAGGCGCCCCTCGGGACCGACGCCTCGCTGACCGTGGATGGCGTGCCCGTCACGAGCGGCAGCAACACCCTGACAGGCGTCATTCCCGGTGTGACCCTGACCTTGTCCGGGACATCCTCCGATCCGGTGACTCTGGACATTGCGCCCGACTTGACTCAGGCCTCGACCGGCATCAACAACTTCGTGAGCGCCTGGAACCAGCTCATGACCGATATCAACACCCAGAACACCTACAGCGGCTCTGGCAGCGCGCCGCCGCTCATGGGAGACCCTTCGCTGGACTTGCTTCAATCGCAGATGCTGAGCGACATCACCACCAGCGTCAGCGGCAATGGCGCGGCCGTCAACCTCCAGTCCATCGGGATTCAGCTACAGGAGGACGGCACCTTAACCGTGGCGAGCAGCTCTTCCTCCGACAGCATGGACCTTAACGACGCGCTGTCCAACGACTTCTCCGCCGTTCAGAACCTCTTCCAGTCCACCTCGCCTGCGGGTGTGTCCCAAACTCTCAATACCAGTCTGATTGCGCTCACGGACGCCAAGAACGGCCCTTTGAATCTTGATATGACCTCGATCTCGAGCGAGGTGAGCGATCTCAACGATCAGATCAGCCAGTTTCAGTATCAACTCCAGCAAACCCAGACGCAGCTTACCAACGAGTATTCCACCATCAACACCACGCTCGAGCAAATGCCTCAACTCATCAACCAGGTTAACCAGCAATTGAATGCTCTTAATCCCACATCGAGTTCAAGCTCATGAGACACCCTGCCCACACCTATCGACAAGAGTCGGTCCAAGGCGCTTCGCCCCTGGGACTGGTCGTTATGCTCTACGACGGCGCGATTACAGCTCTACTGCGCGCCATTGCCGCGATCGAGGCGCATGACATTGAAGCAAAGTGCCGGCATCTGAACCGAGCACTTGCCATAATCCTCCAGCTCGAAGGCACCTTGAACTTCGAGCAAGGCGGCGAGATAGCGCAATATCTCGAAGGGTTCTATGCCTACTCGCGCGCCAAGATCACGAAAGCCAACGTCGAGAACTCTGCCGAATTCCTCGGCCCTCTGATCGAGTACTTCACCTCCCTCCGCGATGCCTGGAAAGAGGGAGAACAACGGCTGACAATCCAAGAAAGCCAGGCGCAGGACTCCTGCACGGGAATTCAGGCTTAGCGCGCAACGGGTTGTGGATACGCTCACCCTTCTGCCTCGGAATGCCGATAGAGAATAGACACGACCGTAACTGTGGCTCGCCACAAGGTAAGAACCGCCATGGATGACATCGTTCGAGAATTCTTAGTGGAAAGCAATGAGAACCTGGACCAACTGGATCGCAACCTGGTGGCTTTGGAGAAGGATCCGAAGGCCCGCGATATTTTGGCCGGCATCTTCCGCACGATTCATACCATAAAAGGCACCTGCGGATTCCTGGGATTCGGCAAGCTCGAGTCCGTCACTCACGTCGGGGAAAGCCTGCTGAGCAAGTTGCGGGACGGCGAACTGCTGCTCGACGCGGAGATCACCTCAGGACTGCTGGTGATGGTCGACGCGGTACGGGAGATGCTGGCCAACATCGAGGCTATGGGTCAAGAAGGCGAGCAGGACTACACAGCGCTGATTGAATCCCTGACGCGCTTGCAGAGTGCGAAGCGTGAATCCCCGGCCCCTGCCGCCCAGCCCGCATCGCCGACTACTTCCGTCGGCCCTGCATCGCCGCCTCCGCCGCCCCGGCCCGATTCCCCGCCCGCGATCACTGAACCTGAGGCCCCGCCTCCGAGCGCAGATTCTGAACCCTCCGCACCTCGATTGCTCTTTCGGGACCCCCGAGCCGGCAGCATACCGGACGAGGAGCGGCGGCTGGGCGAGATCCTGGTGGAACGCGGCAAAACCTCGACCGCGCAGATCACGGCGGCGCTCGACAAACAGCTTTTCGGAGACGCGCGGCCGGTAGGCGAGATACTCGTCGAGAGCGGGTCAGCCAAGGCGCCCGACATCCAGGAGGCCATTCAGGAACAGAAAGAAGTGCGCACGCTCGCGGCCACCGACAGCACCATTCGAGTGGACGTGGGCCTTCTCGACAAGTTGATGAACCTGGTGGGGGAGTTGGTGCTGGCCCGCAACCAGATTCTCCAGTTCGCGACCACCCAACAGGAACCCGTTTTCCTCAATACCTCGCAACGCCTGAATTTAATAACTACCGAACTGCAAGAAGGGGTTATGAAGACCCGCATGCAGCCTATTGGGAACATCTGGGCGAGGTTTCCGCGTCTGGTGCGCGACTTGGCCATGAGCTGCGGCAAGCAAGTGCGCATCGAGATGGAAGGCAAGGAGACCGAACTCGATAAGACGCTGGTGGAAGCCATCAAGGATCCTCTGACTCACGTGGTTCGGAACTCTGTGGATCACGGCATTGAAACTCCCGAGGAGCGGGTCGCCTGTGGTAAGCCCGCCGAGGGGCGCTTGTTCCTATGCGCTTTCCACGAAGGCGGTCAAGTTAACATCGAGATTTCTGATGATGGTGCAGGGGTGAACCTGGAGCGCGTCAAGCAGAAGGCTCTGGAACGCGGGCTAGTTACCCCCGACCACGCCGCGCGCATGAGCGAGCGGGAAATGCTCAACCTGATCTTCCTGCCCGGGTTCTCCACCGCTCAAAAGGTGACCAACGTTTCCGGGCGCGGTGTGGGCATGGATGTGGTGAAGACGAACATCGAGAAGATCGGCGGGGTTGTAGACATCCAAAGCCAAAGCGGCAAAAGCACCACGCTCAAAATCAAGATACCTCTGACCCTGGCGATCATTCCGGCCCTTACGGTGACCAGCGGCGGGGACCGGTACGCCATACCGCAAGTGAGCCTGTTGGAACTGGTGCGGCTCGAGGGCGACCAGGCGCGTAAAGGCGTGGAGATGATTCACGGCGCGCCCGTATACCGATTGCGGGGACATCTGCTGCCCCTGGTGTACCTGAAGCGCGAGCTTAAGGTGGCCGTCGAGGCTGAAGCACCCCAAGATCAACCCCGAGAGTTACTGGATTTCGCGCTCGTGCGGCGCAAACACCTCGAGTGGACGGACCGCTTGCGTCAGTTCCTGGATGGAAAAACCGCGCTGACGGTGGAGCAAGCGGGTTCTCATAAAGAATGCGCCTTAGGCAAGTGGCTTTATTCGAGGGGGCTTAAGGAGTACGGGGACATTGCGGAAATTGTGGAACTCGAGAAGACTCACGCGGGATTTCATGCCCTGGTCAAGCAGATTGGTGAGCTTTCGGTAGGGCTGCGTAGATCGGTGGGGTTGGGTGGTGAGTCAGAAGCAGTAGCCTTGGGCCACCCAATAATGCCAGTCGGCGATGGCCTCGGCAGTTGATTCGTCTACATCTA
>JBEKLY010000172.1:0-16589 GCA_050010015.1 Terriglobia bacterium
GTTCGCACCCTGACGGGCAGCTTCCGCCATGCCAAAAGGCTATCAAACCAAAAAGGAAATTGCCAGCGGAAAATCGAGTCGTTTTAGATTGTTCTACTTCTGGGACTTTGACGCAGCCCTACAGGAGGTCAAGTACTTACGTTAGAGGTTGGAGACTTCCGTTGCCTGCTGAGGGGTAAGGGCGGCACTTCACAGAGAAGTCCCGGGTACAAACCGCGTTTTGACTTCGCCACAGCAAGCTTTGAGCCAGTTCTCGAACATCCGCCGGGCATAGGAGTGCAGCGTCTCTTGCTCATGCAGTACGTCGCCGACTACCTTCCTTGCCGCGCCCGCGCCCAGCACTCGCCCCAGTGCGGCCGCATAGTCCGGTACTTGGGCCCATTGCTCGGCCATGTCCGCCGAGACCTCGACGTGGAACTGTACGCCATAAGCCTTTTCCTTCCAGCGAAACGCCTGGTTTGGGTAGGCCGGAGAACTCGCGAGTAGAACCGCCCCCTCGGGCACGTCAAACGTTTCCCCATGCCACTGGAAAGTCAAGAGCTTAGGGGGAATCCCGGAGAAGACGGTATCTTGTTGCCCCTCTACGGTCAAGTACACCGGCATGATTCCAATTTCGGGCCTGGCCCCGCTGTACACTCGGGCTCCCAGACTGGCGGCGAGAAGCTGAGCCCCAAGGCAAACGCCCCAGAAGGGCCTCCCGGCGAGCACGGCTTCCCTGACCCAGCGCTTTTCTGTGGTCAACCAGGACAAAGTGTCATCATCGTTCACGCTCATGGGGCCGCCCATCGCAACAATGGCATCGACGCCCCGCCAATCGGGGAGTTGCTGACCTGCATCGATCTCGACCCGGTGGATGGAGGCGCCTTTCTCGGCCAGGATGTCTTCGTAGATGCCAGCGGGCTCGCATGCTATATGCTGTAGAATCAGGATCTTCACGGCCTCCCCTCCTTGTGGTTAGACTAACATGATCCCGCCAAATTTCCCAGATGAAGTGGGAGAATCAGAAAGGTGTCATCCTGAGCGTCGCGAAGAATCTTTGCAGTTGTTCGTGAGTAGCTGGATCAAAGGGAACTGCGGGGATCCTTCGCTTCGCCCAGGATGACAGGCGCTTGGTTTTTCCGCGTCTTCTCATGCTTCGCTGGTCCGGGCCCTGTGCCCTTTGACTCACCAACGCCCGAGTCGGGTTGATAACCTGCTTAGAATCAAGCGCCAGGAACGGACGTTTTGGACCTTAAGTTGCTCGACAATAATGCCCGTGTCGCAAAACACGGGACGAGTGGAGGCGATGATAGGCCATTCATGCACTGCGTGGCTCCGGTCTGCCTACCGCAACTAGTCGAAGGAGTCTGGTTTTATGGCTTACGTTATAACTAGCGATTGCACGAAAGACGAGAAGTGCGTAGACGTTTGTCCGGTGGACTGCATTCATCCGCGCAAGGACGAACCCAAGTTCGCTGAAGCGACCCAGCTTTTTATAAGCCCGGTCGAGTGCATTGACTGCGGTGCTTGCGTTCCGGTCTGTGAAGCCTCGGCGATTTATTCGTTGGATGAGCTGCCTGAAAGTCACAAGAACTTTGCCGAGTTGAACGCACAGTACTATCAGTAGGGTGTGGAGTAAAGGCGCTGATCAAAGGCCTTCTCGTTGAGTCAGCTCGCGTTTGTCCAGGCGTCACGAAGCGAGATCCATTGCGGGTTTTTCCCCCTCCACCGCAAGAGGTCTCGTTTTTGTGACGCCTTTCTTGTTGTAAGCCCCCAGCAAGCCCCCCTTGCATTGGCACATTCATCACCCGTAATATACACAAACCATGAAAGCTCTCGTCCTGAAAGAGTACGGCCACTTTGTGTATGAAGACGTACCCGACCCCCAGGTCGCCGAAGACGAAGTCCTGATCGAGGTACGTGCATGCGGCATCTGTGGCAGCGATGTCCACGGCATGGATGGCTCGACGGGGCGCCGCCGGCCGCCCATCATCATGGGTCACGAAGCTTCTGGAGTCATCGCAGAGGTTGGGAAAAAAGTCTCCGGTTGGAACAAAGGCGAGCGCGTCACTTTCGACTCGACAGTCTATTGCGGCTCTTGTTGGTTTTGCCGGCGGGGGGAGATTAATCTGTGTGACAACCGCCGGGTGCTGGGCGTTTCCTGCGAAGACTACAGGCAGCACGGCGCATTTGCTGAATATGTTGCCGTGCCGGAGCGCATTCTGTACCGTCTCCCAGAGGCTCTCTCCTTCGAACGCGCCGCCATGGTCGAGGCGGTATCAGTCGCGGTCCATGCTGTCGAGCGCACGCCGTTTTCTTTGGGAGACACGGCAGTGGTAGTGGGCACGGGCATGATCGGCCTCCTGGTGGTTCGGGCCTTGCGACTGGCGGGGTGCGGAACCATCATCGCGGTCGATTTGGATGCTCAGAGGCTGAAACTGACGCAGAAATTCGGCGCCGATGTGGGCCTGAAAGCGGATGATTGCGACGTATTGAAGGAAGTGATGCGCCGCACTGGAGGGCGTGGCGCCGATCTCGCCATGGAAGTTGTGGGGACCAGCCCGACCGTCAACACTGCGCTGGCCTCGGTGCGCAAGGGCGGTGCGGTCACTCTGGTGGGCAATTTGAAGCCTTCGATAGAGCTTCCTCTTCAAACCGTGGTCACCCGCCAACTCAGCCTTTACGGCAGTTGCGCTTCGAGCGGCGAATACCCGGCCTGCCTGGATTTCATGGGATGCGGAGCGATCGACGTGGAACCGCTGATCAGCGCCACTCCGCCCTTGGCTGAGGGCGCGGCGTGGTTCAAACGTTTGTATGACCGCGAACCGGGGCTTTTGAAGGTGGTGTTGATGCCGTAGATGGGTCGCGGAGTGGTCAGCGTCCTGAGTCAGAAGTTTCGGTGGAGAATTGAGCCTGCGGAGCGGGCGGCAGCGTGTAGCCCACGGCGCAAGCCGTGGGTCCGCAGGACGCACCCTCACCCCCTTCCCCTCTCCCGCCCCGCGGGAGAGGGGTGCCGAAGGCGGGGTGAGGGCCATCCGACCCAGGGCTCACGCCCTGGGCTACTCTATGCCGCCCCTGTCGGGGCTCAAACTGCGCACTACCCACCGCATTTCAGGAGGTCGAATGCAAGTACTCAGAACCGCCATCGTGGGCTGCGGGAAAGTCGGACACTTGCATGCCAAGGCGCTCAGCCGCTTGCCGGAGTCCGCTTTCGTCGCTGCCTGCAGCAGGAACCTTCAACGCGCTAAGCAATTCGCAGCTCAATATAACGTCGAAGCCTATTGCGACGTGGAGGAGATGATTGCCAAATCGGGAGTGGAGGCGCTGACCATCTGCACTCCGCACCCGCAGCATGCCGGGCCAGCCGTCAAGGCCGCGAGCGCCGGCGTTCATGTCCTCATCGAAAAACCCTTAGCTTCTTCGCTCGCAGATTGCGACGCCATAATCACCGCCGGCAATAAGAGCGGAGTCAAAATCGGAATGGTGTGCCAACGGCGCTTCTACACTCCCTGCCGGCGAGTCAAGCAGGCCATTGAAGACGGAAAGCTGGGGCGGCCCATCCTGGGGTCGGTCACCATGTACGGATGGCGGGACGAGGCGTACTACAAGAGCGACCCGTGGCGGGGTTCCTGGGAAGCCGAAGGCGGAGGCGTCCTGGTCAACCAGGCGCCGCACCAGCTTGATCTGCTCCAGTGGTATATGGGGCCGGTCGATGAGCTCTTTGGCTACTGGGACAACCTCAATCATCCCTATATCGAAGTGGAGGACACGGCGATTGCGGTGCTGCGCTTCAAAAACGGCGCGCTGGGCAACATCGTGGTCACCAATTCGCAGAATCCCGCCTTGTACGGGAGAGTCTATGTGCACGGAAGCAACGGCGCTTCGGTGGGTGTGCAAACGGACGGGGGCGCGATGTTCATCGCCGGAATGTCAAATATCACCGAGCCTCCCATTAACGATTTGTGGACGGTGCCGGGAGAAGCGGAGCTGTTGAAAACATGGCAGAAGGAAGACGCCGAGTTTTTCCAAAGCATTAATGCCATGGAGTATTATCATCAGCTTCAAATTGCCGACTTCCTAAAGGCCATCATCGACTCGCGCGAACCGCTGATTACAGGCGAAGAGGGGAGAAGAACGGTGGAAATCTTCACCGCCCTCTACCGTTCCCAAACCGAGCGGAAGCCGATTAAGTTCCCGTTGGCGGCGTGAGGGTAATGTCGGTTCAGCAGCCCTCTCCCGTGGGGAGAGGGTGCCGCGCTCCGGCGCTTTCATCAGCCGGAGCACGACGGGTGAGGGGTTTCTTGCTCGCTTCTGGAGCATCTAAGTCGTTCCCGCTCGCAGCCGCCGTACACACAAACCGCAAGAGGGCACACGGATCATAATTGATGCGTAGCGTGACCCAGGCGAAACGGATTGCGCAAGAAAGTGACCCCTCACCCATCCCGCGGCGGCTGGAGAATACGCCGTCGCGAGACACCCTCTCCCCAAGGGAGAGGGCTATTCCCAACGCGGGCCGCGAACCTACCACTGAGAATATTCTCCAGGATTTCGGTCCTGCGAGTCCCATCTTTCAGTTTGCATCGTCCGCCTGGCTCGAGACCCTCACGGATGTGCGAAAGCAGACCGATGTTCAAGCTAGCTATACGAGTTGGCGCAAGTCCTTGTCCATTGCCTACGGGACTTCGCTGGGCGACGAAGCGCTGTTCGTGCGTCACGCCTACCTGGCGACGCTGGCGAAGATGATTGCCTACTTGCGCCTCAGCGGCGCGCAAACGGCGCCGGACGAGGCCCAAACAGAAGCGATCCTGCAGGGATCGTTTTTCGAGAAGCAACAGATCGTGAACTTCCTCGAGGAGGATTTCTCCTCGTGGGTGGCAAGCCAGCACGTATTGACCTGCACGCAGAAGATCATGGCTGGTTTCGCGGCCTTGCTCTCCACCTACCGGCTGAGCGAACTTTCCGAAGACGTCCTGAAAGAGCTTTACCAGGCGCTCGTCGATTCCAAGGACCGCCACGGCCTGGGAGAGTACTACACGCCCGATTGGCTCGCAGCACGCATGTGTGACGCGCTTTTGAGTCAGTCTGGCGGCGAGGCCCTGCTCGATCCGGCCTGTGGCTCGGGCGCCTTCCTCTATCAGGCCATTCTGCACAAGAAGCGGTATCTCGCCGCCACTCGAGAATCCTTGGACAGAATTCTAAGCAGCGTGGTGGGAATGGACATCCATCCTCTGGCGGTCCTCGTCTCGAAGGTGAACGTTCTCCTCGCGCTCGGGGATCTGCTCGACCTGCGCTCCGGACCTGTAGCCATACCCGTTTACCTCGCGAATGCCATTCGCCCCGAGCCTGAAACTCAAGCCTTCCCCCCCTTGGGGGGGAAGGTGGTCCGCCCCGGCGTTGTCTTAAGCCGGGGAGGGCCGGATGAGGGGGTCAGCGGGTTGCCCGCTGCGACCACTGATGGCACATCTAACCGCGCTCCTCTTCTCAACCGGTTCGACGTCGTCATCGGCAACCCCCCCTGGCTCTCATTTCGCTTCATAGAGAAAGGCGAGTACCAGGATTATTTGAAGAAACTCATCGTGAAGGAATCGGGGTTGCTCGAGGGCTCTGCGCATCTCATCCCGCACCTCGAGTTAGCCACGCTCTTTTTCGTCCGCTGCGCCAGCCTCTACCTCAAGCCCTCCGGGAGGATCGGTTTTGTGCTTCCGCGCAGCATTTTTGCCGCCGACCAGCACGATCGCTTCCGCCGCTCCTGCGGCACGGGCAATGCAACCCTCACCCGGATATGGGACCTCGAAGGTGTGTCGCCTCTGTTCAGCGTTCCGGCAGCGGTGGCCTTCGGCGACCTCAGCGGCCGCGCGAACCCAACACTCCCAGGCGAAATCCTGCGTGGGCGCCTGAAACGAACAAACGCATCTTTGGAAGAAGCCAACCGGGACCTCGAAGCCGAAGCGGCAGAGTTCCATGTGGTGCAGCAGGGCCAGCATAGCTTTCTGAGCAGTCGCTCATACCCGTCGGTTGAAGGGCACGAAGAAACCTTGAAGTACCCGGGAGCGCGGGCATCCTGCCCGCCTTTCGCGCCGCAATTGCACGCGCGCTGCGGGCAGGATGCCCGCGCTCCCAGCCGGCGAAGCTATTACCAGCCTCACTTTCGAGAAGGCGCCACGATTGTTCCGCGCAGCTTCTGGTTTGTGGAATTCAAATCGGCTACTCCGCCCGGCGCCCTGACGGAGTCTTCGCACCTCGCTGTCGCTACGGACCCGCGCGCTCGGGTCGAGGCTAAACCGCCCTACAAACGCGTTAACTTCGCGGGTGCCGTCGAGGCCGAGTTCATTTACGCCACGCTCCTTTCCACCGACCTTCTGCCCTTCGGCCATCTCGATTTCCGCCGGGCGGTGCTTCCACTGATCGAAGACGGCCCAGTGTATCGCCTTCTCGATGCGGACCAGGCCCGCGGCAAGGGCTACTTGAAGCTGGCGGAGTGGCTGGAGCGTGCGCAAACAACCTGGGCGGCAATACGCAAGGAGAAAGCTGCTAAGACCAACGCGCTGGCATGGCTGAACTACCGCAACAAGCTAACCGAGCAGAGCCCGAAGGCGAAATTCGTTGTCCTCTATACGCGGTCGGCGACCAACCTATGCGCCGCTGCCCTTGAGGTAGCGCAGACCTGCTTCCCAAGGTCTGCGGCTCTTTTGAGTGGCCCCGAAATCATCCCCCGGCATTTCGTAGCTGCCGACGCAACTTACTACTTCGAAACTGACGATCCAAAAGAGACCAGCTATCTCGCAGCCTTGCTGAACTCGCCCATCTTGAATGTCCTGATAAAGCCTATGCAGGCGCGAGGCCTCTGGGGCCCGCGCGATATTCACAAGAAGGTCTGGGAACTTCCCATTCCTCGGTTCAACTGCGGGGACAAAGCCCATCTCCGGTTGGCGGAAATCGCGGAAGCCTGCGAAGAAAAAGTGACGGATATGATTCCCGGACTGAAGGAACTGTTCAAAGACCATCGTGGACCGCACGTCATCGGCCGTGCCCGAACCACCGTCCGCGAGGCGCTGAAAATGGAACTCGCTGAGATTGATGCCATTGTCACTGGCATTCTAAACTAAGAGAGTATGGGCGTCATTCTGAGCGAAGACTTCATGATCCTCAGGCTCACCACCCGTCACGGAAATCCCCTCTCCCCCTTGGGGGAGAGGGTGGCCAGCGACGGCGCTCGCATCAGCCGTTGCGGGTCGGGTGAGGGGGTCCTGGTCCGCTATTTGCTAACAACTGCAGAGATCCTTCGTCGTCCGTCGGATGCCGGGCGCCCGGAAACCATGAAAATGATTCCCCTCCTTGGTAAGGAGGGGTCAGGGGTGGTTGCTGGGCGGCGGGGCGACCACCCACCACCCCCGGCCCCTCCTCCCGCTGAGGAGGGGAGTCGTTTTCAAAGCGGCGAAGAGTCTAGGCAGTTCAGTTTTCTAACAACTGCAGAGATCCATCGTCGCCCCGATCAGATCGGGGCTCCTCAGGATGACAGGTCGATGGGTTTTCCAGCATCCGGATTGATTGCAGCGTTGCGCTCAATCCGGATAGCATCTATTGAAAGGCAATTCCTATGAAATCATCCCGCAGGCAGTTCATTCAATCCACCCTAGCCGCTCCATTGATGGCGCGCTTTGCCGTCGGCGCATCGGGCTTGGCGCGGGTGGAGACCCTCTTGGCCTCGCCGGCCCAGACGGAGTTCGAGAACCCGCAGATCATCAAGTACGATTCGAACTGTTTTACGCTCTATCGCAAGGACACGATGATCGCGAGCGGAGCGTTTCATTACACGCGTTGTCCGAAGCCGCTATGGCGCGACCGGTTGGCGAAGTTCAAGGCGGCAGGCTTCAACACCGTTGAGAGCTACGCCTTCTGGAACTATCACGAGCCGGAGAAGGGCAAGTGCGACCTGACGGACTTTGAGGATTTCATCAAGCTGGTCCACGAGATGGGCCTTTACATGATTGCGCGCCCCGGCCCCTATGTTTGCGCGGAATGGCACCGCGGCGGATTTCCCGACTGGGTGGCGGCGATGCGGTTTCCCCTGCGCAGCAATCACCCCGAAAGCATCAAAACTTCGCAGCATTGGTTCGACCAGGTTTTGCCGGTGATCCAGCACCACCAGGTCAGCGTGAACGGCCCCATCATCATGGTGCAGGTGGAGAACGAATACGACTTCAGCCCTAACATGCCTGACGCCTCGAAGCGTGAATACGTACGGGCTCTCGCCAACATGGCCTGGAGCGCCGGCATCAACGTGCCGTTGATCACCTGTTGGACCCGCCAGGCGCGCGAAAATTCCGATCCTGACATGGCCAAGATCATGGATACGTGCAATTTCTATCCGGGCTGGAACATTGTAAGAGAGGTAGTGCCGGAACTTCAGAAGCTGCGCAAAGAAGAACCTGATTCCCCGCTGGCCATCTCGGAACTGCAAGGCGGCTGGTTCAGCGAGTTTGGCGGGAAGCTCTCCATCAAGCAGAATGGGGTGGACGCGGAGCAGCTCGACACGCTCACCAAGACCGTTCTCGAACAGGGCGTGACTTCCTTCAGCTACTACATGGGCTTTGGGGGAACGAATTTCGATTGGGCCGCGAAGAACCTCACGACCTCTTACGATTACGCCGCGCCCATTCGCGAGCCCGGCGGCTTGTGGGACAAGTATTATGCTGCACACGCGATCTGCGAGTTTCTGCGCCTGCATGGGGACGTGCTTACCCGCGCTAAGGCGCTCGAGGGCGGCGCCGATTCCACGAATCCAAACGTTTCGGTTACGAACCGGGTGAACGGCAAGAGCGGTGTGGTGTTCATTCGCGAGAACGCCAAAGCCCAGCAGCGCTACAAGGTGAGCTTCACCGACCCCAATAGCCCCACGAAGCGCCGGATCAGCGCCCCGCGCGAGGGCGAGCTCGAAATCGGTCCCCGCGAAATGAAAATGCTCGCCGTGCAGGTGCCCATCGCGGGCAGCCAGTTGCGTTATTCGACCGCGGAAGTGCTGTCCCACGGAACCAATCTCGATCGGCATTTCCTGATCCTCTACGACGTGCCGGGGCGGGCCGCGGAAGTCTCACTCGCCACTCGCGACGAACCCCATATCGAGGGCGAGACGCTTTACCAGTACTGGGACCAGGAATATGAGTCCTTAGTGTTTGGGGTTCGATTCGAGAAAACCGAGCAGTTCCTGCTGGTGAATGAACACCTGCTGGTCATCCTATTGCCTCGCGAGCGCGCCTTGCGAAGCTGGATGGCGGATTTTCCTTCCAAGGTTTTCCCATATCTGGATGAGTCGGACCCCAAGACTTTCACGGCAGCCTTCATTTCGGACAGCTACATGTTTGCGGGCAGCGGTACGCAAAAGAACCGCGTCTGGGCCGAAATGGATTTCCTGCCCGGCCAGCACGAGGTGATGCTGCTCGTCCCCAATAAACCTGCCAAGACCTGGGTTGACGGCGTGTTGACGGAGGTCACCTACGAGCGCGAGCACCGCACCGCTCGCCTGAATATTACGACGCCACCCTTGCCCTATCGGCCCATCGACTTAAGCAGCGGTCAGGCCTGGGTGGAAAAGTTTGACACAAGCTCCGACCACTGGCAGAGCGGCCCGCCCGCGGCGCTCGAAGATTCCGGCCCCGACCCCTACGGTTACGTGAAGTACAAGGCCCAATTCGATTACGCGAACCAGGCGAAGATGTTCATCTCGACTTTCGCCAAGGATGCGCTGAAGGTCTTCATCAACGGGAAGCTTGTTGACGAGGCCTTGAAGCCGGCAAAGTCCGCGAGCTTCGATCTGGCAAAATACGCCACCCCAGGCGCAAACACGCTCGAGATTGCCTATGAGGCTTTCGGGGCGGAGAACGGCGATGTGGCGCTTGGTGATTTGAAGGGCATCGAATCCGTGCGCTTAGGGAGCGACGCCCAAAGCGGCGCGGCCATCAGCGCCTGGCAAATCCAGCGCAATCCCGCGCCCATGCGGGGACGGGAGGTGGACCCGGCGTTTGCCGCCGCCTGGAGTCCGGCGAGTTACCAGGGTTCAGGCGCAGCGGACCCACTCGTTCCAGCCTTCACCTGGTATCAGACCAAATTCTCCCTGCCGGCGATCGAACCAGGCTGGCTGGTTCCCTGGAAACTGACCTTCGACGCCGACCGCGACGCGCTGATTTATCTGAACGGCAAGTTCGTGGGGCGCTACGCGACCGTGGGGCCGCAGAAGGAGTTTTACCTGCCGGGGCCGTACTTCGCTTCCACCGGCGAAAACACGCTCACCTTTGTTCTGGCCTATACTGATAAGCCTACACACTTGCGCGCGCTGCGCGTTGGCCCCTACGAGGAGTTCTCCGCCCGGCGCTCGCGGGTGGAATTTCAGTGGTAAGGGTGTTCCTGGTGGAATGAGCCAGTGGAGGGGGGCGACCGGGCGCAACGAGCGGTCACCCCCAAGGAGAGGAAAATTGTCTGCGTTCAACCATGATATCGGACCGTTCACGGAAGAAGATGAGGGCTGTTTTTGCCGGCAACGCAACTTTGTATCTCGCCCCGCTCGATTGGTAGTGTCCTAGTTTGGGCGTAGCACCGACCTTTAGGTCGGCAAATGCTGGCCTGAAGGCCAGCGCTACGATCAAACTAGGACAGTACCGAATTTTGCCGTTTGCCGTTTGCCATTTGAATTCGCTCTTTCCGAACGCGACGAAGAAGCAAGTGACCCCTCACCCGTCCCGCGACGGCTGGTGAAGGCGCCGTTGCGTGACACCCTCTCCCCCAAGGGAGAGGGCAGTCTGTTCAGATGGCCTGGCAGCGTGTTAACTAGTTAGCTATTGACAGCAGTCGTCGCCTTGTGGTAGGGTAAATTGTTTTGAACGTCTTACTCACCTTTTGTGGGGACGGTTCCTCTGCCGCCCCTGCCCCCGAACTTTTCTAATCATGGAGAATACTATGTCTTTACGCAAAGCTACTTGTTTGACTCCCCGGCGTGTCAACGCCGCCCGGCACAATTCCGAGCGCTCGACTGGGCCTCGCAGCGAGGCCGGAAAAGAGCGCGTGAAAATGAACGCTGTGAAGCACGGCTGTGATGCCGCGCCCGAAAACGAGGCCGCCGTGATGCGGGCGCTCGGTGAAGATCCGGAGCGGTTCGCGGCGCTCAAGCGCGAACTTGCCACCGCCTACGGGCCGGGCGACGCGCAATGGGATCGGCAGATCGATGACTTGTCGAGGCTCTACTGGCGGCGCGACCGAATCGAGCGCATGGAGACGGGCCTGATGCGGGACGCTCTCGAGGGGGTCGAGGAGCGGCGGCGCGGGCTCGCCCGGGCCCTCGCCGAAGTGACCTTCGAACCCGCCCAGTGCGAGGCGGTGGCGCTCGACCTGCCCAAGCCCACCCACCCCTCGGTGCGGCTGCGCATGCTGATTTCGCTTTGGGGAGTGATTCGCGACGAGGTCCGGCGGCGGGTCTTTACGCTCGCCCAGCAGAGCCAGATCGAAAGCTACTACCAGGGAGAGTTGGGGTGGCGGCCCCGGCAGATCGGCCACCTGCTTGGGCTCTTCATGGACCGGGCGTACCTCCAACGGAAGCAGGACCAGGCAGAGCTAGACAAGTACGTGAAGGAGAGCTTCGGAGGCGAGGCGGGTGTGGAGGCCCGCTACCAGGAACTGCTGTGCCTGCTGGAGGAGCAGACGGCGGCGGTCGAGGCAGCGTTTGCGGACGAGATGAAGGCGCAGGAGGAGAAAGACGCGATTGCGCGGGACTCGTGCCTGGCTCCGGAAGACGAGACGGCGAACATGGTGCTGCGCCTGGAAATGGCGCTCGACCGGGCGATCGACCGCAAGGTGAGGATTCTCCTGACCATGCGCAAAGAATATGGGCGCGAGTGTCGGGACGATTCGCCAACCGCGCAACCGGCGGCCAGCCCTCCCGACAATGAGTCGAACAAACGGGAAGCGGAGGAACTGAGTAAGCTGGTGGGGCTCGACGGTGCCGAGGCAGCGCCGAACTCCAGTTCGGCAAGTGCTGACCTGAAGGTCAGCGCTACGAATCACGGGACAGAAAGTCCGGCTGAGGAAAACGCCGGCGAAATATCAAAATCGCCGGAACAAAGCGAGAATGTTATAGAAAACAAAGGGCCGGCTGCAGACGGGGCCGGCTGGCGCAGACATCCGGTTTTAGATGTCCGCGAGGTTCGCGGCAGCGAGCCTTAGTTGTTCAGCGGCGATTTCTATCCGCACCACATGGACGCGGAATGGTGCAAGGAGCAGGAATTCCGCCAGCGCATCGCCCATGGCACGCTGGTGTTCACCATAGCGGTGGGGCTGACCGCGGGAGAGATCAACCCGGAAGCGTTCACCTACGGCTACGACCGCTTGCGCTTCGTCAAGCCTGTTTTCATTGGCGATACCCTCCGCGTCCGGGTGACCGCCAAGGAGAAACGCGACTCTTCAAAGCGGCCCGGCTATGGCATTGTTGTGGAATTAGTCGAGGCCTTTAATCAGCACCACGACGTGGTGCTGGCGTGCGAGCACTTGCTGATGGTAAAGAAGAGGGGCTGATGCCGGTTCGAGAGGCGGTCATTCAATCCGTGAGCTCATACGACGCCCGCTACCCCTTGCCGGCGGGAGCGGGCACGGACGCTGTGCACTCCGAGTCGGAATACTGCCTCGCGGTGACACTGCTCAAGACCGATGGCGCCCTCACCGGCACCGGTATCGTGCTGACGCTCGGTGACGGGAACCGCATCGTTTGCGAGATCATCGAGCTTCTGGCTCGAAGCGTGGTGGGGAAAGAAATTGAATCATTGATGGCGGATTTCGTAACATTTTCGCGCTCGTTGGCCGATCACCCGCAGTTGCGCTGGCTGGGTCCTCACAAAGGAGCCATCCATCTGGCGCTCGCGTCTCTCACCAATGCGTGTTTTGATCTCTGGGCAAAATCGCGTGGGGTTCCGCTTTGGCGCTTGCTTCTGGACCTCACGCCCCAACAGGTGGTCGGATTGCTCGACCTCAGCTATCTGGAAGACGTCTTAACGCCCGCCGATGCTCTGGCGCTTTTAGAGAAGGCGCGGACAACCAGGGCGGCGCGGGAGTCGGTGCTCAAGTCGGGGTATCCCGGCTACGACACTTCCGTGGGCTGGTTTGGGTACGAGGATGACAAGGTCCGCGAAAACGCTCGCCGGGCCCTGGACAAGGGGTTTCGGGCGTTCAAGTTGAAAGTGGGATCACCGGATCCCGCGCGAGACATCCGGCGCGCGCATATGTTGCGGGAACTTGTGGGCGAAGAGTGCCTGGTAATGCTCGACGTCAATCAGCAATGGACGCTTCCCCGCGCGCTCGAAATGTGCCGCTCTCTCGCTGACATTTCCCCTTACTGGATAGAAGAGCCAACTCATCCCGACGACATCGCCGCTCACCGTAAACTCGCGCAGGCCATCTCCCCGATGCGAATAGCGCTGGGTGAACATGTGCCGAATCGCGTGATGTTCAAGAACTTCATGGAAGCCGGCGCGGTGCACTTCGTCCAGGCGGACTGCACGCGCCTGGCGGGCGTGAGTGAATTCCTGACGGTCGCTCTCCTCGCGCAGAAATTCGGGCTGCCGGTTGTTCCGCACGTCGGTGACATGGGCCAGATTCACCAGCATCTGGTGCTCTTCAATCATATCGCCCTGGGATTGCCGGTCATATTCCTGGAATACATTCCACATTTGCGCCAGCACTTTGTTAATCCGGCCCGCGTGGAGGAGGGATTCTACAAGACGCCGGAGACCCCGGGCTTGTCGGCCGATTTGGTGGAGTTGATGCAAAGTTAGGACCTGGTATTTAGTTGGACGGCACCTTTATCGAGGGCACACGGAAGGGCGGAGCTGAAGCCCCGCCCTTCCGCTTTCGGCGAATAAAATCGCTTAATAGTTCTGCTAAGCACTAGCGGCAGTGGTAGTGTCCCGGTTTGGCAGCGCGAGATTCCTTGTTGCGCTCGGAATGACGGCGCCCCGGGGGTGCGTCCGCCAGGCTTCGGAAGGCCTCTCGTACGCCGTCCGGCTACGATTGTGGCTCGTCACCCATAGGCGGGTGACCCGTGTAATTGCCGTAAGCGTGGAGCGCAGCCCGCTTGAGCTCCGGCACGAACTTGTCCCATTCTGTTACCGGGTTAATTTCCCCGACGGGTGAGGCGGCTTGGAAATGGATGGTCACAATCTCGAGTGGCCGTACGGGAAAGCGATAAGAAGGGCCGCTTCCCCGAGCGGCTTGGGATTTCCGCCCCGCAAGTTGGTGAGGGCTGCCCCTCGATGCGGCAGGTTCAGGGTTACCTCCGCAGTTCCAGCCGATCCCAGGCACTCCGTCATGCGCATTTCAATGTCCTTGCCCTCCCGGCGCAGCACTTCGACAATGACATTGCTTGAGGTGCGTAAGAATGACTTCGCCGCCATCACTTTCCGGCCGGTAACGAGCACCGGAGGGCAGTTGTATTCCCACGCCGTCTGCGGGATTCGGGCCTGTTCCCATTTCTCTCCGTGGACCACCTGAGCATACTCCAGATGGTGTTTCCCTTTGCCACTCAGCCACGCATTAGGATATTTGTAATAGGTATCAGTAGCATTAAGCAGGTAAATAATAGGCGTCTTTCCATTGAGCTCGCGGCCAGTGAGTCCTCGGTCGAGGATGGCCACTCCTCCGCCGCCCGCCAGGCTGTAATGAGTCCAGCGCACCGCCGGAGTAATGCCCTTCGTCCAACCCACCAAATTGGGATTCGGTTTGGCCCGGGCGCCATGCGAGAAACCGCAAGGAATGCTGCGCCGGACTTCCTCGATATCTTCGGCCAAGGGGAATTCCGCCACCACCACTGTGATGTTGGGAATATCCTGGAGATCGGTTTCAAAATCGACGCGTGGAAAGTCCTTATAGAATCGCATGCTGCGCCGGCTCGCTGCGCCGCCGTAAAACTCGCTCGTTACCTCCACCGTCATGGCCAACGGTCCGTTGTCTACGGTTATCGTGGGTTTGAAATCGCTCGAAGAAGCGAGGCGAGTGCGCTCGGGCCGCGGGCTCATGAAATCGCCATAATCCTCCTTTTGTGGCTTGGGCTTTTCAGCCACGATGACATTGGCAGGCCCGCCCAGCAACTCCCGGCCCGAGGGTTTGAGCTTCAGACTCGCCAAGGCCCCGGTTTTGGAGTCGATTCGCGCCGTGTAGTGAGCTGTTTCGATCTGTTCGGCGAGGCTGACCTTGCTGGGCGTCTCAGGGCGCTTGGATGTGAGCGCGATGCCGGCCACTCCGACCGAAGGCAGGCGGAGCGCGCAAAGCGTCTTGCCATCGGCAGTCGTCTGGCAAACTACCCCCTCAGGACTCTTCCCTTCCGGCAATTCCATCGTCACGGGATCGTGCCTGTCCCAATTGAGCGGGTTGAACACCGCTACACCGTCTCCTCCAGGAGTGATCGCGCTCAACGCCTCCGCGTCGACTTTCTTGTTGCTCGCTTCCACGTATTCCATCCGGTCGCGGACGTCCCACGAGTTCTCGCTTTCGTAAACAAAACCGGCGGCGGAACCCCACAATGTGTTGCGGTCCATGTTGAGCAGCATCAGGATCCAAGCCTCATAAAGGGCTTGAGTGGGGTAAGTAAATCCAGAGGAGAGGCTGGCGATCGTGGAAATGGTCTCTGCGGCCTGTAAGCCGTGCTCGTTCTTTCGATAGAGAGTCTGCATTTTCGTGACCAGTGGTGAGCCGAGTCGGCCCAGGCCAGCCGTTCTTTGTTGGGATTCCGACAGACGTCGCCAATACCGGGAACGTGAGTGAACGAGCCGACCGGTTGCAAGGGGTCTCACCTTTCGCAAATAAGGGGGCTCCCTCGGCGGCAGGCTACGTTGATTGGCTCAACACGGCCGCATTCACGGATCCCGCCGCCTTCACCTTTGGGACGGAAGGGAGAAACGACCTGCGCATGGACTGGTCCCGTAACTTCGATATCTCCTTGTTCAGATCGTTTCCGTTCACTGAGTCCAAGCGGTTGGAGTTCCGGGCCGAGTTCTTTAACGCCTGGAACACTCCTCGCTTCGCTCAGCCGGACAGCACGGTGGGCGACCAGTACTTCGGCCATGTCAGCTCCACGGCCAATAGTCCGCGGATCGCTCAGCTCGCCTTGAAGTTATATTTCTAACCCTCTAGACTGAAAGGTCTGGAGGCAGAACGGGAAACGCGGACCCACCTTCTCGGGGTCCGCGGCTTTTCCAAGGTGAGCTATAGGACAATGACTCTCAAACGGGAGGCGCGGCGAGCATTCGGAATTGTCGCCCACGCCTCCCGTTTTGTTTCTCTCACCAACCGACTCGATCTCCGACTCGTGGCCCTGCAAGGGCAGAATACAGTGGCCGGGGGCAGCGGCCCCGGTACAATTGCCCGCAGTGCTCTCGACCCTGAAAGGGTCGAGTTGAATGGACAATGGTCGTCGCTTCGACCCTTACAGGGTCAAACCCGTTCGGCTGGTCCCTCACCGGGGGCGTTGCCCCATAAGCGTTCACTTAACGCCTCAACTGGTCAAGTGGTGGCAATTTGGGTCTCGTTCGCCACTAAATTCAGGCCCGGAGGGCCGACAGGGAGTAGCCCACGGCGTG
>JBEKLY010000173.1:0-16563 GCA_050010015.1 Terriglobia bacterium
CCCCGTGTCACCACGACGCAGTTGCAGGCTGATTACGAGTTACGTTAGCTCGGTGAGGACTTCCACCTCACTGATCGTGTGCGCTCTCAGGCGCACTAGCCGGGGGCAACGCCCCCGGAAACCTCGTCCCCTTACCCCCATTCCCCTCTCCCCGTCGACGGGGAGAGGGGTGCCGAAGGCGGGGTATGGGGTCGGTTCCGGGGGTTTCACCCCCGGCTACTCAATTTGCTCCCCTCCGGGGAGTAGGGCTTCGCGCTTAGTCGACGATCTACGTTGAAATCGAGGCACAGCAGGTTTTGAAACAGCTTCTAGTGTCTAGCCAAAGATTAAGCTACGGAGCAGACAGCGATCACGGCTTCGATCCGGGCACTTCCGGGGAAGGCATTTTTCCAGACAACTGCAGTGCTTGCTTCTCCCGCGCTTCCGCCTGGAGTTTCTCTGCCATCGACATTTCCTCTTTTGCTTCCGCCTGTCGGCCAGCCTTGAGGTAAGCCTGGCCCAACTGGTAACGGTAACTTCCGATCTCCGGCTCGATAGCGATGGCCTCCTTCAAGTAACGAATACTCTGATCGGTCTCTCCCTTTCGCAGGTAAGCTTTCCCCAGCCCGGCAAGCGATTTAGGCAACTGCGCCCGGCGCGCCAAGGCCTCACGATAGAACTTGATGGCCATGTCCGTTTGACCTAAGTCGAGCGAAACCTCGCCGCGATTCTCATAACTCCAGGGTTCTTCAGGGGTGATGGCCATCTCCTGGTCAAACTCCTTGCCGGCCTTCTGGAGCATTCCCAGGCGCTCGTAAGCCACGCCTAGATTGTAGTGCGCGAAGCTCAGTTTAGGGTCGAGCACAATACTCTTCTGCAATTCGGTAATGGCATGCTGGTTTATGTACAAATCAAGATATGCCTTTCCCAGAAGGAAATGCAGGTGAGCAGTATCGCCTCCCACGCGCACCAATTGATCGAAGGCTTTTTCGGACTCCTTCTCGCGCTTCAGTTTTCCGTAGCAGATGCCTTCAACGAAAAGGAAGTCCAGATTGTCCTGCTCCTCGCTGGCCAGGGGTTCCAGCGTCTCCAAGGCATGCTGGTATTCGTCTTCCATGAAGTAGCTCATTCCCAGCAGGTAGCGAGCCTGGTAATTGTCCGCCTGCGATTGGAGCACCTGTGAGAACTCCGGGATAGCCTTGGCGAATTCTTGCTTATGATAATATGCCAGGCCCAAATTCAAATCGATGGCGCGCACAGCCGGTGCCAGCTTCTTGGCTTCCTGGAGAGCCCGGATGGCAGCGTCGAACCTCTCGGTACGCATGTACACAACGCCCAGATTGGAGTAAGCGGCGGCGGAGTGCGGATCGAGCCGCAAAACCTCCTGAAATCCTTTCTCAGCACTGGCATAGTCCTTGTTGAGTAAGGCGTTCTGCGCGCTCTCGAAGGCTGCGCGAGGATCCTGAGCGAGCGCCGGCTGACTAAGTACCGGTAGGAGGAACAATGCCAGCGCCGTGGCAATTTGGGCAGACATCTTCATCGTGCTCATCATCGGGCGATAGGGCTGACGGGGCTCGCGCCTGATGTTAACTCGCGAGATCGTTTGGCCCGCCAGCGACAATGGCGGTTTCGAGGCCGAGAATCTCACCGACCTCGCGGATAATGCCGGCTCCGTTCCTCGTGCCGATGGCGAAGTGATGCGTGGGGCCTTCGGCTACCCAGCGTTTCAGAAAGGTGCGCACGTCGGGCCGAAAGAAACCGCGCGTGTTGGTGTTGCCGGTCGGGGGAATGGGACCACGAACGCTCCTGCCCTCGGCGATCACGAATTTGAACCGCCCGCCGCGGGTGACGCCGATGCTGAGGATGGTGATGGGCCCTTCCCTGATCCGGAACTCCACGCTCGCGCCCGCGCCGGGCTTGCCGTGGTACTGTAATAGGCTACGAAGGACGGGTCGGCCCTCCGCGATGTTGAGGTGGTGCGGACCGTCGTGCCCGACCAGCACGAATCCTTCCCGGAAATCAATGGGATGAAATTCCGCGAAGCTCCCCCCGATGCCCAGCCGGTCCTCGATCAGCATGGCGAGGCAGGTTTTGAGCTCCGACTCGCCGCACATGGGGAAGCCCGCAGGCGTTCGCTCGAATTCCAGGGCGGCAGCTTTGCTGCCGCAATCCATGACAATCCAGGCATTTTCATGGTTTCCGGGTCTCCATCAGCCGGTGGCGGCGACCCGGCTGGGCGTGAGTTCGGCGCCGACGCAAGTCCCAAGTTTGTCTAGCCGATAATTTGTCAATGCCGCAGCATCCCGCTGGGAATCGCGGGTCCTGCCTTCGTTTTCGCAAAATGTGGCGATTCTTGCTCCTTTTGGGGTCAGATTGCAGTCAATCTGCGCGCAAAACATGCTAAATATGCAGCATTCAAAAAAGTGATGTCATTTGTTTTCAAGCACTTCTTAGCTTCGTTCCCACTATTTTGTATTATCCCGTGTTCCTTCCGGTTTCCGAACCCAGACCGCTTCCGACGCCGTTGGCATTCCTGGGCACGACACCCTGCCTGGATGCGTACTCCGCCGGAATGCTCGCTATTTCGGCATAATCCGCGCATTTTGCACTCGAAATTGGGTTCGTTTTCGCTTCGTTTTTCAAAGCTCTTCCTTTGTTTTCAGGTACTTCTTAGCTTCGTTCCCACGATTTTTCATTTTTTGTATTTCCCAGCCTTCCCCGAGGGCCGTGACCCACCCGCCATCCCTCGCGGTTCGCCGCACACCGATCCTCGCCTACGACAATACGTCCACAAAATGCACACCATTGTAGGCTATCACAACCCTCGAAGTTTGTCAAGCAAAAAATGCGAGAAAAGTGAGCCGACTCTCCCGAATTTCGCCGTCTTGCCTGGCCGGACCTCGGGTGAGACGGTCAGGTGCCGTTTCTCGCGATTACAGTCCCGCCCCGCCGCCCTGATTCGGTCCCTTGACTCCCTGCTGCCTGGTCGGGTCATACAACTGCGTTGTATGAAATCCAGCGAGGTCATGTTGCACGCGACAAAATCCCTGGAGCGCCCGCTCTCCCACGCTTGACTGCGTCAGTTCCGGGGAATTGACCGGTTGGGCTACGATGGAGTAGGGTAAGGTGAGGGAGGAGCCATGACGATCACGCTTAGCCCGGACCAGGAGCACGCCGTCCGCGCTGCCATCGATGCAGGTCGAATCGCCTCCGTCCACGAATTCATTGAACACGCCATCGCCACCCTGCCCTCAGGGTCTGGGGCCGTCGAAGCGCCGCCGAATGCCCGCACGATCTTCGAGCAGGGCTTGGGCATGTTGGGCAGTCCAGAAGACGCTGCCCTGATCGAGGAGGTGGTTTCCATCGCGTACCAGGAGAGACGGCGACCTAGCAAGCGCGGGCCGGCATTCTAAAATGGCGGATAAGGTCATACTGGACACCGATATCCTGTCCGAGTATTTCAAGGGTTATAACGCAAACGTGGTCGCGCGGGCCGCAGCTTACGTGAGGGAACAGGGCGTTTTTGCCTTCACAAGTGTCACCGTGTTCGAAATCGTCTATGGCCTCGAAGTTAAGCGCGCTTCAAGCCAACTCGCCAAGGTGCTAGCCTGGCTCGATCAGAACGAAGAGATCACGCCGGTGGCGTCTCTCCCCGGCCACAGTTTGTTGGCGTCAACCTCATACCCCGCGGTCTTTAACTCTTTGATCAACTCCAGACCTATAGAATCCAGCGCTTCAGTGACTCCCAGCCTCTTGTACAAAACCCCAGCGAGATCCGATGGAATCTCGACGTCGCCTTTGACAACGGCGCACACACGCTCTGGCCCAAGCAAGCCCACTAGCATTCCGTGTTCAAACACAACGTTTTGGCGCGCGCGATTCCGCTTTGTCTTCGGGGTCGCAGCTGCGCTCACCGCATCGTCTGGGGTCAGGAGGGCAAAGGCGTATCCCACATCGGCCAGCTCGGCGCGTAACTTCGACAGGAGCGGCCGTCCCTGATCTGGTTGCTCGTGAAGTATGACAGGCTGAAAGTCGAGCTTTTCCAGGAAGCGCGCCATTTCGTTCTTCAAACCGATATCATGCCCGTGGATAATGAAGAGCCTCCGCGAGAACCGACGACCAGCCTTATTCAAGACGACGCGCAACTGAGAGCACACAAGCCGCGTGACGGTTTGCGCGTCAGCACTCTTATCGGCGAGAAAGTCGAAGTCCCCCGGTTCGCGGTTGTAGTGTCCGGCCTGCTTCAGGCGCTCCCACTCGGCCTGTGCGGCGCCACCTGCAATCGCGATCGGGAACACGGGCTTGCCCGCAAGAACCGCCTTCTGCAGGCAATCTGACGTTCCCTTGCCGCCAATCAGTGCTACCACTGCGTCGCACTCCTTCACTACAAAGGTACGCACTTCCTGCCATCGTCGATCGAGAGGCTCGAGGATCATACCGAAGCCCTGGCCTCCCGCTCTCGGACCATTTGGATACGTTCGAATGCGATCCCGTGGATCCACACCGGCATCTCGACATGCGGCAACTGCCGCGGCTCCGACCGAGGCATCAAGTGAAATTCCGCCGGTCAAGATTAGGTCGAAGCCACTTTCGACGAGCTGCCGCCCAAGCGCAGCCGCAATTGGCTCAGCAATTAGCAGGTCTTCAGGGCGGTCCCGCCTCCCGCGGCTGTCGACACGACCACGGCTTGAGTGACTACCTTGAAACAGAATTCGGTTCCGGCTCATGAGTCTCCTTCACGCCGCGCCCATTGCGCGTTTGATTCTTGTACATACGGAACCAAGGGCCGCCTCTAAGTCTCCATCCGATCGCCAGCGAGTAGCGCAGACCTGCTTTTCAAGGTCTGTGGCTCTTCGCGAAGCCATGTTTCTACCGCAGGCGGCAGGGGAAGTGGCTGGGCGCGACATGACCGTAATTTAGCTGTTGACGTCGTGCCGTGCAAGAGATAGCCGCAGACCTCAAAAGCAGGTCTGCGCTACTAACCACACACCGCAAAACCTATCTTTAGCATCGGACTGCATCTTTATACTACAATCGGAGGCACTTCGTAGTCACTCGGGGAGTCTGAAGATGAGGAAGAACACTTTTTGGCGGTTGATTGCAGCGGTAGTCGGCATGCTGGCGTCGATCTCTGTGATTCTGGCGCAAGGCGGTGATGCAACGCCGGCCTACCTTGATCCGAAACAGCCAATCGAGGAACGGGTTGATAACCTCATAAGCCGGATGACGCTGAAGGAAAAGGTCGGGCAGCTTAATTTGCCGTGCGTCTACGTCAATGAGCTGGGAACGACCATCCCCGCCAAGCAAGAGGCGTGCAAGCGATTCACCGCCGGAACGTACACTCAGGAAATCGGGCCGGCGTGCGGGTTTTTCACACTCGCCAACGAGATTCTCAAGGAGGGTCCGCGCCAACAGGCGGAGTACTTCAACGAATTGCAGAAGATTGCGCTCGCCCAGACGCGCCTGAAGATTCCGGTGATGCAAGACGAAGAGGGCACGCACGGCGCGATGTTCCCCGGCGGCACGGTCTTCCCGGAAGGCCTGGCGGTGGGCAGTTCGTTTGACCTGAATCTGGTGAAGGCGATCTATGCCACGGCGGCAGCGGAGGCGCGCGCAGTGGGAATTCACATGCTCTCGACGCTGGTGATGGAAGTGGATCGCGATCCGCGCATGGGCCGGAACGAGGAAGCCTACACCGAAGATCCATACCTCTACATGCGCATCGGCGAGACCATCGTGCGCGCGACCCAGGGTTACGACATCTCCGCTCCGGACAAGGTCATCGCGGTGCTGACGGATTTCCCCACCCAGAGCGAACCCGCAAGCGGCCTCGAGCGCGGCGCGATCGAAGTATCGGACCGTTCCTTGCGCGAGAACTTCATGCCGCCCTGGATCGGCTCGATCTCGAAAGCCGGAGGCCTGGGCGTGATGGCGGGTTATCCGGAAGTTGAAGATGTGCCCTCGCACGCTTCGGTGAAATGGATGAACGATGTGTTGCGGCAGGAAATTGGTTTCAAGGGAGTGGTTGAAAGCGAAGGCCACGGTTTCCGGACTTTGCAATATGAAGACATCGTTCCCACCCAGAAGGAAGCCGGCCTCTTGGGGTTGATGGCCGGAGTCGACCTGAATATCACTTACGAACCCGCTTACATGGGGCCGTTAGTCGAGAGCGTGGAAGAGGGTCGAGTCCCCATGGCGCTCGTGGACCGGGCCGTGCGCAGGGTTCTGGAACTGAAATTCCGCCTGGGTCTCTTCGAGAATCCCTACGTTGATGTGGAGCGTGCGGTCCGGGTGGTTCATACTCAGGCGAATCAGGAATTGGCTCTGCGCGCCGGGCGCGAAGGGATCGTGTTGCTTAAGAACGACAACAACCTGCTGCCCCTCAAGAAGGATTTCAAATCGGTGGCGGTGATTGGTCCCAACGCCGATGACGTGATGAACCAACTGGGCGACTATTCGCCGAAAGGAGTTTTGCAGCACGTCACGACCGTGATCGAGGGGATCAAGGCCGCGGTTTCACCACAGACGAAAGTCACCCAAGTGCGTGGCTGCGATATTACAGATCCGGACAAGAGCGGGTTTGCGGAAGCCGTGAAGGCCGCGAAGGGCGCCGACGTCGCGATTGTGGTGGTTGGGGAAAGGCAGCACCAGACGAACGGGCGCGACCTGCGCGGCCGGCCCACCGACGGCGAGGGGCACGACGTGGCCAGCCTCGATCTATCAGGAGTGCAGGAGGAGTTAATTCAGGCGGTTTTCGAGACGGGGACGCCCACGGTGGTGGTGCTCATCAACGGCCGGCCGCTCTCGACACGCTGGACATCGGAGCACGTTCCTGCATTGGTGGAGGCGTGGGAGCCCGGCGAGCGAGGCGGGGAAGCGCTGGCCGACGTGCTCTTCGGAAATTACAATCCCTCCGGACGCCTGCCCATCTCCGTGCCCAGGCACTCGGGACAGTTGCCGGTTTACTACAACTACAAGCCTTCCAAGGCATACATGATTGTGAAAGATGGCTACCCGCTGGGGCCAGGTTACGCAGATATGCCCGCGACGCCGCTTTACCCCTTTGGTTATGGACTGAGCTATACCCATTTCGAGTATAGCAATCTGCGCATAGCGCCGGCGGAGATTCATCCGGGCGGCGAAGCGCGCGTTTCCGTGGACGTGAAAAACACCGGCGACAGGGCAGGTGTCGAAACCGTGCAGCTTTACATTCACGAGAAGTACGCGCCGGTAGCAACTCCCGTCAAGCAGCTTCGAGGCTTTGCTCGCGTGGCCCTCGATCCCGGAGAATCCAAGACTGTGAG
This sequence comes from Terriglobia bacterium, assembly GCA_050010015.1. Lineage (GTDB taxonomy): Bacteria > Acidobacteriota > Terriglobia > UBA7540 > UBA7540 > CAVROP01. Next base: position 7,284 of record JBEKLY010000173.1, read on the forward strand.
CCTGAACCTCGGACCGGAAGACCTCCAGTTGCTCGATATTGACATGCACTGGCGTGTGGTGCCGGGTGATTTTGAGATTATGGTGGGGAAGTCGTCAGCGGATATAACTCTCCAGGGAATACTGAGAGTGACGCCGTAGCGAGCGGTGAGCTGTGCGCGGTGGGGTGCCGGCGGCGTGTGTCCTGGGTTATGAGTTCGTTTCAGAACTTAGCCCGTCAGCCGACGGGCGGCAGCTTGTAGCCCACGGCGTGAGCCGTGGGTCCGCGATCCGCACCCTCACCCCCGTCCCCTCTCCCGCTCAGCGGGAGAGGGGTGCCGAAGGCGGGGTGAGGGCCGTCCAACCCAGGGCTTGCGCCCTGGGCTACTCTATGCCGCCCCTAACTGGGCTCCGAAACAACCGCGCGCATGACAAGGACTATCTTGCCGAACTTTTGAGTCACGACACTACTTGCGAACCTCCAATAGGTCCACCTTGTAGTCCGCCGATAGCGGAAACCGCACGCCCTGCCGGAACTGCTGGCCCGTGAAGTTGCCCAGCGATTTGCTTGTCATCGCAGAACTGACGCGGAAGGTTCCATCCGGGAAGGTCGGCAGCTTGACCTCAGCATTGTTCACGCCCGATTCGTTCTTGAATATCGCGATCATTCCTTCTCCTTGGCGGCTCAGACGCGCGAAGCCATCCCAGGTTGCAGCCCCCGGCTGGGCCCAATTACCGAGTGGGAAAAAGCCCTCTTGGATCGGGACCTCTTTACGAAGGGTTTTGAACCATCGAATCTTCTCGCCGTACCAATCCTGTTCTGCGGGCGTCAGCTTCCGCAGGTCGCCGAGGAAGAGCGGGCCCGAACCCATGGCCGTCGCCAGGCGCTCTTCGATGGGGTGCACGTCGGCCTGGAGATTCCCGATCAGCATGGTTTCAGCAGGTATGGCGAGCGAGCGGAGGTAGAGCAACGTTCGCGCCTGTCGCGGACCCGCCGCATCCGCCGTGTTGTCGTCCACATTGCTGAGCCAGTCCAAATCACCGGCGCCCAACAAGCCGTAATCGATGATGTGCTTCTGCCCCCAGAGTTCGAAGGTGAGGTCAAGCAGAACGTCCGGATGATCGCGGTAGATCTGGCTGGTCACGTACTGGATACCCTCGTAGATGCGGTCCAGAGATTCAGCCCAAGTGCGATGGTCATGCCCCTGGGCGTAACAGCCGGGAGACTCGCCGTAGGCGTTGAACACTGTCGTCAGGTCCACCTTGACGTACTTCAGATGATAGCGGCCGATCAGGTCGCTGATTCGCCTGGCGGCCACCTCCCGATACGGTGTTGCGAGGCACATCACGACTTGTGCGCCGGCCATAGTACCCGTAGTCTTGGGATGCCCATGAATGTCCTTGCACGCCCACTCCGGATGCTGGCGATAAACCTCGGTGTTCGGGCTCACGGCGGCCAGTGGCACCCACAGTCCCAAGCGCATTCCCTGTTTTTCAACCGCAGCCTGGATTTCGTCCAGACCGTTCTCGAAGAGTTTGCGATTGATCGTGTTGTCGCCGTAATCGGCTTGCCATCCATCATCGATTGTGAACACGTCTAAACCCATACGCCCTGCGGCGGCGACGAGATCCATAGTGATGGACTTGGTGATGCCGCGCTCGAACGGCTCCCAGGTGTTGTAAATCCAGGGCGGCTGATAATCTGCGCCCTTCTTCATTAAGATTTGAGAGGTGTACGACGGTATCACCCAGCGCGGGTCGGCAGTTCCGCGGCCATCCACACAAAACGCTATCGAACTCTTTGCGCTGGTAAAGGTTTCTCCGGGCGGCAAGCTACGTTCAAAGGGGAAAAGGTCGGTGTCGTACATTACCTCGACGCCCTCTCCCCAGCCGGAGAGTTCCGTGCGTTTCAGGTAGCCGGGAGCTTCGTTCAAGGCGATGAAGCCTTCCCCCGTCTTTGAATTCCGCTCGAGCACGGCGGTGTCATCAACTCTTCCCGTGAAGAAGAGTTCTCGCGGTTGGCTGGCGTAGAACGCCGACGCTTGCAGCACGCTCGCGCGACCGGGGGCTATGTTCACGGCTTCGAAGCTCAAATGTGAGAGTGTTATCTCCTTCTCGCCCCGGTTGGTGATGGCGATCCATTTGCGCACGATGGGATGGCCTTCATACGCCGCATAAGACACCGCGACATCGATGGGCTTCGCCTTCGCCCTCAGCCGAATGATCAGGAGTTTCCCCGATTGTGCGAGGCCCTGGGTTTCTGCGGCCACGAACTGCCACGCCGGCCCGTTCGAACCGGCAAACGAATCTCCGCTTGCGTCGAAGGAGAACTCGCTGCCCGCATATCTCCCGGGCCCGGCAGCGCTCATGAAGTCGGTGCCGGTCACCGCGTGGCGCCAGCTTACCGTGTGCAGGCCGTGCTGCGAATCAAAATGTATTTCGCGCTCCACGAGGGCGTTCCCGATCGTCCAGCTTTTGCCGTCAGCGCCGGTCCGCACAAACACCGAATCGGGCTGAGCATTAACTGATATAGCAAGGCACAAAATTGATAAAAGCATTGAGATGTTTTTCATGGAATCGCCGAACGCTCCTTTTGGTGTGACGCGTTTTCTCACGAGGGCAGCGAAATACGCGGGCTCTGTACCTGGAGTATGAAAGCCTCCGCGCGTTTATAGCCCGAGTCGATGCCCCTAAACAAGGCAACCTGGTCCTGGAGCGCATAGTACCTGTCAGGGGTTTGTGAGGCGTGTGCGTAGCAGGCGGCGCGTTTGATGGGTTCCGTCTGCGTTATATCCACGTACTCGGTGGGCGAGAACTGCAGCGTGTCTTCCCCGTCTGAAACCTCGTAATAGTAAAGCGCGAATTTCCGGCCCATCTGGAGCCACGCGTCGAACGCCAGGGCTGATACGGCGCGATGGTCGCGGTGGTGATCGATGGGCCACTGCGTAAAGAAAATATCCGGACGCTCGTTTTCGACAATCTTGCGGAAATCGTCGAAATGGACGGCATCCAGGACGGCGTGGCCATTGATCTGCCCGGCGAAGGCAGGGCGCGCCTTGAGTATCTCGGCGGCTTTGGCAGCTTCGGCCACGCGCACGTTCGAAGGTGCGCCACCCTGTTCTTTCGGCCACTCACCATTGTTCAGATGAAGAAGAACGACGTCGTGGCCCTGTGCGGTGAAGCGAGCGATTGTGCCGCCGCAGCCGTATTCGGCGTCGCCGGGATGCCCTCCCGCAACGATGACCTTGAGTTTCTTCTGCTGCGGATCGGCACTTTCACCCCCGGCAGCGTTCGCCATTGAGGAGCCGAGAAGGCATCCTGCTCCCACCTGGCCCGCTCGCGCCAGCGCCGCTCGTCGGGTAAGAAATCCCATCTTCAATCCTCCTGGAGGAGTTTTCGAGGCCAGATATTACCACCCGGAGTGAAATGGGGCAATCGGGTTGCTTTGGTTTTTCCAATTGGTTGTCCCCGTCCGGTAGTGTCCTGCTCTGAAAATGGTGGCGCGGGCGTCTCGCCCGCACCACATCCGTCCACGGTCGAGCGATTTTCATGGTTTCTGGGTACCGCCAGCCGACGGGCATGAGCAACTGCTCTGAAAATGACTCCCCTCCTCCGCTGGGGGAGGGGCAGGGGTGGTGGCGCTTCGGTCAACCAGCCCTAACCCCTCCTTATCAAGGAGGGGAACCGGCGCTACTTCTCGAGCACCAGGACCCAGTCCACAGCTTTCTTACTATTCGCGCCGGGGGTGGTGAAGGTGCGAGAACCTGAGTTGGCTATTCTGCCGATGGTCCTGTATGTACCGTCTGTGGGATCGTACCAGCGCGCAAGTGAATTCCCTGAACTAGCTGCCATCTTCGACATGTTGACGGTAAGCTGAAACTTTTCGCCACTTTCGCCGGGGTAGTAGCACACGCCCAGGGAGCCATCGCTCGAGAGCGCCGCGGAGACGTAGGTGAAATCGTCCTTCCGTGGAGTACCGTGCAGGCTCGTCAGAAACGAATGCGACCAGTCCGGTAGGAGATCGTACCATTTACGACCTTGGAAGAAAGCGGTGCAATACTGGGCCTGCTCGACGCCCGGAGTTTTGCCCAACCATCGGATGGGGTCCTCAGTGCAGTCCGGAGAGCCCAGAATGCCAAACCCGGAACCGCCGTTCAGTACCGTCGCCCAAACTTCTTCGCGCATTGTCTCGGGAGGGGTGAGAATGTGCTTCGGATTTCCGGCCTCGACGTGTTCGTACATGGTCTCGAAAATGCACGTCGGCATCACCGGATCGACCATATTGTAGTGATACCAAGTCGCCCACTGCGGCGAGTGATATTCATACCACGCGTTCAAGTTGACCCAACGGTGACCGGCATCGTAAAACTTGCGAGGGCCTGTCGCATCGCTGCTCCAGTCCGGCGGTCCACCAATCCAATCGATGGTGATCAGCCGATCCGGCATGTACTTCGTAAGACCGCTCACGAGGCTGTCGACCTGCGGTGAAACCAACCTGTCATTTCCCAGCGCAAAATTAACATGCGAGTAGTTCTTGTAGCGATTGCCCCAGAATTCACCCCATTGACGCATTTCGTCGGTTGAATGTTGGGTAGGATCGAAACCTCCCGATCCAGGTTCGTACCCGGAACTCATCGGATCAAGGAACAGGTAAATGCCGTGGTCTGCCGCAGACTGGACCATGGCGTCAACCGACGCCACAAAGGCGGGGTTCAGATTTCGCGGGTTCCAACTCGTGCCGTCGAGCAGCATGGAATTCCCCCGCGCATCGGTGGGATTCGTCAAAGCCTGCTTCCCTTCTGAGTCAAAGGCATTGATCACCACCCAGGCAAAGTTGAAGAGGCGCTTCTGCCGATCCGCGAAATAGGCGTCCATTTGGGCAGGCGTGCACCAATGCAGGATGCTCTGAGGGCAGACTCCGGCAACGAAGAACGGCACTCCGTTTTCATCCTCGATCAGATGGGGGTTGCGGGCTCGAGTTCGAAGCCTGAGCAAGCTGTGATCCGCGGCCGCGCCGCCTGCCCCGCCGATGCCCGCGGCTGTTTCGGATCGCTTCCCGATTTTCGTGCGCTCAGACGCACGTGGTGTGCGCAGTCCGGGAGCAGCCAGGCATCCCAATGCGGAGATCGCGGCGATGATTGAGAAGGTGATTGTCGATCGGCTCATGCGAACTTGTCTCGGCATATAGTCTCCTCGTTACCGGGCCGCCCGCTATGGGAGCACCTCTCGGTAAAGCGTCACGACGCACGTTTCCACCAACTTGGGCGGGACGGCGTCGAAGAACTCTTTGATGTAAGGGGTATTGCAGTGGAAATCGAAGGCCTCCTGGCTTGCGTATTTCTCAATGAAAGTAATAGTGCGCGGCGCATCGATGGCCTGGTTCAGTTCATATCGCATATTGCCTTTCTCGCTGCGCGTGGAAGGAATAAGCGCGTGCAGCGCTTCGAGCAATTCTTCCTCCTTGCCTTCCTTGGCTGTAAACTGCGCTACGCATACGATCTCTTGTTCAGCCTTTTTCAACATGCTATTGCCTCCTTTGGGTTCCCCTCCTTCGGAAGGAGTGGTCAAACGTTGGTTGATGGCGTCGTGGATTCTGCGGCCACCCCGGATGTCGCTGCCCGGAAGATGACCCTTCATGAATCCACCTGGTTCCGGGATCCTATGACCTATATTCGTGCGCGGTCCGAATCGCCGTGCGCAGGTTCTCGATCGGTGTCTTCGCACTTACCGTACAATCGGCGCCCAGAATCACATTGGCCGGTGCGTCCTTGAGCACCTCCAGCGCAGCTTTCCTCACGTCCTCCGGAGTGCCCGTGCTCACGATGCCAAGCCGGTTGAGCCCGCCCATGACCGGTCGCTTGAAGATTTCGGCCGCCTGGCTGAGCGACAACGGCTTGCCGTCGGCCGAAAGCGGTACGTTCACGACTTGGCCCGGGTAATCGTGAAATCGCGGAATGAAATCCTCGTAGGAACCTTCGTAGTCGCAGATATGCATGATGTTGTACGACGTCAACTGCGACACTTCTTTGTACAGCAGCATGTCGTAGGCCTTAACCGTCTGATTGAAGAGCCTGCGATCGGCGATGTGGTTGGCTTCGCCGCCCTGCGTGCACATGTAGAACCCATCCAGCCCAGCCCGGGAGGCGGCCTGTACGAAGTGCAGGAGCGAGAGAGTGATGTTCTCCATTCCTCGGCACACTGAATCGGGATCCTGCTCGACGTGCTCGAGCAGCAATTTCACCGGCACCGCCTGCTTCGCCATCTGGTAGGGTGAGTACAGGGTCTGGATGATCAACGCCTCAGACTTCGCTTCCCGGATCAGGCTCTTCAACAGATAAAGGGAGGGCTCGAACCAGGTTTCAGGAAGGACCGGTATCCTGGCCCAGTCCTCCGGTCTCTGGACTTGATTGTCGGGCGGGAGGGTCTGTTCATCGAACTGGATTTTGACAAAATCCATGCCGGTGGCGTGGAAGTAATTAAGATGCGCCTTTACAGCGGCGTCGCCTCGCACTCCAAAGTGCATAAAGAAGCCGGCGGGCACATAACCCGGCTTGGACCCTATGTTCAAAACTTCGAGCATTAAATCCCGCTTCGATTTGGCGGGCTTGGCGGACGGACTGCGTGCCGGCTGGAAGCCCGGCGTGCCGCCTGCGGCTTGCGCCTGGCGTGGCAAGGCAGCCTTGGTCCCAATCAACGAACCAAGGCAGGCCAGCGACGTCCGCTTGATGAGCTTTCTTCTGCTGACTGTAATCATGAGGCGATCTCCTTCATCACTTATATTTGCTGATGATTCAGCGTACGCCCAATGGGTACCAACATGGTTGTTTGAACCGGAACTTCGACCCACCAGACAGGGCCAGACCCGAGCACAGGCGCCACCGCAGCTTCGGGTTGACCGGGAACGACCTTCGAATTATACCCCTATCGAAGAGGCTTCCTCGCAGTATCGAATATAGGCAAAGGTGGCTCGACCATTGCGCGTATCGTGATTCTCAACGGCGTTCAATTTCCTGACCTTGCGTTTTGCGATTCCCATCCCCGATAATACTGGCTGGACCCCAACAGGGTCGGAATAGCTCTTGCCAGAGTGAGTGAATTCACGGTATGTTCGCAAGTTTGGAAGGTAGGGGGAAATACCGTCCTAGGCGGGAAAACCCCGGGGAAGCGTTCGTCATCTCAGAGAAGAGTTGCAGGTAGACGGATCGGGGAGAAGGCGGTTTGTAGGGTCGTCAGCCAGCCTACGGAGAGCAGTCCGGGGAAAATGATCCGCCCTTTGGCGGATTGCCCTAGCGCGCCTCGCCAGTTCGTACTCGGGTCCAACTTCATTGTCTAACCGGTGTTCAATGTACTTGAGTCGCTTTTTAGAGTGCAGGAGTGGGGGAGGAAGTCGAGACGGAATGGTCAAATGGAGTGGCACGACGGCACTGATGGCTCTATTGGCCGTGGCGTTTCTGACCTCCTGTGGATCGTCCAAGCCGAAGGTGACGATCCCCACGGGTTCGCTGACAACTCTGGTTGGCGACCTTCCTGGACTTTGTGATGTCGTGTCGTACCCTTTCAATATTACCGACCTGGTTTTCACCGGTCCATCTGCCAATGGCGAAACCACCATTTCGACAGTCCCTATCAACGCATCCTCCGTTGCCGAGCCTGAAATCAGAATCAACCTCGGTTGCTTGCGGGACTTTACGACCCCGCTCTCCATGGGCACAGCGGGTGTCGGAACCTACAACCTCGCTCAAATCTATCTCAGCGAGCCTTCTGTAATCTTCTACGATCCGACGATCCTTCCGCCGAATTTACCTATAAATACCGCGGAACTAACCATGCAGCCGTTGAAGCTCTACCAGCTTCCGGTTAATCCTCCCTTGGTCGTCGCCAAGAACGCACCCAGCGTCATTCAGATTGATTTTGATATGTTGCACATGATTCAGAGCATAACTTTAGATCCGTCGAACCTGAGGACCCAGGTCAGTGCGACGCCGGAAATCACTCTTACGCCCATTACGGCGTTAGGAAGCCAGGGCCAGGGGTTTGGCGAACTCGACGACTTGGTGGGGTTTGTGCGCTCGGTGACGATTCCTCCTCCAGTGCCGCTCACTCAGTATAACGGCAGCTTCACACTGCAACTGCTTTCCGCTTCCATCAGTTCACCGCCGCTTGCCACCGTTTATCTCAACGGTTCAACCAAGCTTTATGGCTTTTCCAACCTCAATGCACTGTACACCGATAGTTTCATGGAAGTGGATGCTTACATCGACGACGTGGGAAATTTCGTGGCAACCTCAGTCGAGGACGAGTACACGGAGGTCATCCCCCCACTGGCGAGCAGGGAGCCCGCTACACTGGCTATTATTGGGCCGGTCACATCACTGACCCGCGATGCCCACGGCAATGTAACGAGCTTTAACCTGTGGGCGCGCGATGTCGAACCCAACGATCCGAGCGTGATTTCCCTCGATTCGATACCGGTTGTTAACCTTTCGGCCTCGACGATCTATCAATATTCCTCAAGGTCCGTCAATTTTGCCAATCTACCGTTTGGTCCAAGCAACATCAACGTAGGCCAGGACGTGATTGTCCACGGGCAAGTCACCGTGCCGTCGGCATCGAGCGGCTCGGGCGCGCCAGCCTTGCCTACGATCGTCACCGCTTACAAGGTCTACGACAAGTTGCAATCCATTCAGGGAACCTTCTCGGCGTTGCTCCAGGTCGCAAATGACGATAAGACGGGAGGTTTTACGTTCACCCCCTGCGGCGTCATGTTTCAGAACACGCCAGCCATCGTTCTGACGAACAGCCAGACCAATTTCGTCAACGTCGGCGGTTTGTCAGAGCTGAATGGAGGCGGCGGAACGCCCACACTGTTGGTCAAGGGCCTCCCCTTCTACGAGGAACAAGCGCAGACCGTCGCCGGCGTGAATGTGCCGGCGGGTACCATGGTTATCCTCGCCAAACAGGTTCACCGGCTATAGATAATACCGCAGATGCCATTACCACGAGTGGCTCTAACCGGTTCTCTCAGAGGGGAGGAAGGCCCTGCGGTTTCCCTCTTTTTTTCCTTTTTTGCGGCAATTGCGTGAACTTCAGGTCCTTCCCAACGAGCAATTTGGTGAGCAGAATGATCTGCCCGGTGTGATGGGAAAAATGCTCGGCCACGTGGAAGACTGCGCGCAGCCCGCTAACCCCACCTTCGCAGTTCCGCACATTTGTGAGGGGAAGTTGAGCTCCCTATTGGTCTAACCTCTTATCCATCAAGCAGGCTTTTCAGAAAGCCGTTGTAGTGCCGACCTACCCTCTTTA
>JBEKLY010000174.1:0-16525 GCA_050010015.1 Terriglobia bacterium
GAGTTGCCGGAATCTCCCGAAGCGCGCAATGAAACCTGCCAGCAGAGAGATCACCGCCAACTTGATCAACAGGGCCACGAGCGTGGCCGCGGGAGAACTGTTATAAGCGTTCATGGGCTCGTCGAGACGCCAGTCGTGCGCGCCATCTTCTCAGGAGGGCAAGCACAAGACCTGCCCCTACGCGCCGCGCGCAGCAGGGGAACCTGTCTCGTGAGTGCAGGCGCCACGCCTGCTACTCCAGGCCGCCACCCACCAAGTGTACCACTTCCAATCGGTCTCCAGATTGGATCAGAGTCGCATCCCAACCGCTTCTGGGTACGATCTCGAGATTCCGCTCCACCGCCACGCGATCGCGGGGCAGGCCCAGCCACTCCAGTAACGCCGCGAGTGTCAGGCCTTCAGGCACCTCGCGAAGCTCACCGTTCAGTTGCACTTTTACCACTTGCGTCTCCAAACGATCGATCGCAGCCCCTGTATAGGCGGCCACCTTCTGCGGCTTCATAGAAAATATGGTAACGACCCTAGCCGTCACGAGGCAAGCGAAAAGGTGGTTTGCCGGTTGAAGCGACGGTAACTCGTAGAGCGGGCGTCTCGCCCGCTGGCGCGCGGGCATTCCTTCGCTTCGCTCAGGACAGGCTCTGCCCGAGCACGGGAGCGGGACGCTCCCGCGCCAGCGGGCGGGACGCCCGCTCTACCCGATTTCCAGCACCCTGTTTAAGCCGGCAGTTGCCCATCTGAACGTCGACGCTACTCAAATTGGAACACTACGAAAAAACTTGACACTTTCGCCTCCCGCTTCGTATAGTGAAGTGTTAAGCAGGGTTCACGACATCCACTGTAAGTGATTGCAATGACAAGCCCTTATTTGCCTTTGCTGATGTATTTTGTGATCGTCGTGGCGGTGGCCGCGGCCATCCTGGGCTTGTCTGCATGGGTGGGCGTCAAGCGGCCTTCCCAAGCGAAACTAAGTCCTTACGAGTGCGGAAGTCCGCCGGTGGGCAACGCCCGGGAGCGCTTTTCCGTGAGCTTCTACCTTGTGGCGATGCTCTTCATCCTCTTCGACGTGGAAGCTGTGTTTCTCTATCCATGGGCGGTTATTTACAAGAGTTTGAAGTGGTTCGGCTTCTTCGAAATGCTCTTGTACATTGCCGTTTTATTGGCAGGGTACGTCTATATCTGGAAGAAGGGCGCCTTGGATTGGAAGCGGTAATGTCAGTTGTCTGCGCCCTGTAGCCTCGCTCGCTCAAAGGCCACGTCATTCCCGCGAAAGCGGGAATCCATTGTGTTCCGGACCAACAATGGACCCCCGCTTTCGCGGGGGCGACGACGCACTTGAATTTCACTCGTTCGGGCGGGTCGATCAACAGTGGCTTCCCGGAACGGCCCCCTCGCTCGATGATCCCGGGCGCCGCATCTTGACCGTCTGATAACAGTTCAACCACTCGTCATGCCTTCAGACCTCGAATCAAACCTCACGCTCAAGAAGCTTAGAGAATTTGCAGCCCAGGAGCTTGCAGAGGCGCGGGAGTTTCGCGGCGAGTTGACGATCTACGTCCAGCCCGGGGCGCTGATCCGCGTCTGCGAGTTCTTGCGAGACGAACCAAGCCTCTCCTATAAATTCCTTGCCGACGTGACGGCATTAGACCTCTACCCCAACGAACCACGATTTGAGCTTGTGTATCATCTTCTCTCACTGAAGACGGCTGAGCGACTTCGACTCAAGGTACGCACCGGCGGAGACGATCCGCGTGTGGACTCCTTGGTTCCTGTGTATCCGTCCGCCAACGCCTTCGAGCGCGAAGTTTTCGATCTCTTTGGGATACAATTTACGGGGCATCCTTACTTGCGGCGAATCTTGATGCCCGAAGATTGGGAAGGCTACCCGCTGCGCAAAGACTATCCTGTTGAGGGATATCGCTAGATGCCGATCACGCTCGAGAAAATTCCGGGCCAGGAAGAGCGGGTCATCCTGAGTATGGGGCCGCAGCACCCCTCGACGCACGGCGTCCTGCGCCTGGTGCTCGAACTCGACGGCGAGACGGTGGTTCGCGCCCTCTATGACATCGGCTACCTGCATACGGGCTTCGAGAAATCCTTCGAGGACAAGACCTACTCACAGGGCATCACGCTGACCGACCGCATGGATTACCTCGCGCCACTCTCCAATAACCTGGGGTTTTGCCTCGCGGTCGAGAAGTTGTTGGACATCCAGGCGCCTCCGCGCGCACAGTGGATCCGAGTGCTCTTGACGGAACTCACGCGTATTCAGAGCCACTTGGTTTGGCTGGGAACTCATGCGATCGACCTGGGCGCCATGTCGGTCATGCTCTATTGCTTCCGGGAACGCGAAGCGATCCTGCACATTTTCGAACAGGTTTCCGGCCAGCGCATGATGACCAGCTATTTTCGCGTCGGCGGCCTGGCGCTCGAACCCCCCTTGGGCTGGCTCAAGCAAGTGGAGAGGTTCGTGAAGACATTCCCCGCGCACCTCGAGGAATACGAAGGTCTGCTGAGCAAGAATCCGATTTGGCTGAAGCGCACCGTCGGCATTGGCAAGCTCACCGGCGATGAGGCCATCGCCTGGGGACTCTCCGGCCCGTCGTTGCGCGGCTCGGGAGTGGATTACGACATTCGCAAGAAAGAGCCGTACTCGAGCTACGACAAGTTCGACTTCACGGTTCCCACGCGGCCCGAGGGCGATGTCTACGCGCGCTACCTGGTGCGACTGGAAGAGATGCGCCAGTCGCTCCGCATTGTGCAACAAGCCATGGAGGGCATCCCGGAAGGACCCATAAAAGCGAATGCGCCCCACATCGTGCTGCCCGACCGCGAAAGCATGAAGACTTCGATCGAGGCGCTGATTTATCACTTCAAAATCGTGACGGAAGGATTTCATCCGCCCATCGGCGAAGTCTATCAGGCCGTCGAATCGCCGCGCGGAGAATTGGGCTTTTATATGGTCAGCGACGGCTCGCCCAAGCCATTCCGTTGCCACGTGCGCGGGCCCTCTTTCGCCAATTTGCAGGCCTTGCCGAAAATGATCGAGGGGCGCTTGATTGCCGATGTCGTCGCCTGTATCGGCAGCATCGATATTATACTGGGCGAAGTGGATCGGTAGGGCAGTGACGAGTGACAAGTGACGAGCAAAAAGACAGGAGTCAGAAGTCAGGAGTCAGGAGTCAGAATGGATCTGGCCTCCAGTGTCCTGGCCCGCATAACTTTTGACAATCCCCTCGCCCCCTTGGGGGAGAGGGTGGCGAGCGTAGCGAGTCGGGTGAGGGGGTCGGCAGTCTCAAGAATTATGCGGGACACCACACTCGTTTCTAATTTCTAGTTTCTGATTTCTGATTTTTACCGCGATGCTTTCCGACGCGTTGCTAGCTCAATTCGATAAGCTGATCGCGCGCTACCCGCTGAAGCGCTCGGCGATCGTCCCGTGCCTGCTTTACGCTCAGGACGAAATCGGGCACATCAGCGACGAGGTTATCGAAGAAGTCGCGCGCCGGGTTGAGGTGCGGCCCATCGAGGTGATCGAGAACATCGGTTACTACTCGATGCTGCATCGGAACCCGATGGGCAAATACAACATTCAAGTTTGTACAAACGTGTCGTGCATGGTCAAAGGCGGCGAGGACATCCTCGGGCACTGCAGGAAGCGGCTGGGAATCGAGCACAAAGAGACCACGCCCGACGGAGTGTTTTCTTTGGAAGAAGTCGAATGCCTCGGCGCGTGTTGCGGCGCCCCGGCCATGCAAGTCAATTACGACTTCTACGAAGACCTCACGCCCGAGAAGATCGACGCGCTCCTGGAGAGGCTGAGAAGGCAGTAGGCAGTAGGCAGTAGGCAGTAGGCAGATGGGCAGGTCGGCAAATACGTAATTGACCCAGAACAGTAGCCCTCTCCCCCTTGGGGGAGAGGGTGGCCCGCGACGGCGCTTTCATCAGCCGGCGCGGGTCGGGTGAGGGGGTCAGTCGACGGAAGAGGGAACCGAAAAAAGGAAAGGACAATTTCAAATGGCAAATGGCAAATGGCAAAATTCAAATGGGCTTCGCCCCTTCGGCGGTTGGCCTTTTCAATTTGCCATTTGCCGTTTGCCATTTGCCATTTGAAATTCTTTTCAGCGGTTCCCGGTTCTTCGAGAAACGGATGTCTGACTACCAAAACTACTTCAAAGGCTCGCCGCTCGAGGTGAAAGTCCTCACCCGGCGCGTTGGTCTGCCCAACTCGACCTCCATCGACGTCTACCTTGAGCACGACGGCTACAAGGCCGTAAAAAAAGCCTTCGAAATGGGCCCCGACGCCGTCATCAACGAGATGAAGAACTCCGGCCTGCGGGGGCGCGGCGGCGCCGGCTTCAACACCGGCATGAAGTGGAGCTTTGTTCCCAAGCAATCCGTCCGGCCCAAGTATGTGGTCTGCAATGCCGACGAGAGCGAGCCGGGAACCTGCAAGGACCGGCCGCTGATCGAGTGCGATCCTCACCAATTGCTGGAGGGTACCATCATCGCCGGGTTCGCGATCGGATCGCACCAAGGCTTTATCTACACCCGCGGCGAATACCGCTATTTGATCGATATCCTGGATCGCGCTCTCGAGGAGGCCTACGCGCGCGGCTATCTCGGAAAGAACATTCTGGGCTCGGGATTCGATTTCGAACTCTCGACTCACACCGGCGCGGGCGCCTACGAGTGCGGCGAAGAAACCGCGCTCCTGAATTCTCTCGAGGGACTGCGCGGCTACCCGCGCATCAAGCCTCCCTTCCCTGCTATTGTGGGGCTTTACGAAGGTCCTACGATCATTAATAATGTCGAGACACTAGCTAACGTTTCGCATATTATCCTTAATGGCGCGGAGTGGTATGCCAAGCTGGGGACGCCCAAGAACGGCGGCACTCGCCTCTTCTGCCTGAGCGGGCACATTGCGCGGCCGGGTGTTTACGAACTCGCCATGGGATTTCCTTTGCGCCGCATGATCGAAGAGGTGGGCGGCGGCGTGCCGGGCGGAAAGAAGTTGAAAGCGGTGATCCCCGGCGGATCGTCCTGTCCGGTGCTGACGGCGAATGAAATTGATGTCGCGATGGACTTCGATTCGGTGGCCAAGATCGGCTCCATGCTGGGTTCCGGCGGGGTCGTCATCCTCGACGAAGATACTTGCATGGTCAAACTCGCGCATCGCATCATGAAGTTCTACGCGCACGAATCCTGCGGATGGTGCATTCCCTGCCGTGAAGGAACCGCGTGGCTGAAGTCGCTGCTCGGCCGATTCCATTCCGGCGGCGGAAATGAGGAAGATGTCGATACAGCCATGGACGTTTCCATGAATATGCTGGGAAAAACCCTCTGCCCGCTGGGAGACGCGGCGGCCATGCCGACCATCAGCATCCTCAAGAAGTTCCGCTCTGAGTTCGAAGAGCATTTGAAGTTGGGCTATTGCCCGTACGAAAAGAAAGCGTTGGCGGTAGCGTGAATAACCCTGAACGGGCACGCCATGGCGTGTCCCTCGAGTTTCTGCATTCCTGGGAGCGCGGGCTTCGAGCCCGCATCTCGCATCTGGCCAAGCGGGCTGGAAGCCCGCGCTCCCAGGCTTTCCGGGCATGAGATGGCGTGCCCCTACGTCGGGCAAAGAAGGTTATGAGGGCAGCGTGAAAGACGACCAGCCAAAACCGGGCTTTGAATTGCTGGATCAACCTGCGAAGCCGGAGACCCGCGGCGCGGCAAACCCCTACGTGCGCAGCGCCGCATTGACGCCGGGTCCCTCCGCCAAAAAAGGCGCCCCGCCTGAACCGGTGAAGCTCACGATTGACGGCAAGCCGGTAGCCGTGCCGCCCGGCACCGTGTTGATTGAAGCCGCCAAACAGGTTGGCATCGAAATACCCTCTTATTGCTACTATCCGGGCCTGAGCCTGCAAGGCGCTTGCCGCATGTGCCTGGTGGCCATCGAGCGCATGCCCAAACTGCAAACCGCCTGCACCACGGTGGTGGCGAACGGAATGGTGGTCCGCACCGAAACCGAGGAAGTGAAGAACGCCCGCAAGGCGATGCTCGAGTTTCTGCTCACCAATCATCCCCTGGATTGCCCCGTGTGCGACAAGGGCGGTGAATGCGAACTTCAGGATGCCGTCTTCCGTTACGGCGCGGCGGACACCCGCTTCATGGAGCCCAAGCTTCATCACGAGGAGCGGAAGTTTTCGAGCCTTGTCTATTACGACTGGCCGCGCTGCATCCTCTGCTACCGCTGCATTCGCGTCTGCGACGAAGGCCTGGACGTGAACGCTTACGGGATCGGCTTCCGTGGCGCGCATAGCGAGATCATCCCGAACCGCGGTGAGACGCTCGAGTGCGAAGAGTGCGGGATGTGCATTGACATTTGCCCGGTGGGCGCGCTCACCAGCGGCACTTATCGCTATCTCACCCGCCCCTGGGAATTGACCTACACCGGCACCATCTGCAACCACTGCGGCGACGGCTGTAAGACCACGCTCTCTATTAGTAACAATCGTATTATCCGCGCCAATAACCGCGACCACTCAGGGTTCAATGGCGAGTTTCTCTGCGTCAAGGGGCGATTCGGATGGGATTTCGTCAACAACGATAAGCGCCTGACCGCACCCTTGATCCGCCGCAACGGCAAGCAGGAGTCCGGCACCTGGGATGAAGCTCTTGGCCTCGCCGTGGAGCGCCTCAAGGCAGTTTTGGCTCAGAATGGTCCTGATTCGCTCGCGGTTATAGGCTCTAATCGTATTACTAACGAAGAGAGCTACCTCTTAGGGCGCTTCACTCGAACCGTCCTGGGCTCGAACAACTTGGACCACCATCGCACCGCGGATTACTCCTCGCTCGTGCGCGCCTTGACCGAGGCGCAGGCCGGCGACCGCCATGCGGCCATGGAAGACATTCCGCAAGCCTCGAGCATTCTGTTGGTCGGAAACGACCCGACCCAGCAACATCCTCTCTTGGCCTACCAGATTCGCCAGGCTGTGCAGCGGCACGGGGCGAAGCTGAACGTGATCAACCACCAGGAAATCAAGCTGCATCGCCAGGCAAGTTTCTACGTTTCTGTCGCACCCGGCGGAGAGGCGGAAGCGATTCGCACTCTGGCAGGAAATGAGACACCTTCAGCCGAGCACCCCGTTGCGGCGGACGCTCTTAATGCGTTGCACGAAAAGCTTCGCATGGAAACCGACACGATCATCATTTTCGGCGATGAAATCCAGGGTTCAGCGATTGACGATCTCGTGAAGTGGGGGCT
The DNA here is from genome assembly GCA_050010015.1 of Terriglobia bacterium. Taxonomy (GTDB): domain Bacteria; phylum Acidobacteriota; class Terriglobia; order UBA7540; family UBA7540; genus CAVROP01. The sequence goes on from JBEKLY010000174.1 coordinate 7,250, forward strand.
ATCGCTTCCCGGCAAAACACGGTTCATCGCTCTCGGCGACTACGCCAATTCGCGCGGCGCGGCGGACATGGGAGTTCTTCCCGGAACGCTTCCGGGGTACTCGCCGGTCACGGATGAAGCGGCGCGCGCCCGCTTCGAATCCGCTTGGGCCGCAAAGATTCCCACCAGGCCCGGACGCCATGCGCGCCAAATCATCGCGGGAATCGAGTCGGGTGAAATTAAAGCCTTACTCGTTTTCGGATCGAACCCTGTCAAGACATTCGGCATTTCGAAAGAGGCTCTCGGCAAGCTGGCGTTCCTGATGGTCGCCGAAATCTTCCCTACCGAAACCACGGAGTTGGCGGACGTGGTGCTGCCCGCCACGAGCTTCGCCGAGAAAGCCGGCACCGTCACCAACACTTGCGGCCAGGTGCAGGCGCTTAAGAAAACGATGCGCAAAGCGGGCACGCGCAGCGATCTTGAAATCCTGTTGGCTCTCGCCCGCCTGCTCGGTCATGCATGGAATTATCGAACCGCTGATGACGTGACGCGGGAGATCATCGCCAAGGTGCCCGGCTACGCTTTGCCGCTTCCCAGCCTGCTGGTGGGCCGCGCGATTGCGACGCGTCCGGAGGGAACGGCGGATGAACCGGTGGACTCGAGCCTGGTTTTTTCTTCGCGCGACACGTTGTTTACGTCCGGGACCTTGAGCCGCTACAGTTGGGCGCTCAATTCCGTGGACGAAGCCAGGAAACCCTATGGCCACATTTTCTGACACAGGGTTACTGCTCCTCATCACCCTGATAAAAATCGCGGTGGTCGTCTTTGTAATGCTGACGTCGATCGCCTATCTGACGTGGCTCGAGCGCAAGGTTGTGGCCCACATCCAGTCGCGCTGGGGGCCTTACCTTGTGGGGTATTCCGGCCTTATGCAGCCGCTGGCGGACGGACTCAAGTTCATTCTGAAAGAAGATATCGTGCCCCTCGAGGTCGACACGATTGTTTATTGGCTCGCACCGTTTCTCGCACTTACTTTGGCCTTCCTCTCCATCGCCGTCATTCCGTTCGGGGAAGGCTTTACCATCCACGGCCACATTATTCTTTTTCAGATTACGGATCTGAACGTTGGCCTGCTCTTTGTCTTCGCCGTCACCTCGCTGGGGGTTTACAGCGTCGCGTTGGCCGGCTGGTCATCCAACAGCAAATACCCGCTGCTGGGCGGGCTTCGCTCCTCAGCACAAATGATCAGTTATGAGCTGTCGCTCGGCTTGGCCGTGGTGGGCGTGTTGATGATCGCAGGAACGTTGAGCCTGCGGGGCATTGTCGAGAACCAAAGCGGATTCTGGCACATCCACGGAGTGAACACCTACCTGCCCCATTGGAACATCTTTGTGCAGCCGGTGGGATTCCTCGTCTACTTCACCGCCGCCATTGCCGATACCAACCGCGTGCCCTTCGATCTGCCGGAAGGCGAAAGCGAGCTGGTGGGCGGCTATCATACCGAATACAGTAGTATGAAGTTTGCCATGTTTTTCATGTCGGAATATGCCAACATGATTACGGTCTCATGTCTCGCCACGATACTTTTCTTTGGCGGCTGGCATGGCCCCGTTTTCGGTCCTTACGTGGTGCGCGTTCTGCTTCCGGTTTTTTGGTTCTGTCTTAAGCTCTTTTGCTTTCTCTTTTTCTACATCTGGATGCGGGGGACTTTGCCCCGCTTTCGATACGATCAGCTCATGGCATTCGGCTGGAAATTCCTGCTGCCGCTGGGAATGCTGAATGTCCTGGCGACCAGTTTTGTGGTGGCGTGGTTGAATGCATAACGCGCGGAAGGGCGAGGCTTCAGAGGTGGTGTAGGTACCGACTTATGCTTCTCATTCCGAGGAACCTCAGGCGACGAGGAATCTCGTCCCGCTTTGAAAAGATGTAGGGGTAGGGCTTGCCCTACCCGGTTCGTTAGGGGACGGCAAGCCGTCCCCCTACGAGCGGTGGAGGGGGGGTGCGTGGCGAGAAATCCGGGTTAGTTCGCTGGATTCCATCATGGCTGTACTTTTTTACATCTTCGCAGCGGTCACTGTGATTGCCGCGCTCAGCGTGGTCGCGCAACGCATGCCGGTTCACAGCGCCTTGTCGCTGATCGTGGTGCTCTGTTCCCTGGCGGTCGTTTATCTCCTGCTGGGCGCGGAGTTCATCGCCGTGATTCAGGTGATTGTCTACGCGGGCGCCATAATGGTGTTGTTCGTCTTTGTGATCATGCTTCTGAACGCAGGCCGGGAAACGCCCAGCCGCCGCAGTCGAATCGCAGCCTGGCTCGGCGCACCGCTGGTGGCGGCTCTCCTGCTGGAGGTCTTGCTTGCCATCTGGAAGCAATATCCCGCGGGAGCCTTGCATCCTGCCGCGGCGATGGACGCCGGCCCCGCGGCAATCGGCCATCTCCTGTTCAGAAACTATGTATTGCCGTTCGAGGTTACGTCAATCTTGATCCTGGTGGCGATTCTGGGCGCCGTGGTTCTGGCGAAGAAGGAGCTTTGAGGCTTGGCGATGGTTCCGCTTTCACATGTACTGGCCCTTAGCGTCATTATATTTGTGATTGGCGCCGCAGGCTTTGTGTTTCGGAAGAACATCATCACGGTTTTTATGTGCATCGAGCTGATGCTCAACGCGGTCAACCTGGCCTTCATCGGGTTTTCACGTTATCTCGGAAACCTGGACGGCCAGTTGTTTGCCTTCTTCGTGATCGTGGTGGCGGCCGCCGAGGCCGCGGTTGGCCTGGCTATCATCATTGCGCTCCACCGGAATCGCGATTCGCTTAACATCGAGGACCTCGATTCAATGAAGTTGTAGGGCAGGTGTCAGGTGTCAGGTGTCGGGTGTCAGGTGTTAGTCGGCAGGCTGCGGGGAAACCCGTGAACATTGTCATTCTGAGCGCAGCGGAGAATCTCGGCAGTTGCAGTTTCAAGGAACTGCGGAGATCCTTCGTCGTTCGTCGGCTGACGGACTCCTCAGGATGACAGTCAACCGCGTTTTTCGCAGGCTACCAGGTCATCACGCTGAACGCGTAGTCTTGTTATGGAAACTTTTCTCATCTTGATGCTGCTCCCGCCCTTGTTGGGGATGGCATTGAACGGGATATTCGGCCGGCGTTTTTCGCAGGCGATCGTGTCCGTGATCGGCTGCGGCGCCGCCGGGCTCTCCATGGTCTTTGCGCTGCTGAATGCGTGGATCTACACAACCTCCTCCGCCCAACCTGCGCCTTTCATACACAGTTACTTTACCTGGATCGAATGCGGAAACCTGCGCGCTGATTACGCCCTTTTCTACGATCGCCTCACCCTCGTCATGACCGTGACCGTAACGGTGGTCGCCTTCCTGATCCACCTCTACTCGAGAGGCTACATGGAGCACGAGGGCGGCTACTACCGGTTCTTCACCTACTTGAATCTCTTCCTCTTCATGATGTTGACTCTGGTCACGGCGGCCAATTACCCGCTGATGTTTGTGGGTTGGGAGGGTGTGGGCCTCTGCTCCTACCTGCTCATTGGCTTCTATTTCCGCAAGCAGACGGCTTCTGACGCCGGGAAGAAGGCGTTCATCGTCACGCGCATCGGCGACGCAGGATTCACCGTGGGTGTGGCGCTGCTCTTCTGGACATTTGGCTCTCTGAATTTCCAATCGGCGTTCCATAGCATCGCGGCGCTTCAGGCCGGCGAACAACAAAACGTCTTGACCGCCATCGGCATTCTCCTCTTCCTGGGCGCGGTCGGGAAATCGGCCCAGATTCCCCTGTACGTCTGGCTGCCCGACGCCATGGAAGGACCCACGCCGGTCAGCGCCTTGATTCATGCCGCTACCATGGTCACGGCGGGCGTTTATCTCGTGGCCCGGTCGAACCCCATCTATTCACACGCGCCGCTGGCTCTTGAAATCGTTGCCGTCATTGGTTGTGTTACGGCGTTCTTTGCGGCGACGATTGCCGTCACTCAAAACGATCTGAAGCGCATGCTCGCCTATTCCACCATCAGCCAGCTTGGATACATGTTCATCGGCTGTGGAGTGGGCGTCTTCGCGGCCGGAATTTTCCACCTGATGACGCACGCCTGCTTCAAGTCGCTGCTGTTTCTTGCCGCCGGAAGCGTGATGCACGGTTTGGACGGCGAACTCGACATGCGCAAGATGGGCGGCTTGCGTCACAAGATGAAAACCACGTTCATCACCTTCTTCGTTGCCACCCTCGCCATCAGCGGCGTGCCCGGGTTATCGGGGTTTTTCAGTAAGGATGAGATTCTCGCCGCTGCGTACGAGGGTCCGCTGGCGCGGCATTGGATTTACTGGCTTGGCGCGATCACGGCCGGCCTGACGGCCTTTTACATGTTCCGCGCACTCTTCCTGACCTTTTTCGGAAAGTCGCGCCTCTCGCCCGAAGCCGAACACCACGTGCATGAGAGCGGTTCGAAGATGACGACCCCGCTGCTCATATTGGCGCTCTTCTCGATCGTGGCGGGCGACGTGAGTTGGCCCAAGGCCTTTGGAGGAAGCGAGGCGTTTGACCGCTTCCTCGATCCGGTGTTCAAGTCTTCGAGCGATTTCCTGCGCGCCTCCGGGCACGAGTCCGGAGGTCAGGGATTCACCAGCGGCACTTTGATGATCTTCGCGCTCTCGTTTGCAGGCGTCGCCATCCTGGCGGCCTGGTGGCTTTACCTGAAGAACACGTCGCTGCCCCACCGCGTTGCGGAGCGATTCAACGGCATCTATCAACTCCTGATTCACAAGTACTACGTGGATGAACTCTACAACTGGCTGGTGGTCCGGCCGCTCAGGGTGGGCTCGGAAAAGATTCTCTGGCAGCGCGTCGACGCAGGGCTTATTGACGGACTTGGCGTTAACGGAACTGGGGAGAGAGTGGCCGGCGTGGGAGGCCTGCTGCGTCGCATTCAATCCGGCAACATCCGCAGCTATGCGACGTGGGTCATGTTGGGCGCCACGGCGTGGCTGGCTTACGCGCTCTGGCCAAGGTGAGGGCAGGTGTCAGGTTTCGGGTGCCAGGGGATGCTCGAACGAACGCGCTCAGGAGAGTGGACAAGCGTCTTGAAGAGACTGCCCTCTCCCCAGGGGAGAGGGTGTCGCGCTGCCGGCGTTTTCATCAGCCGGAGCGCGACGGGTGAGGGGTCACGTCCACGAAATGCAGAACGTAGCGAACTTATTCTATGCATTGGCTAGCTGATCATCTTCTCACGATCGCGATTCTGCTCCCGCTGGCGGGAGCGGTCGCCATCGGATTCCTGGGCGCGGAGCGCGACAAACCGATCCGCTGGGTGGCGCTCGCCTCATCACTGCTCACGTTTCTGGTCACCGTGGTTGTTTATGCCGGCTTGCGTGCTGACGCTCCGGGCATGCAATTCGTTGAGATCCATCCCTGGATCGCCTCGCCGCCAATTGACTATCACCTCGGCGTAGATGGCCTAAGCGCGCTGCTCATCCTGCTGACGGGATTCCTGATGCCGCTTTCCGTGCTTGTTTCCTGGACGGGCATTACGAAGCGCGTGAAGGAATTCTTCATCTTCCTGCTGGCGCTCGAGACGGGCATGATCGGCGTCTTTGCTTCGCTCGACCTAGTGCTGTTCTTCGTCTTTTGGGAAGTGATGCTGATCCCCATGTACTTCCTGATTGGCATCTGGGGTCACGAGCGGCGGATTTATGCGGCAGTGAAGTTTATTCTTTACACGATGGTCGGCTCGGCGCTTATGCTGGCCGGCATTATCTATCTTTATAGCGTCACCGGAACCTTCGACTTGGTCCGGATCGTCGCCACATTCACCAACAGTTCTGCCTTGTCTCCCTCGACTGAGCGCTGGCTGTTTCTGGCATTTTTTATCGCCTTCGCCATCAAAGTCCCGTTGTTCCCTTTTCATACCTGGCTGCCCGACGCTCACGTTGAGGCGCCCACGGCGGGCTCCGTGATCCTGGCCGGGGTGCTGCTGAAGATGGGCACCTACGGCATGCTGCGCTTCTGCCTGCCACTGTTTCCGCGCGCCTCGCGGGAGTTTGCGCCGCTCATCATAGCCCTGGCGATTATCGGCATCATTTACGGCGCGCTCGTGGCGATGGTGCAGCCCGACTTGAAGAAGCTGGTGGCGTATTCTTCGGTGGCGCATCTTGGCTTCTGCGTGCTGGGGATTTTCGTGCTCAACACGCAAGGAATGGAAGGGGCCATCTACCAGATGTTCAGCCATGGTGTTTCGACCGGCGGTCTGTTCATGCTCGTCGGCCTGCTCTACGAGCGCCGTCATACGCGGCTCATCCGCGAATTTGGCGGGCTCGCCACTTCCCTGCCCGTCTACAGCACTTTGTTCCTGATCGTCACCCTTGCGTCCCTCGGCCTGCCCATGCTGAATGGATTCGTGGGTGAGTTTCTGATCATCGTCGGGTCCTTCCGCGAGCGGGCCCTCTACGCCGCGCTGGCCGCCGTGGGCGTAGTGCTGGCTGCCGTCTACTTGCTCTGGATGTATCAACGAGTTTTCTTAGGCGAGATTACGAATGACAAGAATAAGAGTCTTCCGGATTGCAGCGCTCTCGAGAAATTCATCCTCGTCACGGTGGTGATTGTAATTCTCGCTATGGGAATTTATCCCCAGCCTTTCCTGCGCCGCATGGATCATAGCGTGGACGCCGTCATGTCGCGAGTGCGAGGAGCAGGGATTAGCGAACAGGGATTAGGGATTAGAGAAAAGGGATTAGGGATTAGGGATCAGGGATTAGCGAGTAGGAAACTGGGAACCGTGAACACGGAGATCAACCTCAACTCCCGAGTCGCGACTCACAGTTCCCGGGCCCCTAATCCCTATCGCCTGTTCCCTAATCCCTATTCGGGGGGTGGCAGATGACCACCTTCCAGGCCGTCGACACGATGCGAATCCTCCCGGAGCTTATTCTGTGCGGATTCGGAATTCTGGTGATGGTCCTCGAACCATTCGTCGCGCCCCGAAGGAGGTCCTTGCTCGGCTGGCTTTCCCTGGCCGGAATTCTCACAGCGGCAGGCGGCACGTGGTGGACTTCCAACAATCCCGGACTGGCCTTCGGCAAGGCGATCGCCGCGGACCAGTTCAGTTTTTATTTTTTCTATCTGTTCCTGCTGGTCGCCGCGCTGACTGTGCTCGGGTCCATCAACTACCTCGAGCGTGACGGCCTGCAACACGGCGAGTTCTACGCGCTGCTCCTTATGGGGACGGCAGGGATGTGCTTCATGGCGGCATCCACCGACCTCATCATGGTGTTTATCGGGCTCGAGATTTCGTCCATCTCCACGTACATCCTGGTGGGCTTCCGGCGAAGAGACACGCTTTCGAACGAGGCGTCGTTTAAATACTTCCTGCTGGGATCGTTCGCCACGGCCTTCTTCCTTTACGGTATTGCCTTCGTTTACGGACTGACCGGCACCACGAACCTCATCGAGCTGAGCGGGCGCCTTCCGCATCCCGAGCAGTGGACCACTCTCGCGCGCGTGGCGCTGGTTTTGATGTTCGTCGGCCTCGCGTTCAAACTTTCCACCGTTCCGTTTCAAATCTGGACGCCGGATGTGTACCAGGGCGCGCCGGCGCCCGTGACGGCATTCCTCTCCGTCGGCCCTAAAGCGGCCGCCTTTGCCGTTCTTCTGAGGGTCTTCTTGGGTGGGCTAGTCTCGGGGTCTTCGACCAGCTTCTGGGTCATCTGGGTCTCAGCGATCCTGACCATGAGCCTGGGTAATCTCGCGGCAATCTGGCAGACCAACGTCAAGAGATTACTTGCTTATTCCTCCATTGCTCACGCCGGATACGTTCTGGTCGGAGTAGCGGCGGGAAGCAAAGAAGGCACCTCCGCGGTGCTCTTTTACCTCACGGCCTATGCTCTGATGAATGTGGGCGCATTTGTGTTGATTGCGCACCTGGCGGGGAACGGCGAACTCTCGACGCAAATTGAAGACTATACAGGCCTGGCCTACGTGCGGCCGGGGACCGCCGCTTGCCTGACGGTCTTCCTGCTCTCGCTCGCGGGAATCCCCACCACCGCAGGCTTTTTCGGAAAATTCTTCCTTTTCCGCGCCGCCATTCACTCCCACCTGATCGGCCTTACCATCGTCGCCCTGCTCAACAGCGTCGTCTCGGTGTATTTCTACCTTCACCTCGTCGTCGCCATGTATATGCGCGAAGGCGCTACGAAGGCCTCCCGCACTTCGCTGCCGACGGCGCTGCGCGCGGCCCTGGCTGTAAGTTTGATCGGGATCTTCTACCTGGGCCTCTTCCCCAACCTGTTTCTTGGCTTTTCGAATAGCGCCGGGTTGCCGCTTCCGTAAACTCAATCTCGAACTTGCGAGGGCCGCGGCTATCCGATTGCCATCGCTGGAAGACCAAGGCCTCAAGGTTGAGCGGGCGTCGAAGTGGGGTAGAATGTGATTATGACTTTCGGCAAATCTCCAGCGGTGGGAGAACCTGTAGGGGACTTCGAGTTGCCGGATTCGACGGCCACCCCGCGACGACTGTCTTCATTAGTGACGAAGGGCCCCGTCGTGCTCATCTTCTATCGCGGCTCCTGGTGACCTTTCTGCCTCCGCCAGTTGGCGGATTTCCGCGATCATTATGAAGAAATCCGCGCGGCCGGCGCGACCCTTGTCGCTATTTCGGTGGACGCACCACAAGTATCCGAAGCTTTGCGTCGCCAAATGAACTTGCCGTTCGCCATCTTGTGCGACACGGGAAGACAAGTCGTTAAAGCCTGGGATGTCTACAACGCACACGAGAAGGGAGGGATCGCGAAACCCGCCGCCTTTATCATCGGCAGCGACCTTACCGCGCACTTCGTATCGTTGGACAGCGTCGCCGTGCGCGTGCCTGCGTCTGAGATCGTTCGCATTCTCCGGGATCTCCGGACAGCGGCCCCGCCTCGCCGCCGAGTCTACATTCCAACGCCCGCCAATTTCGTTCACGGTCTAGTCAACTTTTTTAGATTTCTGCCTCTCTCTCGCCGACGGTAGGCCGGGTTGCGTCTCGATTTCGGGCTTTCGACTTCCGGCTTCTTGGACAAGGTCCCGAATTGAACCCGAATTCCGAAGTTGAATTTGGCACTCCCGGGCCAACTCTTTGAATCTGAATTGCCTGCCCTGATAACCTCGAGAACTGAACGGGAGTTTGAATTCTTCCGAAGTAACCCCTCACCCGTCCCGCACCGGCTGATGACTACGCCGGCTGCGGGACACCCTCTCCCCAAGGGAGAGGGCCGTCAACGTTGATTGATTTCTGCCCTCTCCCTTGGGGAGAGGGTGGCGAG
>JBEKLY010000175.1:0-16350 GCA_050010015.1 Terriglobia bacterium
CATTCCTCTTCGAGGTAAAACCACCGACTGGAGAGCCGGATGCGGGAGATCCGCCAGTCCGGTTCGGAGGGAGGGGGATTCGAATTCAATCGTTTCTCCCTACCCCTATCTCTCTGCCGCCCCTGACGGGGCTCCGAAAGACCGTTGCGCAGAGAACGACCTTCTTAACGAACTTCGGACTCAGGACACTAACCCTGGCCACTGGTTCGAGGCCGCGCTTAGGTCTCAGTTCTTTGGAACCGTTTTTTCGGGCTCGACCGGCTTGATGGTGCTCTCCACGCGGAACAGCCTGTAGTTGGTGTAGCGATGCTCGTTGCGCAGGGTTTCGGCGTTCAAGCTGGTCGTTACCACAACCGTTTGGGGCAACCACAGCGGAGTGGCTACCTCGGGGAGGTGAACTTCGCCGAATTCGACTTCGGTGGTCTGCTGCCGCAGACCGACGTCCCAACGCGGAGCCAGAAGGTCTGTGCGCATGCGGATGATTTGAAAGGTCGACACATCAATCCATGCGATCCCCTGGTAGAGGATCACGACTGACCTCCCATTCGCCTCAACTCGACCGAGAACCGTAGCCCATCCAGGCCGCTGGGCAAAAGCCACTACATTGGTCGCGTGCCGGTCGAGTTCCTCCTGTCCCAGCAATCTGAAATTCGCAGACGATCTGTCGCCGGGATGGAACAGAGTCCAGAGGGTGGAAAAGCCCCTGGTCAGGAAGAAGTCATGCTCTAGTTGTTGCGGTCCGGTGCGGCTTCCCTGGGCATCAGTTCGATACTCCTCAAGAGTGACGTTCCCGCTGCTTTCGTGTGCCAGGATCATATAATTGAAAGGTCCAAGCCGCCGGGTCTGGACAGATCCTGACTGCTCAAGCGTGATTGTTTGCTGAGTTACGACCTCCTGGGAAATCAGGTTCGGTAGACCGTCAACAGCCGCCTCGACGTTCGCTCCCACCTTACCCAGAATCTTGGGTAGCTCGTCCTGGCTCTCTGCAACTCGAAGCCGTCGAAGTTCCGGGAAGGCGCTCAGCAGTTCAGCCTGTGAATACTCAATGATCGTCCTGGCCCCGTCATACACGTGCTGGTCCGTGGTGTCTTGCTCCAGAATCTGGGCCGGAATCGGGGCGGGATCGGCGCATTTTGCCCAAAACACGGCTCGAACCACTACCAGGAGGAGCAAGCCTGCTGGAAGGGCTAAGCTGTGCCTCGCGGCCTCTTGGGCGTTAATTTCAGTGTTGGACGAGTGAGAAATCTGCGCAAACTGCGGACGTTCAAATCTCGTGGGCGGGTTCATGTGTCACACCCTCCCCTCGGGCAGTACCACGGGTCGCGGCCCCACTGCCGGAACGGAGCGTAGCACACCAAATGACGAAAGGGAAGAGAGCGTCTCGCCTCGCCATGCCGCGTCGCGGAGGGCGAGTTTCGCGGGAAGGACTCGAATTATCCATGGATGGCGCCTACGTCTCGACGCTTTTTGTCGGGATGTAGGCGCTCTGGAGTTTGCCCGCCGCTACGCGTAGCGCAGACATGCCCAAGGACGGCACGTCTGATGCGCCACCCGCGGAATACGGAGTTATTATGCCGCACTCCTTTGAAAATCGAACACCACTTTGACGGCGCGATGCCGGTGCTTTTGGCGGCCAACGACCAAGGCATCTTTGTATTGATCGAGCCGGAAGCGGTGAGTTATCAAGCGTGTGGTGTCGAGTCTCTTTTGCGCGAGCAGACGCAGGTAAATCTCCATGGCATGCAATGACTCGCCTTCGAAGCTCTCGATTCCAAACGCATTCGAGCCGACCAGGGCGATCTCTTTGAAGTAGAGCGGCGTCCACTCGAAGCGCGCCGGTTGGTCGACGCCGGTCACAACAATCGTCGCCCGAGGCTGCGTGATTCGCACCCCAACCTCGAACGATTCCGGCGAGCCGATCGTGTCATAGATCACGTCCACGCCGCGCAAGAGCCACGGCGTGCCTTTGTGCGGGCGAAGCACTGACGCGCCGACCATTCCTGCGATAACCTCCACGATCTCGGCTCGATCCCGAACTCGGATTACACGTTCAGCGCCCAACTCACCGGCCAATTCTTCTTGGTGAGGGTAGCGCGCAATGGCGATCACGCGAGCGGCGGGATAGAGCGCCCGCAGAATGGCAATCGACAAGAGCCCCAGCGTCCCGCAGCCATAAACCAAGGCCAGCCCGCCTTCGGGCGGCGGCGACTTGAAGATGGCGTGCAGGCTGACGGAGAACGGATCGGCCAGCACTGCCTGGTCGAAGCTCACGCCTTCCGGAATCGGGAACAATTGCGATTCATGAGCAGCCACGAGCGGCGCAAAGCCACCGGAAGCGGCGCGGCAATTGCCGATATGGATGCCCGGCGGCAAGTGGCCATCGGTAAAGTGCCGGCACGAAAAATACTGCCCGCGCCGGCAGGCATCGCACGGCGGCGTGATCCCTCGCGGCCCGCACGAAAGCCAGGGATTCAGCACCACCCGCTCGCCGACGCGCCGGCTGGTCACGCGCGGGCCCACGCGTTCAATCGTGCCCGCCACTTCGTGCCCAAGCACGGCTGGGAATGAGATGAGCGACGTCAGGGGATTGTCGAAACTTCCCTCGAGGAAGATTTCCTTCAGGTCGCTGCCGCAAATCCCGCACAACTCGGTTCGCACTACGGCCCAGTCGTCAGCCGGGAGTTGTGGTTCAGGAATTTCTTTAAAGGCCACGGGGCCTGGCGCCGCCAAATAGGCGCGAGGTGTAAAGATGCCCCCTAGGTAGGCGAACGCGAAGCGCGGCAGACTATATCGGAATAGTATTGCTTTCATATTAACAACCGAAGCATTTGTATCGTGTGGGTAGGCGTAATACAAGATTGAATTAAACAAGGTATGCTAAGATGGCCGGTTTAGCAAAGGGTTAGACGCCCACGTTCGATACCAGTTTGACCCGTAGCGCTGGCCTTTAGGCCAGCACTTGCCGACCTCAAGGTCGCCGCTACGCGCAAATTGGGACGCTGCCTGCGCGTAACGGGATAACGCCTACGGGATATGACTGCAAGCGATTTCAGTACTCTTAACGAGTTATTCATCAGAGCAATTGAAGAGAAAGACAGGCCTGACTGTTTCCTCTACAAATCGGAGGGCCGGTATCAAAGTATATCTTCGCACGAGGCGCTGCGCAAAGCTGCGGCACTCGCTTCGGCCTTGGAGCGCCTCGGGGCGAGGCCCGGTGATCGCATCGCCTTACTTTCCGAAAACCGGCCGGAGTGGGCGCTGACGGACTACGCCATCCTCGGCTTGCGCGCTATCACCGTGCCGCTCTTTCCCACGCTTCTCGAGCCGGACCTCGAGTACATCCTGCGCGACTCGGAATCCAAGGGTATCGTCGTGGCCACGGATTCCCAACTCCGCAAGATCCTCAACATTTGGAGTAAGCTGCCGGCTTTGAAGTTCGTGCTGGCCATGGGATGCTCGACGGTGGCAGGGACAAAAGCCGATTGTTGGGAAGGAAGCGTCGAAAGCGAGATGGGCTGGGCCGGTCCAATGCTCATTGACGCGTTCAAGGCCAAGGCGCTGGATGCGAAGCCCGATGACATTGCCACCCTCATTTACACGTCGGGCACCATGGGCCAGCCGCAGGGCGTCGTACTGACTCATGCCAACATCGTTTCGAATGTCCAATCCACCGCAGAGGTCTTCCCCCTTTACCCTACCGATATCCTCCTTTCATTCCTGCCTCTCTCGCACGTGTTCGAGCGGATGGTGGAGTTCTTCTGTTTCTGGAAGGGAGTGCGCATCGCTTATGCGGAGGGTCTCGACACGCTGCCGCTGAATCTGCGCGAGATTCGGCCTACGGCCCTGGCTGTTGTTCCGCGCGTCCTCGAGAAGATGCAAGGTAAGATCATGGATGGCGTCCGCCAACTGCCTGCCTTGAAACAACGGCTTTTTCATTGGGCCCTCGCCGTCGGCAGGCAGCGCATTCCATTTCTCCTCGAGGGGCGAATCCCGCCGCTGGGAATGAGATTGAAGTACGGTTTTGCCGATCGGCTGGTCTGCGCCAAGGTTCGCGGACAACTCGGCGGCCGGGTGCGCATGCTGATTTCAGGAGCAGCGCCCCTCTCCAAGGATATTGCGGAGTTTTTCTACGCAATAGGGCTCCCGGTCTACGAGGGGTATGGCTTGACGGAGACTTCACCGGTCATCGCGGTCAACTGTCCGGGGCGGACCAGGCTGGGGACTGTAGGGAAGGTCATACCGCGGGTCGAAGTGAAGCTGAGCGACGAAGAGATTGACTCAGAAGGTCGAGTGGGAAGGGAAATCCTGGTGCGGGGGCCCAGCATCACGCGCGGCTACTACCACCTCGAGGAAGTCAATCGCTCCGCTTTCGTGGATGGCTGGCTGCGGACCGGCGACCTGGGAAGCTTCGACTCCGACGGCTATTTGAAGATTACAGGGCGCAAGAAAAACCTGTTCAAGACTTCCGGAGGTAAGTACGTTTCTCCGGAGAAACTCGAGAACCTTTTCCAGGGCGATCCGTACATTTATCAGATTGCGGTGCTGGGGGATGGTCGAAAATACGTGGGAGCACTGATTGTGCCTGAATTTACGCGCTTGCAGGCTTACGCGCGCGACCACGGGATCACTTTCCAGAACCGCCAGGAACTGGTTGCTCATCCCGATATTCAGGCTCTCATACGGCGCCAAATAGACGATGCGACGCGTTGGCTGCCGCGCCACGAGAAGATTCGCCGCTTTGTTCTGCTCCCCCAGGACTTTTCAATCGCCTCCGGAGAGCTTTCGGCCACCCTCAAAGTCAAGCGTGCGGTGGTGAAAGAAAGATACCGGACGCAAATCGAAGAGATGTTCAGCAATCACGCGCCGCAAGAGTCGGGGCCTGTGGGCAAGTGAGACGGGCAGGTGCCACGTGTAAGGTCAATGCGGCCAGAGGCGGGGTTTCATTTTGCCGAGTGGAGGATTCCAAATCTGCGCACGACCCCCTCACCCGGCGCTACGCGCCTCCCTCTCCCCCAAGGGGGCGAGGGGCATATTACTCGATCTCACACCAGTTCCCCAAGGGACCACGGGGCTCGATAAATGGAATTCAAGCCCTCTCCCCCTTGGGGGAGAGGGTGGCGCGTAGCGCCGGGTGAGGGGGTCCTTCCGCCAACGATCAACCGTCTTCAATCAGTTTCACTTCCGGTACACAACTCCGCCCTTCATCACAAAGCTCACGCGCTCGAGTCCGCTGATGTCGTCCAGGGGATTGCCTGGAACCGCGACGACGTCGGCCCAATAGCCGGGCTTCAGGGCGCCGATTCGATCCTGCCAGCCGAGCAGCTTCGCGCCGTTGAGCAGACCGGCCTGAAGCGCGGCCAGCGGCGTCATGCCGTTCTTCACCATCAGCACGTACTCGCGCGCCTGGGTGCCGTGGGGGAAGGGGCCCACGTCCGAGCCGACCGCCATCGGCACGCCGGCCGCAAGCTGCTTCTGAAACTCCTCGACGTGCAGGTCGGCAATCTTTTGTTCGTGCGCGGCCTGCGTGGGTGTAGCAGCGTGTTGCGCGAAGTATTCCATGATGGTAAACGTCGGCACGGCGAAGATTTGTTTCTCGCGCATGATTCGCATGGTCTCGTCGCTCAGTTGATCGGCGTGCTCGATGGAGACCACTCCGGCTCGGGAGGCGTAGAGCGTGCCCGGCTCACCCGTAGCGTGCACCGCGACGTGCTTGGCGACGCGGGCGGCCTCCTCGACGGCCGCGCGCAACTCGGCTTCCGTGTACTGAAACGGCGTGGACAGCCTGCCGTCGCGAATCGAGTCCGGGCCAGTTTCATAAATCTTGATGAAGTCGGCCCCCTCCTTGAATTGCTGGCGTATTACCGTGACCAGTTCGGCTGCGCTGTTGGCGTAAGTGGCGTTCGAGGAGATGTGCTGCGCGGGGTTGTAGCGGATGGCGTCTTCGTGACCACCGAGAATATCCACCGCGTTGCCGCTGACGCGCAAGCGCGGGCCGGGAATCAAACCCTGATTGATGGAGTTGCGGAGCGCCGAGTCGGCTGAGCCGGCGCCCTCGGTTCCCATGTCGCGCTCTGCCGTAAAGCCGGCCATCAGGTCGTCTCGGGCCCCGAGGACCGCGTAAATGGTGCGCTCCGGCACCGACTCCTCGATGGTCTGCAAATCCTCCGCGCCGGGATGTAGAAAGAGGTGCACGTGAGCATCGATCAGGCCGGGCATCAGCGTCCTGTCGCCCAGGTCGATGACCTCCGCTCCTTCCGGACGTTTGACCGCTGAGCCGGCTTCGGCAATTCGATCGCCTTCGACCAACACTTCGCCGGGCGCGACGATCTTTCCACTCTCGATATCCAGCAGGCGAGCGGCGTGCAACACCACGGCCTGCTTCGACTCAGCACGCGGCGGGGCTTGAGCGAAAGCAGCGCAGAAAGGAAGGCAGAATGCGAAAAACGCAGACAGAGTTCCGAGTGTGTTCGCATGGATGTTCATAATGCTCGTCATCATACCATTTTCTTACGCTCGGCGGGCCGGCCGCCTCTCGTACCGCTGAGACGCGGCACGGCAAAGCCCCAACCAAATGCAGATTCTTCGCTTCGCTCAGAATGACATGTCATCCTGAGCCCGTTCGCTTCGCTCAGGGTAAACTGCGCGAAGGATCTGCTTTTCTTCTCTGCGCTTCAGCGCCTCTGTATTGAGGAGTCTGCACGCGGTTCGTGGTACCATATCCACCACAACGTTGCAGATTACGTTTTACACACAGGCACGATCGCCCTCCAGGGGGGCCGGCGGGCGTGGCGGGTCGAACTTCTAATCGCGCGGGAGGGAATCTATGGAGGGAATTCGAATGAGGGACGCCTCAAGACTCAAGCCCGGGATCTGGATTTTCATCGTTGCCCTCATCGCGGTTTCCTCCCCGCAGAGAATGGCGGCCCAGGCCGAAGATATTACCGGCAAGCTCCAGGGCTTCGATTCCTACATGGAAAAGATCCTGAAGGACTGGAACGCACCGGGAGTGGGCGTGGGCATCGTGGTCAAGGATAAGCTGGTTTTCGCCAAGGGTTACGGCTATCGGGACTACGGAAAGAAGTTGCCCTTCACCCCCACCACGCTTTGCCAGATCGCCTCCAACACCAAACTGTTCACCGCGGTCGCGGCGGGCATGCTCGTCGAGGAGGGCAAGCTGACCTGGGACAAGCCGGTGCGCGACAAGGTTCCTGCCATCGAGTTCTACAACGACGCGCTGAATGACAACGTTACGCTGCGCGACATGCTCTCTCACCGCACGGGAATCACTCGCCACGATATGATCTGGTACAAGGCGGATCTCAGCCGCAAGGAGCTCTTCGAACGGATCAAGTTCATGGAGCCCAAGGAGCCCCTGCGCACGACCTTTCTCTACAACAACATGATGTTCGCCGCGGCCGGCTACATCATCCAGTTCCAAGCGGGCAAGACCTGGGAGGACTTCGTCCGCGAGAGAATCTTCCAGCCCCTGGGCATGAATGCGAGCGGGTACTCGGTGGCGGACATGCTCAAACAGGATGACCACGGGGTGCCATTCACGGAGAAGCACGACACCATGGAGCTCTACCAGATCCCCTATTATGAGGACACGGCGGGAATGGCTCCCTGCGGCGGCATCATTTCCAACATCCAGGAGATGTCACACTGGCTCATCGCCTTGATGAACGAGGGGAAATACGAGGGCAGGCAAGTGCTGCCCGCGAACGCGCTCAAAGCCACGCGCGAGCCGGCCATCGCGCTCCCGAATACCCTGGCAGAAGTCCGAGGCTACTGGGAACTGCTTGACCCCGCCTATGGGATGGGCCGGGACACGGTATCGTACCGGGGCCACCTGCTCACCTACCACGGCGGCGACCTGAACGGATTCCATTCCCAGGTCTCCTTCATGCCCAGAGAGCGGATCGGGGTTATCGTCTTTGTGATCGGGGATCACTGCGCCAGCCTCTACAACACCGTCAGTTACAGCGTGTACGAGCGCCTTCTGGGGTTGGATCGGACTCCCTGGAGCGAGCGCCGTCTGGCGATAAGGCTGCAAGAGAAGAAGGCGGGGACGGAGGCGCGGGCCAAAGCGGGACTGGACCGTGTTCCAAACACCCAGGCTTCCCACCCCCTCGCGGATTATGTGGGCGAATACGAGCACCCCGCTTACGGCGTGTTGAAGATCGGGATGAAGGACCAGCAGCTCCAATTCGACTTTCACAAAATTCAACTGCCCCTGACTCGCTTCCATTACGACCGCTTTGACACGCCTGAAGACGAGATCAACGGAAAGTGGTCGGTGAACTTCATCACTAATCCTCAAGGTGACGTGGCGACCGCAGTGATGTCGTTGGATGAAGCCGAGGCCAGCTTCACGCGCCGGCCCCAGGCGCTTGAACCCCAGACCCTCTCGAAGCTCGCCGGGACGTACGAGAACCCGACCGGCGTCAAGTTTCAGGTCGAACTGAAACAGGACCGCAGCCTCTATGTGGTTATGCCCGGCGAGCCCGAAGAAAAGCTGATCCCGTATAAAGGCCTGCAATTCCGCGTCAAGGAATTCTCTGACCGGGTCTGGGAATTTGTAATGGAAAACCAGCAGGTGAAGTCGCTCGAACAACGGGACCCGTCCGGGGAGATCGTTTTCCCGCGAAGGTAGGAGTTGCTTGCCGATTTCCTAGTGTCGTGTACCTTGAGTTCGTTGATTAAGTCCGGCCACACGCCTGAGCCCCGAAGGGGCGAAAGAGAGTAGCCCAGGGTGTAAGCCCTGGGGAAAGCGAGAGCCCTCTCCCCCTTTGTCCCCCTCTCCCGCCAAGGGGGGGAGGGGGAAGGGGGTGGGGGTGGGCCACAAACCCACGGCTCACGCCGTGGGCTACTCGCTTACGCCCGCGCAGCGGGCTGACTTGATGAATAAAGTTCCGTAACACGACACCATGGGAGATCAAGAATAGGCGAGTGCCATTCTGAGCGGAGCGAAGAATCCCTGCAGTTAGTTAAGGGACTCACTGACTGCTCAGATTCTTCGCTTCGCTCAGAATGACATAATACACAATCGGATATTTCAAGCAGCGAGGAGGCAACGATGGCAAGTGAAAAAGCAGGCGGGAGGGTATGGATTGTTCCTGATTGTTTCCTGCCGGAGCAGAGCACCGGCAACCTGAAAAGTCATGAGTCGGCCTGTGTATTGAACATCAGCAAAAAGCCGGCCACGTTGAAACTCACGGCCTATTTTGAAGATCGTGATCCGATCGAGGGGCTCCAGGCGACATGCCTAGCCCGCCGTACCAATCATATCCGGATCGGTCCGCTCAAGAATCGGCGCGGGCAGGCGATTCCGGTTGGAACGCCCTTTGCTCTCAAGATCGAAAGCAACGTTAAAGTGGTCGTGCAGCACACTCGGCTCGATACCACGCAACCTGCCCTCGCGCTCATGACTACGATGGCGTTCAAGGCTGATTGACCTGGGGCGGCGGTAGTCCCTCGAGCTGCGTTGCCGCGCGGTGCTGTCCTCGTTTGATCGTAGCACTGGCCTTCGGGCCAGCATTTGCCGACCCTTCACTCCGCTCGGGGCAGGCTCTAAAGGTCGGCGCTACGCCCAAACTGGGACAATGCCTGCCGCGCCCGAAGGCTTTCGTGCTAGACTGCGGCTGATTAGCTGGACCTCGGGCAGTCCCATGTCGCCCCGAGAAATCTCTGAGGAGGAAAAGACCATGAAGAGATTCGGCGGACTGATCATTGTCGCCTTGGCCATTCTCATTAGCGCTCCCCGCAGCGCATGCGCCCAGGGCGCCTTCACGCAACTCACCGGCAAGGCCTTTGAATCTGCAATACCCAATGATTTTTATCTCGAGGGCAATAGGATCCCGGTGGAGAAACGTAACGCGGCGCTGCTGAAAACCCCGGGAGGGTCCCGATTGGTTCTAGCCTTGATCGACACTACAGGTTATAGCGCCCAGATTAAGCAGAAATACACCGGCATGATCATTACGGAAGGGGCAGTGTCGGTGTGCAGTGTTCCGCTTAGCGTGGGGAGCTACGGGTTCGGCCTCGAGAAGCCCGCCGCGACCAGCAGCGAGGACGCGAAGTTTCACCTTTACAACCAGGCCGGCGCAACGGTGGGGGGATGTGCAGCCAAGAAAGACAGTGCCCTCAATCAACCCAAACCGCTCAACGTCGTTCTGGGCAAAGAATCAGGCGCGCGCCTCTACCTGGGCCGATACTTCCTCGAGCTGAAGTAGAGCTTTTTCAGGCCGGCTTGAGACCAAGGCCGGGACCGTCGGGGAGCAGAAGTTTTCCATCCTTGACACGAACCCCAACGAACGGATCGTTGGCGATCAGCAGGTTTCCGTCAAGGTCCGCGTAGTTGACCAGCGGCGAGAGGTGAGCTGCGGCCGTGACGCTCACCGAACTCGAAACCATACAGCCCAGCATGGTGCGGAGGCCCAGCGCGCGCGCCATCTGGATCATCTCGAACGCGACCAGCATGCCGCCTGACTTATCGAGCTTGACGTTCACGCCGTCGAAGATGCCGAGAAGCTTAGGGATATCGCCGGGGCGCTGGCAGGCCTCGTCGGCAATCAGCGGCAAGTGAACGCGCTCGTGGACCCAACGCGTTTCCTCGAGCATCTGGGCCGGCATCGGCTGCTCGACGAACTCGACGCCTTGCGTCGCCAGCCAGTTGATTTTCCGCACCGCCTCTTCTTTATCCTTCCAGCCTTCGTTGGCATCCACGCGCAGGGGCTTGTTGGTAACGCTGCGCACCGCAGCGATGGTCGCCTCATCGGTGTCGAGGCCCACTTTGATTTTGAGGACCGGAAAGGATTCAGCCTCGCGAACTTTCTGGCGGGTAATTTCCGGAGTATCGATGCCGATCGAGAAAGTGGTGATGGGAGCATCGTGGGGGTCGAGGCCAAAGTACCGATAAAGCGGAATGCCAAGTTTCTGCCCGACCCAATCCATGAGGGCGATATCGAGGGCGGCTTGCGCCGCGTATTGGCCCGAGAGGCGCCGGGCAATTTCCGAATGAAGCTTCTCGAACTCCCAGGGGTCGGCGGCGGTCACGAGTTCGCGTGCGGATTCCGCCGCTTGCCGCGCGCCTTCGGCGTTTTCCTGGTAGCGAACGATGGGCGCGCCCTCGCCGTGGCCGGTTATGCCATCGCGAGTGTAGCGCACGTGGAGCGTGTCACGGTAGGCGCTCGAGGACATGGTGGTGGTCCAGGTATGGCGCAGTTGCAGGCGCACAATTTCCATTTCGATCACGGGGAGCACAGGCACTCCTGCCTGCGCCCTCACAGCCAGAAGTGGCTGTGCTACGGTCAGCGCACTACCAGCGGTCTTCATCCAATCGCGGCGGTTCATTTCAGCCTCCGGCAGGCAACGAGAAGTTTGGTCCAATACGGATCAGTGAGCCAGCAGATCTGCACGCCGGGATGATCGTGGGTTGTGTCGTTGATAAACTCGCCGTTTCCGATGTACATGCCGGTGTGTGTGATGTTCTGAGGCGAGCCGCCGAAGAAAAGCAGATCGCCCGCTTGCAGTTGGCTGGGCTGAACCGGCCCTACACCCTGCCACGCTGCCTGCAAGTCGGCGTCGCGGGGCATCACGATCCCGCGCCGGCGAACCAGCATTTGAGTAAAGCCCGAACAATCGAATCCGAACGTGGAAGTCCCGCCCCAGAGGTAGGTGAGGCCCAGGAAGCGCTTGGCCAATTCTGTGGTTTCAGCGACGCTGAGAGGCTTGGGGTCAGGATCGATGTCGCCCCGTTGAATCCACGCCGTGCGCGCGTCCGGCAGGCAAACCTGGATCCAACGGTCCTCATCCTTAGCTGGCCCAGGCGCTACTTCCAGGCGCGCCTCGAAGGGCAGTACCATCACAGGTTGGTGTTTGGTGACGGAATCTTCGCGGTAGACATTCGCGAACATGCTGGCCACTTGCACGACGCTCCCGGAAACGGCGTAGTTGTGCTCACCCGGTTTGTAGCGACGCAGCGATGCGAGGGGCATCCAGCCGGGGTAATCATCTGGCGTGCGAACCTTCACCCACTCTCCCTTTTCTTCGTCGATCACGACGCTGACTCCGCAAATCGCCTGCGACACCACATCGGCGTCCTCGGTCGGAGCGGAGTACATGTTGGCGACGGGTTTTACGACGACTGCCCCAGGTGAGAATAACGCCGCCAAGGCTAGGGCTAACAAAAGGCTCATCGAAATCTCTCCTAAGTCGCGGGTGCAACCCCTTGTCATCCTGAGCGAAGCGAAGGATCTCTGCAGTGGCTCGCACGTTGTTGAAGCGTCGGAAACTGCGGAGATCCTTCGCTTCGCTCAGGATGACAGCCGGCCGTTTCTTTCGAGCTTCTCCAACATTCCGCAAAGCAGAGCTGTGTATCACTTGACCGAGATCACGCGGCCGTACGAACTCGAACGGCTGAGCCGATTGAAGTAGTCGTAGACCAAGCGTGCGACATCTTGAATAGCGCGCTCACCTTCATCGTCGCTGGCGTTGTAGGTCGTTGTGATCGACATTATAAACGGATGGCCCGGTATGTCGATCAGACCGGTGTCGCAGCGCACTCCCTCAAGAGCGCCCGGCTTGTCCGCGATTGAAACGTCTTCGGGCAGCGCTTTGTGAAATTCGCTCTCCTTCGGCAGCCTGAGCAGGTCAAAGTATTCCTTCGTATGCGCCGCGTCGATCACCTCGCCAGAGTGGACTTTCTCAATCAGCGTCAGCATTTCACGGGGCGTGGAGACGTTTTCGTTCCCTTTCCTGGCAGCCTCGAGGTCGATCATGTGACGGCGCAGCTTCGTCTCCTTGAGGCCGAGACGCATAACACCTTCATTGATATTATCCATTCCCAAACGATCGATAAGGATATTGGTCGCCGTGTTGTCGCTGAGTACCACCATGAAGATGGCGAGATCGCGCAAGCTCAGGGTGACCGTACCATCGCCCAGCATGGTGAGGATCGGCTCCGTGTCCCCGACGGTCATCTCACTGCGTCGCAAGGTATGCCGCTCGTCGAGCGACAGCTTCCCCTCTTGCGCCTGGCGCATCAATTCCAGAAGGACGGTCAGCTTGATGGAACTCGCTTGAGGAAAGACCGTGTCGGGGAGGCGCAGAAACGTCTCGCCGCTTGAGAGGTCCTTAATGGCGTAGCCCATCACACCGTTCAGACGCTCCGCAACATTCCCCATTTGGGTTTCGAGTTTCGCGCGCAGGGCAGTCTGAAGCGTTTGCTGCGCGCGCAGTGTCGAGCTGGCGGCGAGGACAAGCGCTAACCCGCCAAAAGCACTAAATGAAAGAGGCTTTCTCACGAGTTCGCTCCATAATAGATCGCGAGGAATGCTAGCTCAGGTCTATAGCTCAACCAACGCGAGTGGAAATAGGCCGGTTTCCCTCCTTGATAAGGAGGGGTCAAAGGTGGTTGGCGGAAGCGCCACCACCCCCTTACCCCCTCCTCCTGCGGAGGAGGGGAATCCCTTCGTTCCTCAGCGGTCGAGCACTGCCAGCAGCGCCTGGTAGTTATCCACGAGCAAACCTTCGTAGCCGTGGGGCCTGCCGTCCCAGGATTTCCAATCGTAAGACTTGCCGCCTGGGCCAAACCCCTGGAAGCCTCCGTCCTCATAGCCTTTGAGCAGCGGAAACAGAATCGCGTCACCCTCGGCGCGGCGGCCTAGCTGATACAAAGCCTCGACGGTGAAGTACTCGAACGAGCCTGTGGCGCCGCCATTCTGGTAAACCTGGAAGGGATCGCGGGTGCCCCAGACGTAATCCTCCGGGCGGACGGGAACCAGCACGCCCGGCAGCCCGTACTCGAAACTGTTGTAGCCCACTTGTTTCAACTTGGCGAGCAGGCGGTCCATGATCTGGTTTGCCTGGCCGTGTGGAACGAGGCCGTAAACGATGGCCGCGCCGTTCACAAACGTGAAATAGTAGTCGTGAAGCTTCCCATCGGCGCTCTTCCAACCGGCGATCAGTCCCGTTTCGGGATTGAAGAAGGTCCGGAAGTAGACAGACCGCAGTTTTTCGGCGCGCGATGAGTAGAGTTGCGCATCTCGCGGCTGGTTGGCCTGGCGCGCCAAGTCAACCATTTCGATCAAGGCGTGATAAGCCAGGGCGTTGGAATAGGCGTCCTGATGGCCAAAGCCGATATCGTCCCACCAGTTCGCCGGACGCACCGGGACGCCGGGGGCCCAGGAGCCCGAGTTGCCGCTCATGGGGTACTCAACTAGCCCCTGCCCGTCGCGGTCCATAGCGAGCATCCTCGAGGCCCAACTCTTGAGGCCGGCGTAATTGTGTTCCAGCCAGGCGTGGTCCTTGCTGCCTCGAACGTAGTCCGAAGCTGCGATCAGCAGGGAAGGGTACGAATCGAGGAAATCGTACGGAACGTCGTGTTGGACTCCCGCCATCCCGTATCCCTTCATCCCGCCCAGGTAGCGGTCCAATGTCAAGCGGACCAGGTCCAGTGCGGTCACACCCGGCGCCAGCAGCGGCGTGCGCACCGCCATCGAGGAGTACTCGAACAGAGTGAAGGCGCAGGGGTCGCTCGAGGCGTGGTTGGCCAGCACGCGCAAGCGCGGATTCAATTGAAAGATGTTCAGCCAGTTGCGCCGGAACCCGTCAAAACGCGGGTCGCGCGCGAAGTCGCGAGGCCCGGGATGAACCTCGACCACGTCCAGCGTGTAGTCGACCTGGCGGGTTGTGGGGGAGGCGGCAGGGAACGTCACCTTGACAAAGTCGTTGTTCCCCAATGGCTCATCGTGAGCACCGCGATTCCGGTAGGCATCGTAGCCTAACGCCTGACCCGTCGCAGGCGTCGAGGCTATGCGGAACGTGCCGAGGTCAGGCAGGTGAAGAATCGCCGGAAGCCGCACACTGCCGTCGGCGTTGATAAGCCCCAGCAACGTTGCGTGGTTGACGCGAGAGTCGAAGTCGAGCGTGATTGGGAGCGGAGGGTTCCCTTCCGAGAAGCGGGAACGCAGGTGAATCTGGCGAGGGGAGAAATCGAAGGTCCACGCCGGCGGCGCATCGACGGATGCTCCCGGGGCATCATACTCAAACCTGTTGCCTTCGCGCCGTAGCTGGTAGGCACGCTCCGCCTTGCCCGGCGGCCTAAGCGGACTGACACTGAGCTTGTTCTTGCCCAGGGAATCCACTGCCAGCGCCACCAAGCCGGGTTGATCCGGAGCGACTTCCACGCGCAGGAAAGCGGACTGGTATTGGAGTCTGGTCTGCGCAGTCGCGGCCACCCCAGTGAGGAGGAGAAGGAGCGCCGACGCGAGCGTGAGCGCGAGTTCGCTAATTGCCGCCCGAACAAAGCGGTAAAGCCAGTGTCGGCCAAGTCGGAAGCACATGTTAGGCGTTTTACTCCAATCAGTTTCCCGGCGTCAAGACATGATGGTGACTAAAGGTCAATAACTGGGTCATTTGTCGCAACCTCCGGGCTGAAGCAGTGACGCAATTCCCCAGCGCCGCGCCAGGCGGGTGCTTCCATCCCGGTTGTTCAGCCGAAGCCCTTTGTTTTGTTGACTTCATCGACTATGCCGGTGACTGGAATTTGGTTCACGGATTGCTCGACGAAGGACAAACTAACTGGGAGAGGAAACCAAGATGACCGAACAAACGTGGCAAGGCGGCTTTCTGGACAAGTTCTCACCGCCGGTACGAGAGAAGCTTCTGTCGCTTTCCGAGCCTTTTCGATTCAAGGCCGGGCACGACCTCATCGTCGAGGGCGACTTCAGTAAGTATCTATACATCATCAAGAGCGGCCGCGTGGCGGTCGAGATGCAGATGCCGCCCAAGGGCCGTATGACGATCCGCACCGGCGAAGCTGGTGAGATGATCGCCTGGTCTGCATTGGTTGAGCCGCACCGGGCGACGGCCTCGCTACGAGCAGTTCAGGATATCGAGGCCTTTGGCATTAACGGCGAACTGCTCATCGTCGAGTCTCATAAGGACTGTCAACTGGGATTCGAACTCTACCGAGCCCTGACGGAAGTGATCGCGGGCCGCCTCAATGCTACGCGCCTGCAGTTCATGAATGTCTACTCAGTAGGCTAGTACTCGTCCACTCATGCCGCCATCCCGAACGCGCCATGCCAGGCATCGAGTGCAATCAGGGCGTGCGATGTCCTATAGATCGCGAGGCTGTCGAGCGAGGCGAACTGGCCCCGCTTCCGTAAGAAATCATCGACCTTCTGCTTGTTGAAGTAGCGGCCGATACGGGAGCCTGTGGCCTGAACTAATTGGTTGGCTCGGCTCCGCTCGCGTACAACCGTTTGCGGATCGACAGGGATCGGAACCGGCCGCTTCTTCCGCTTGACGACAGGCTCAGGCAGCAGATTTTCGCCGATGCTTTTG
>JBEKLY010000176.1:0-28361 GCA_050010015.1 Terriglobia bacterium
GTGGGAAATGTCTTGCCCGAAGCGCTTTCCACCCATTGATTGTTAATGAGAAGTTTCGTCGGACCGACGGAGACTTGTTTTTCCAAAGCAGTGCTGGTTGCCATAGGTTCCTCCTCGAGTCTTGAATTGAAAAAAGCCCGACCGTAGGAATGTTGGTTCTTGCCCCAGAAATGAATCGCTATTTTGCCGTTCTGAGTCTTCGCCCCAACTGGATTATACGTCCAATTCCCTGCCTGTACAATGCGGGCATGGGTAGTGTCTCGAAGCTGTTTCAAAACGCGCGGCAGAGGAGAGATTACTGAAGGTCGCGCAGGGTTCCCTGCCACCGCTCGAGCCCTCAGCCCCGCAGGGGCTGGACGTGAGTAGCCGGGGGCAACGCCGCACATGCGTTAACCTAAGCCTGCCGCCGTCTGCGAATTGCTTCTCGCTGCTACTCTCAAAGGCCCGGAGGGCCGAAAGATTGTGGCCCACGGCGAAAGCCGTGGGATGGCCGGTGTGGGTTAACGATCAAGCCCGCGTCAGCGGGCGACAGACTTCCTGCGCTCCCTCCAATACATCTGTCGCCCCTACGGGGCTTGCTCATGACGCTTATGCCTTATCCCATGGCTTTCGCGATGGGCCACATTCTGCTGCCGCTGCGCGGCTCCGATGGTCGTGGCAATCTTAAGGCCGGGTCCGGGGGTTTCACCCCGGCTACACAATTTGCTCCCCTTCGGGGAGCACGGCTTCGAGCGTAGTCGACCATCTCCGTTGCAATCGAGAACGGAAAGTTTTGACACAGCTTCTAGTTTCAGCGTAGCGCTGGCCTTTAGGCCGGCACTTGTCGACCCTTCGCTCCGCTCAGGGCAGGCTCTAAAGGTGGGCGCTGCCAGTCAAATCAGGACAGCACCAGGGCGCGATCGCTCTTGACAAGCTATGCCCAATATAATAGCCTATCACGGGGCCTGAGGAGGCCGAAGGAGCTGGCAAGCATGACTCGCACCGCGCGCCGCCGTAGTGAAATGGCCGTTCCTCCGGGTTTGTCCGCGAAAGGCCTTGCACTGGCGTTAACGCTTTTCACCGTGACCGTTCCCGTTCGAGCAGCCCGGATGGCGCAAAACGCGGACACGAGTGCAGGCTCGCGACTGTCAGAATTGAATCAACAGCTACGCGTGGGAGCGGAGTTTTTCCTGAACCCAACCGAAACCCAGGAGAGCGTTCAACGACACTTTGAGCTGATGCACCAGAACGGGCTGACGCTCGCCCGCATATTCATCATCTGGGACGATGTCGAACGCACCCCGGGCGCCTGGGACTTCACCCGCTACGACTGGATTTACGATGCCGCGGCCCGGTCGGGAATCAAGATCGTGGCTACGCTCTGCGCCGAAGATCCGCCGGGATGGGCCAGGAAGACCCCCTTCTATCACAACCGCACCAATTTGAACGATCCTGATATTCGCCGCCACGCGGCGGCTTACATTTTGAAAGTCGTTAACCGCTACCGGGGCCACACCGCGCAAGGCGTGTGGCTGCTTATGAACGAGCCCGAGAAATACGACACGGAATATTCGACCATCGAGGCCTTCGGCAAGTGGCTCCAGGCGAAGTACGGAACGGTTGCGGAATTGAACAAGCACTGGTTCGAGCCCCTGGAATCGTTCACCGGCGCCGAGATCACTCCCAAGCAACTCTCCGAGTATTGGACCGACTACCATCGGGTGGTTGACTGGCGCGAGTTCAACATTGACAACCTGGTGGATCAACTCCTCTGGATCAAGGGTCAAATCGAAGCGGTGGATCCTGCCCACCCCACTCACATCAACGTGACGGCGCCTACGGGCGGCGCCGGCGGCCAGGACGTTTGGAAGGAAAAACGCATTGTTGATATCCTTGGCGCCTCGATTCATCCTGCCTGGATTTTCCCGCCTGTCGCCGCCCACTCTGAATATGGCGAGCGCTACGCTTACCGGCTCGATCTGATCGGAACGCCCGCGGGCGACCAGCCGTGGTGGGTCACGGAATTGCAAAGCGGACCCACCGTCTTCACCGGCGGCATTCCCTTGAATCCCACTCCGGACGACATGACCCGCTGGCTGTGGGACTCGTTTGGCGCCGGGAGCAAGGCGGTGATCTTCTGGTTGTGGCACCCGCGCGTGGGCGGAACGGAAGCCGGCGAGTGGGGCCTTGTGAGTCTGGACGGAAAGCCTTCCGTAAGGCTACCCGCCGTCAAAACTGTTATCGATGGCTTGAAGCGCAACGCTTACCTGGCTGAAGCGAAGCCTCAGCCCGCGAAGGTGGCCATCCTCTATAACCGGGAGTCCGCGATCATCAACAGCCTGGACGAGAGGACCCAGCACCGCGGCGACGAAGTCGAGGAATCCCTGATGGGATGCTACCTGGCGCTGCACCGCGCCCACATCCCTATTCAGTTCGTGGATATCGATCAACTAAAGACCACCTTGAATGATAATATCTCCGTGTTGTATGCGCCTTATTCTTACTCGATCGACGATCAGGGCGTCGCGGCGCTGCGCGATTTCGTAAGCCGGGGCGGCACGCTCTGGGCGGACGGTCTGACGGCTTGGAAGACCGAAATGGGTGAAATCCGCCCCACCATTCCCGGCGGGCTCGGCGACGTCTTCGGTGTCGAGGCTTCCGATATCTATCCTGTCAAGGCAGATGAGCCCTACTCGATCACCAGCCAGAACGAGCGGGCAGGAGAATTGTGGAGACTTCCTCTCGAACTGAAGGGCGCGGAGGTTGTATTGCGCGACCGCGAAGGCAAACCGTTCGCCACGCGGCGTCGGCTCGGCAAAGGGCAGGCGCTCTACTTCGAGTCGGCAGTCACTCTCGCCTACTTCAAGCGCGGCAATCCGTTTGTCCAACGGCTCATCGTGAAGCCGGCGCTCGAGGCGCAACGGGATGCGCTGGTCGAACTCGACAAAGGCTCCGATAAGGTCTGTTTCCGCGGCCTCACGCATCCCTCGGGGCCGGCCGCCGTCCTCTCGAATTGGGGCGATGCTGAGACGGTCACAGTGAGCTTTCGCGGGAATTACGCAGTCTCCGAGGCGCTCGCCGGAAAGCCCGTTCAGGTGACGCACGAGCAGGGCAGGACCCTGGCCACCGTGCAACTGCCAGCAGCTGCGGTCGCGCTCCTCAAAGCCAGGAAGAAGTAGCGACCTTTGTGGCGGTCTGTCATCCTTCGCGGAGTTTATCCTGAGCGAACTACGGAGCTTCTTCGCTTCGCTCAGAATGACAAGCGAAGGACTCAGGATGACACATTCCTAGCCTCTTCACACCTTCACAGCCGTTCCGCACGACAGAGCGGCAAAGCCGCGCATATCAATCAAGCAGCGAGCGGTCTATAAGTATTTCCCCGCCGCGCGAAGGAACTGCTCCGCGCGCTTGTCCACCGCATCGAACCCATCGCGTACCGTCACGCCGAACTCCGAGCCCAATCCAGGGTCGCGCACGCCGATGCCGATGTTGATCGCTCGCGCCAGGAGGGCGTCTGTCTGCGGCAGCATGCCTTTCCAGTAGCGTTGCTCCGGCCCCGTATACAGCGGGCAGTGAAAGGGACAGCCGGTTTCGATGGGCGTGCGTTTCTCGAGGATCTGCTCCATATTCGAATAAACGTGCCAGCCCGAATCCGCCACCACGCGCGTGCCGAGGTCTTTGGCGAGGCCGCGCGCAATCTCTTCACTCGGCAGAAACACCGTCAGCAGCGTGGCGCATTCGCCCTCGGCGTCAGTGATCTCGCGGAACTCCAAACCCGGCAATTCGCCGATCGCACGCTTGAAGCGCTGCTTGTTGGCATGCAAGCGATCCAAAATAGTCCCCAGCTTGTTCAACTGTGCCAGCAGCACGGCAGCCGTCAATTCGGTCATGCGGAAATCGAGGCCCACGAAAGGCCGCCGTCCGATCTCCACGCCCGCACGCAACGGTGAGTGCCCTTGATCGTGCAGGCCGAAGAAACGCCGGTAGGCGGACTCGTCGTGTGTCACCACCATGCCACCGTCGCCCGCCGTGATCGTCTTGTAAACGTTGAAGCTGTACGTGCCCGCATCGCCAATCGACCCGACGCCGCGGCCCTTGTAGCGCGCTCCAAATGCCTGCGCGCAGTCCTCGATCAGCAGTAGTTTGTGCTCGTCCGCAATGGCCTTCAATTCATCGAGCCGCGCCGGATTGCCAAGCATATGGACGGCCATGATGGCCTTGGTGCGCGGCGTGATCTTTCGTTTCACGTCGGCAGGATCCAGGTTGAGCGTGCGGTCTACCTCGGCCAGGATGGGTACCGCTCGCGCGTAGATGATCGACGAAATGCTCGCGATGAATGTGTATCCCGGCACGATCACCTCGTCGCCCGGACCTACCCCCAGCCCGACGAGCGCCACCAGCAGCGCCGAGGTTCCGGAATTCACCGCCACGGCGTGAGGCACCCCGGCGCGCCTGGCCACCTCCCGCTCGAGTTTGACCACCTTGGCCTTGAACCGCGGATCATCGGTGCTGCCGTAGCGATACAAGTATCCTGCTTCCAAAACCTCGAGTATTTCCTTCTTTTCCTCTTCCCCGATCAACTCCATCCCTGGGCCTGGCATCGTCCCTCCTCATTATTGATGGTATACTGCGAACTCACGCCTTTCTTTCAGGGTGCCATGGAACAGGTCTTATCACAAGCGCCAACGCGCGACGCTGGGGCGCCCCATTTGCGCCGCGTCCTGACGTTGTGGGACCTCGTGTTCTACGGCATCGTGTTGACGCAGCCCATTGCCTCGGTGCCGCTCTTCGGAGTCGCGCAGAAACTCTCGAACGGCCATTACGTAACCACCCTTCTTCTCGCGATGGTTCCCATGCTGATCACGGCCTTCAGTTACGGCCGCATGGCGGCCATCTACCCTTCTGCAGGCTCCGCCTATACCTATGTAGGCAAGGGGTTGAACGCTTACCTAGGATTTCTGGTGGGCTGGGCGGTGCTGCTCGATTACGGTGTGACGCCGCTCGTTAATGGCGTCTGGGTTGCCATCGTCCTTCATGCGCGTTACCTGCCGCAGGTGCCTTTTGTGGTTGGAATGTTTCTCGTGATATTGATCATGGTCGCTCCGAATCTGCGAGGGATCAAGACCTCGGCGCTTTCGGACAAGATCCTGTTGGCAGCCATGTCCTTCGTAGCGGTGATTTTCATTGGACTCGCGATCCGGTTCCTGTTTAATCACCAAAGTTGGAGCGGCCTGTTTTCGACCCAGCCCTTCTACAATCCCAGGACCTTCGCCATCCATACGGTGTGGACAGCGACTTCCTATTCGGTGCTCACCTACTTCGGCTTCGAAGGCGTCACCACGCTGTCCGAGGATGCGCATAATCCGAAGCGCAACGTGCTGCTGGCTATCGTGCTGGTGTGCCTGTTCACCGGCGTCTTCGGCGGATTCCTGGCCTATCTTGGCCAGCGTGTGTGGCCCGATTGGCAGACTTTGCCGAACCTCGAAACGGCCTTCATGGACGTCTGCGCGCGCGTCGGCGGGCCGGGCTTGTTTCACGCCATGGGCTTCTGCATCCTGCTGGCCGATATCGGAGGCGGCCTGGCCGGCATCCTGGGCGCGGCGCGCCTGCTGTTTGGCATGGGGCGCGACAACGTTTTGCCGCGCAGAGTCTTTGCGCATCTCAGCCCCGGCTCCAGCACTCCCACCTACAACATCCTGATCATCGGCGGGATTGTTTTTGTGGGCGCTATCGCCCTCGCGCACGTTGGCAACGCCTTCGAACATGCCGGCGAACTCCAGAATTATGGCGCCTTCTTCGCCTTCATGAATGTGAACCTAGCCGCCTTCTGGCAATTCGCCTTCGTGCGGCCTCACCGGAGCAAGCTAAGGACGTGCATTGATTCCGGCCTCTCGCTCTTCGGCGCTGTCTTTTGCGGAATCATGTGGTGGAACCTGGACAACGTCGCGAGAGTCGTGGGAGGCATCTGGTTCCTCATGGGGATTGGTTACCTTGCCCTCGCGACGCGAGGATTCACCGTGCGGCCGCGCATGATCGGCGCCGGTGATTCGTCTTAATTGCGCAGGCTGCTTCGCGGCCTTTGCGCACTTTGCGCCTTGGCGTGAAACCGGTTTATTCCGGGATCATTCCCCGACCTTTCGCCGGCTCCTCCAACAGCTATCCGGCCTCATGAATTTGTTGCGCTATAGCAACTGCCTGCTGTTATACTCTTCGCCTTCGCGGGGCGGGCACGCTGCGGCCCCGCGCTGCAAATCTTGGGTAAGACGGAGAGAACGGCAATGAACGAAAATCAGGTATCACGCGGTCTCTTAAGATTGGCGAGAATGCTAGGGATTTTGACCCTCTTCATATCGTGTTTTCTTTTGTCGGTTGCTTCGGCGCAGAATCCGCATGCCGCCAAACAAGCAGTCAAAGGTCCGTGGCTGGACAAGAGCCTGTCGCCCGACAAGCGGGCAGATCTGGTGATCCACGAGATGTCACTCGACGAAAAGATCACACTGGTTCACGGCGTCGAGGGGCCGCTCGCGAAAGAGCATTCGCTGGGCGGCGCGGGCTACGTACCGGGAGTTCCGCGCCTCGGGATCCCGGATTTACAGATGACGGACGGTAGATCGGGCGTCGCGAACATCGGCTGGCGCGGAGTGTACGCGACCGCGTTGCCCTCTTCGCTGGCCAACGCCGCGAGTTGGGATTTAGAAGGGTCATACGAGTATGGCGCTCAACTCGGCAAAGAGGTCCGTGACCTCGGCTTTAACGTTTCGCTGGGCGGAACCGCCAACATCATTCGCGAGGCGCGCAACGGGCGGAACTTCGAATGCCTCGGTGAAGACCCTCTCTTGATCGGCAAGATGCTTGGCCGGGAATTGAAGGGTACTCAGGACCAGCAGGTCATTGCCAACATCAACCGCTATGCCGTGAACGACCAGGAAACGGGGCGTTTCATCGGCAGCGCCATCATTGATAAACGCGCCATGCAGGAGACGGACCTGCTGGCCTTCGAAATTGCCATCGAGGAATCGAATGTCGGAACCGTCATGTGCGCCTATAACCGGCTCAACAGCGTCTTTGCCTGTGAGAATCCCTACCTGCTGACCGACGTTCTGAAGAAAGCCTGGGATTACAAGGGGTGGGTCATGACGGACTGGGGGGCCGGGCACAGTGCGGTTCCATCGGCCAAGGCAGGCATGGATCAGGAAATGCCTACGGGCAAATACTTCGGCGACCCCTTGAAGGCGGCGATCGAAAAAGGAGAGGTTCCCGTTTCGCGGCTGGACGATATGGTGCATCGAATTCTGCGCACGGAATTCGCCCTCGGGGTCATCAACAATCCCCCCGAACCGAAGCCGGTTAACCCGTTCACCGGCGCGGACGTTGCCCAACGAATTGAGGAGCGAGCCGTCGTGTTGCTGAAGAACCAAGACGCCCAGTTGCCCCTCAATGCTTCGGGGGTTAAGTCAATTGCGGTGATTGGCGCGCACGCGGACATCGCCGTGCTCTCGGGCGCGGGCTCCGACCAGGTCGAGGCGGCGGGCGGCAACGCAGTCCCGGGAAACCGCAGATTCGTCTGGCATCCCTCCTCTCCTTTGCGGGCGCTCAGGGCCGAGGCACCGAATGCCCAGGTGACATATGATTCCGGAACTGACCCGGCAGCGGCGGCGAAACTGGCGGGCGCCTCTGAACTCGCGATCGTCTTCGTTTGGCAGCATACAACCGAAGGCGGCGACGTGGCGGGTCTCTCGCTGCCTGACAACCAGGATGAACTGGTGAATCAAGTGGCGGCGGCGAACCCGCACACGATTGTGGTGCTCGAGACCGGCGGCCCCGTCACCATGCCCTGGGTCGATAAAGTGAGCGCGGTCGTCGAGGCGTGGTATCCAGGGATTCGCGGCGGTGAGGCTGTGGCGCGCGTGCTATTCGGCGACGTGAACCCTTCCGGCAAGCTGCCGGTTACTTTCCCCAAGAGCGAAGCGGACCTTCCACACGCGCACATTGCAGGCATGCTGCCGGCGCCGGCCGGCGGCGAGCCAATTCAGCAGAAGACACCTTTTGATATCAATTACACCGAAGGCTTGAAGGTTGGATACAAGTGGTACGAAGCGGAAGGCAAAGAGCCTCTTTTCGCGTTCGGCTTCGGTTTGTCCTACACGACCTTCTCCTATTCGTCTCTCGAAGTGACGCCAAGTGCGCAGTTGCGTGTGAGCTTCACCGTCACCAACGCAGGCTCGCGCGCCGGGGCGGATATCGCGCAGGTCTATGCGACGTTGCCGTCCAGCGCAGGCGAACCATTCAAGCGGCTGATTGGGTGGGAGAAAGTTTCCCTCGCGCCCGGCGAATCTAGGGCGGTGAGTTTGACGGTCGAACCCAAGTACCTGTCGATCTTCAATGTCGATAAGGAAAATTGGGAACTCACGCCTGGCGAGTACAAGGTACAAGTGGGTGGGAGTTCAGGGAGCACGCCGCTCAACCAGGCCGCAACCATAGCTGACCCTCGGTAGGCAACGCGCGGCGCGATAGAACCCACAGCCTTCTCACTTGGGGAGAGCACAGGCGCTAGAGTAAGCCCGTCACTCCACGCCAAGCCGCGTCAGCGGCGCAAGAATGTGGCCCACGGCGCCAGCCGTGGGATCACGGCACACAGAGAGCACGCCGAGCCACGTAGTGGCGACAGAAGATCTTCGATTACCAAGACAGCTCTGTCGCCCCTCCCGGGGCTTTTCAGGCGCATCGTGCCTACTTTCTCCCCACGGCTGTCGCCGTGGGCCACATTCTTGCGCCCGCCCCGGCGGGCTCCGGAACCCGATCGAGCCTATTCTAGCAGCTATGCCTGGAAAGATCGTGTCCCACGACGATGCATTCTCCAGTCGTCGCGGGTCGGGTGAGGGGTTACTTCCGTCGTCTATCAAACCCCACGCCGCTCAATTCGCCCCCCTCAACCGGCCCAACGCCTCTCGCGCCGCGCTCAATTGCGGGTCGATGGCCAGTGCCTGGCGAAACTCTTCGGCGGCATCGGCCGCGCGATGTTGTTGGCTAAGGACCAGCCCCAGATTGTAGTGAGTGGAGGCGGACTTCGGACGGAGCCGGAGCGTCTCGCGGAATTCCGCCGCCGCCCTATCCAGATCGCCCTTGCGGAGATAAAGGCTACCGAGCGTGTTATGCGCGTCGGGATCGAGCGGGTCGGCGCTGAGGGCCGCGCGCAAGTGCCGCTCACTCGCATCCCATTGCCCCTGGAGCGCCGCGAGCGCTCCCAGATTGTAATGCGCGCTATAGTCGTTGGGATCGACCGTCAAAACATGCTCGAAGCGCTCGCGAGCCCGTGCGTAATCGTTCCGCTGGAGCGCCACGCTGCCTAGCATGTCCTCGGCCCGCGTGTAATTTGGCGCAATGACGAGCGCCGCCTGGAATTCTCGTGCGGCTTCGTCCAGCTTGCGCATTTCAAAGAAGCTTAGCCCAAGATCGAGATGCGCTTTGGCGTTAAGAGGGTCGGCTTTCAGAACCTGCTGGAACTCGCGCGCCGCCTCGTCTTGCCGCCGCAGGCGCTGATCGTTCAGTCCTAAACTCATGCGCACATCGAGCAGGTCCGGGTGGCTCGTGAGGAGTCGCTCGAGCAGCGCGTTCGATTCCTCGATGTGGCCTATCGACGCCAGAACGATGGCGCGTCCGAATTCCTCGAAGTCGCCAATTCGGTCTTTGGGATCGGGCCCGCGCTCCGACGGATCCGGCTCGTGTGAGCTTCCCGCCACATATCCCAGCGAACCGAGGCGAGCAATCGTCTCCGGATCGAGCGTCCCGTGCCCGCGGGGACGTGGATTTCTAAACCGTGCTCGCAGAGCTTCGAGCCTCTCCTTCGAAGCCTGCGCCCGTGCGCCTTGCACCGCGAAGAGATTGCGCGTCTCGCCCGGGTCCGCGGCCAGATCGTAAAGTTCGGGCTTCGGAGCCTGGATGTACTTGTAACGTCCCGCGCGCAGCGACCACAAGGGACTGCATCCGAAATGCCTCTCGGCGTAAATGCTTTCGCTTGCCACCTCGCGAGGGACTTTGGGATGTTCGGCGCGCACTAGATCCAGCAGACTGCGCCCCTGAAACTCCGGGGGCGGCGTAATGCCGGCGAACTGAAGGATGGTGGGGGCCACGTCCACGAGGCCGGCAGGTTCGTCGATCCTGGCAGGAAACTTGGCGCCGCCCGCCGGCCAGTGCGTGACCAGCGGCACCCAAATCGTGCTCTGATAGATAAAGTAGCCGTGCGTTTTCTCCCCGTGCTCTCCCAGTCCCTCACCGTGGTCAGAGGTGAGTACGATGAGGCTGTTTGCGAAAACGTCGTGCTGCCGCAGGGATTCGAGCAGCACGCCCACCTGCTCGTCGACGTAGCGGAGTTCGGCATCATAGCCCGTGCCGAAGCGCGCGCGATAGCTCGCCGGCAGATTGTAGGGCGTATGCAAATCATAAAGATGGACGAAGAGAAAGAAGGGGCTGCCGGAGCCTGTTTCCAACCACTTATTGGCGGATGCAACCACCTCGGCGCCCAACCGCTTCACATCTCCAGTGTCCGAATCCGCCTGGCGATGCAGGTCGAAGGTGCTGTCGTACCAGTCGAAGCCCTGATCGAGCCCGAACCGCCGGTCGAGCACAAATCCGCCCACCACCGCTCCGGTATGATAGCCATGGGCCTTTAAGACGGTCGAGAGCGTTAAAGCGTGAGGGCGCAGCGCCTCGCCGTTGTCCTCGATGCCATTGAAGAACGGGTAGGTGGAGGTAAAAAGCGAAACGTGCGAAGGGAAGGTTAGGGGAACCTGCGAACTGACGGCGGAAAATAACGTGCCGCCCCTGGCCAGCGCGTCGAGGTGAGGCGTCGTAATGCGGCGGTAGCCGTAGCAGCTCAAGTGGTCAGCGCGCAGCGTGTCGACGGAAATAACAACGATCGAAGGCGGCTTCTCCGCAGCAGCGGAAAGAGAATTCCCTGCCCCAACAAAAAGCGTAACCGACCAAGCGACTGCCCATACCAACACGTACCTCGTCATTTCGGACTTGTCTCCTCAGCCCACGGTAATGCTAGCACGCGCGCCAAACACGCACCAGTCCGCCATATACATCAACAGCCCTCTCCGTGGAGGAAAGTTTGGCCGCGACGGCGCTTTCATCATCGCCGACGCGACCTGCTTTCACATCAACAGCCCTCTCCCGCGGGGATCTGTTTTGGGCCCCTCCGCCAACGCCGTCATTCTGAGGTAGTATTGTTCTATCGAGCGACGGACGATTATGAGCATTTCAAGGCACATGGCTCAGAAAGCGCGGAACTCTGCGAAAGACCCCTCACCCGTCGCACTCCGGCTGGTGAAGTGGGGCAGGCACTCTTGCCTGCGACCAGGCGCGCCATGCGCAAGCCTTAAAGACAGGCAAGAGTGCCTGTCCCACACCCTCACCAAAGGGGAGAGGGCTACAGAATCGAAACCGGTAGCGCGGAGTCTCTGCCGTCGAGACTCCGCGGCTCTTCGTGTGGTTCGAAAAAAGCCGCAGACTTCGAACGGCACGAAGTCTGCGCTACCCGGTGTGTGCTCTGTGGCCTTTGTGGTGAGCCTTTTCTTGTCTGCCCTCGCCATTGCGCAATCATCTCCTCAATCAACCATCCTGGACCTGGCTGCGAAGGCTGAGAGCTTCGAAGCCCAAGGCCGCTTCGAGGACGCCGCGGCGGAGTACCAGCAGATTCTGAAGATCGATCCCCGTTCCGTTCCCGCGCTGAATGCGCTGGGAGCCCTGAGCGTGAAGCAGGGCGATTTCAAGGTGGGAATCTCCTACTACCAGCGCGCATTGAAAGTAAGCCCTCGCGAATTTGGAACGAATCTGAACCTGGGGATCGCCCTGATCAAAATGCAGGATTACAGCTCCGCCACGCCCGTGCTGGAGAGCGCGGCGGAGATTAATCCTGCGAGTTTCCAGGCTCAGGAATTGCTCGGGGTCGCGCTCATCGGCCAGAACGGATTCGCGCGCGCCATCCCGCCGCTCGAGAGAGCTTCGGCGCTCGAACCTCGTGACGCAGGATCTAGTTACTTGCTGATCCGTGCCTACATCGAGACGAAACAGTTTAAGAAGGCCTTGGACGGCTTCGACCGCCTCGAGCAGCTTGACCCAGGCTCGCCCTGGGTGCGCATTCTGCGCGGCCAGGCATACGACGGTCTGGGTTCGTTCGAGAAAGCTCTCGAAGAGTTCGAGCAGGCCAAGAAGCAGTTGCCCGGCGACGCGACGGTGCGGTTTTCGCTCGGATTCATGTGCTGGAAACTCCACCATTATGATGAAGCCGCTAGCGAGATGCGCGAGACGCTTCGGCTCGACCCGCGTTTTGAAGGGGCCAGGTATTACCTCGCCGACGCGTATCTCTCCGAGTCTCAGCCGCAACTCGCCGTGCCGATTCTCGAGGATTTGGTGCGGATCTCGCCCAAGGACTTTCGCGCACGATTGGATCTGGCGAAGGCCTTGGAGAAGCTCGGCAGGCTCGAGGAAGCCGTGCCGCAATTCGAGGCAGCCATCCGCCTGGATGCGACGCGCCCCGAGCCGCACTATCTGCTGGGACGCACCTACGAAAAGCTGAAGAAGCCGGACGACTCGCGCCGGGAATTGGAACTGGCCGAGAAGCTGCAAACACAAAAGCGCGCCGAAGAGGAATCCCTGACGCGAGCCGTGGGCGCGCGAGGAGATCCCGCCCGTGGTTTGGGCCTGATCCCGCCGCCGAGGCAAGAAACGCCTCATCCGTGACTCAGACTGGTGCGGGCTGGATTGAGTCAAAAGCCCTCTCCCGTGGGGACAGGGTGTCATGCTCCGGCGCTTTCATCAGCCGGAGCGTGACGAGTGAGGGGTTTCTCATGAAATCTCATATCTTGCGATATATCTGGCCTCTTGGTCCGATGTCCGCGACGATGAGGCTATCAGAGTCTATCTCAAACAAGATCCGGTACTTACCAACCCGACTGCTCCTCTTTGTACTGCCGGTCAGAGGATAGGACAGGCGAACGTCCATCGGTGATTGAGCAATCTCCTTTAATTTCTCACTTATTCGTTCTCTTGTAACTTTATCGAGGGATTGGAGGTACTTGAATGGCGTTGAAGTAAGCTTGATGGTGAGAGGCACCGCTATTCAACCTGGTCCAGGTCGTACAACTCGCCGCGCTCCTTCTCCTGTGCTGCCCTGTCGTAAATCGACTGAATCACGTCCTCGCTTTGGGTTAGCTCCGCCAAATCTGCTAACTCTATGACTTCCTCACCCCAGTACTCGATATTTCGGAGCGGTCCAGCGGTCAGTGAGTTGTTTGTTAAGCCGATATGCTTTGAAGCCTCAATAATCGTATGGATGGTGCGGTGGAGTCTTCGTAGTGTGATGATTCCCTCACGCACCTTCTCAGGGTCTACCTTTTGAACTTGGGGGGATTCCAAAGTCTTGTAGACCCCTTCGCGAAAGAGTTTACATAGAGCCGAATCTAGGCGTCGCAAACGAATCGCCAATCTGAACACCTGGGTATGGCTCTTCACCAGGAGTGCCAAACGCGACGCTAGCGCCATTACAGCGTAAAACTCCGCGTTCCAATCGTCCGATTCAAACCTGCCTAAAACCAGTGCAGGCGCTCCCACAGCTCCTCCAGAATGTTAGATGTTCCCGAAAGGGAACTGGTAGCCATTGAGCATGCGTACCGAGGGGCATTATTATAGCACTCGAATCAAGCCCTAGACCGAATGCTACCATGGCACGTCCGTACTAACCAACGGCAATTCGCCTTCCCTATTTGGTTAGAGTATTCAAATCCCGAATTCAGAATGACCCACTACCGCGGGCTGGCGCAGCACGTAGTGCGGAGTCTCTGCGGTTGAGACTCCGCGGTTCTTCGCGCGGCACGAGAAAGGCCGCAGACTTCGAACGGCGCGAAGTCTGCGCCACCCTGCTTCGGTGAGTTGCCATTTTGCCGGACGCACAGATGAGCACGCAATCCCGAAAACAGTTTCGCTATATAATATTCTTTACGGCCCGCGCCTCCACCTGACCGGAGGCGCCGTCCGCTTGGGCGGGGCAATTGTTTCGGCGGGCTCAATACCAAAAGGGAGGTAAAGACTCTCGTGAGCATCGCTCACCGCGTACGCACTTGTCTTGCCGTTTTCGCCTGCACTTCCCTGATTGTTACCGCCCCATCTTTGATGGCTCAGGCGCGGGGGGAAGTGACCGGGACCGTGACCAGCGCGGATGGCACACCTGTGGCTTTCGCGCTTGTCACTGCCGCCAACACGGAAAGCAGTTATCGGCTGCCCGCGGGCACAGACATGGATGGCACCTATAGATTCAATCTGCCCTCCGGCAATTACAACCTCAGATTCGAATCGCGCGGCTACAAGACCGTCGAAATCCTTGCCGCAAACGTCAGGCCGCTCTCGACGCTGGTTAAGAACTGCGAACTTAAGGCTGCTGAGCAAGCGCCAAATAACACCGGCGCCCAGCCGCCCCAGCAAACGCTGCCCGCAGCTTCGAGCAAACCGCAGGGGCCGTCGCTGGAGGATCTCGGCATCACGCCATCTCAAGCCAAGGGCAGTGCGCGCGAACAGGCTTTGCTTGACAAGCGTACGCACATGCTCAAGATCCATCAACGGCTCGGCCTGATTACGATTGCGCCGCTCGGCGCCACACTCATAACTTCCGCCTTCGCGGGTGGAAGAGAGACCAGCCGGGCAAGCCGCGACGCGCATGCCGCGTTGGGCGCGACAACAGTAGGCCTATATTTCACTACCGCTTACTTTGCCATCCGCGCACCCAAGATTTCCGGCACCAAAACGCGCGGGCCGATCCGCGTGCACAAAACGCTGGCATGGATTCATGGACCCGGGATGATCCTCACCCCCATTCTGGGCGAGATCGCATTCGCCCAGAAGAGCCGCGGCGAAAGAGTGCATGGAATTGCCTCGTTGCACGGACCGGTGGCCATCGTCACGGCGGGGGCGTTTGGAATGGCGGTGGCGTCCGTATCGTTCAAGTTCTAGCGGGGGATCATGCTCAGGAGACTGCTGGTAAGTTTCTGCCTGCTGTCGCTGCCCGCCCTGGCCGCCGCAGACAGCCAATGGGTGCTCGAGCAGGGCACGCTCACCTATCATGTGTCGCACCCGCTGCACCAATTCGATGGCGTCAGCCATGCCGCCAAAGGCAAGGGGATTTGCCAAAACGGCGAGTGTAATTTTCTGATCGCGGCGCCCGTGAAGTCGTTCGACTCCGGCGATAGCAATCGCGATCTTCACATGCTGCAAGTGACGCGCGGCGCGCAGTATCCTTTGGTGACCGTGCGTACCCGCTTGCCCGAATCGGCCCTCACCTCCGCGACCATCAGTCTCGACCTGGAAGTCCAGTTTGCGGGCCAGACCTACGAATACAAGCAGATCCCGTTCCAACGTGTGGTTCAAAACGGGGAGACCCGCATCACTGGAACCATCCCCGCCAAACTGACCGACTTCAAAATCGACCCGCCTACGCTCCTTACCTTGCCCATCAAGAATGACATTCCCGTCCGCCTCGACCTCGCATGGCGGCAGATGTAACGGGTGAATAAGCTGACCACGGGCTGTCATTCTGCGCGCAGCGAAGCATCCCATGCATTTTGCCGACAGAAACCACTGCAGCGACCCTGCGCTGCGCTCAGGGTGACGAGCCGCCACCGCCAGGTCCCCTTGCGCCGGATTGCTCGCAAGCATCCGCGTGAGCGAGCTGTTCGTCCAGTCGCTGGTCGCCTGGGTGACCGCGCCTTCGATATGTCTGAATGGTTTCGCGAAGAGCAGCGAGCAGTCAGAAGTCAGAAGAGCGAAAAACAGCAGCAGGGCAAGTGCGCTCGCGAGGCCAGCGGCCCTTCCCTGGTTCTTCGCTTTGTCGACTTCCGGAACTTCTACCATTTGACTCGATCTTTCAGTCATCAAAGGTAGCCTACCATGCCTGGAATGGTACAGTGGGAAAAGGCGGTAATGGTGCAAACGAATTTCTTATCTGCTTAAGGTCAGAGGAGATCGGCGTCCCGCACGCTTTCACATTGTGAAAAATTCCCGAAAAATGTGGCGTTTTGACACATACATGCGAAAACTTGCATATTAGCAGCGCGGCCTTGTAGCGCGGAGGGGCCGCTTTTTGCACTCCTCTGCGGCCCTTGGCCAGGAGTGAAAGAGTCTACTCGATCAGTGTGTCATTCCGAGGAGCCCAAGGCGACGAGGAATCTCGCACTGCCTTGTAAACACTCAGGGCGGGATTCCTCGCGGAGTTTACCCTGAGCACCCAGAGCGAGATTCCTTCACTTCGTTCAGGACAGGCTCTTCGCGGAGTTTACCCTGAGCGGCAGAGCGAGATTCTTCGCTCCGCTCAGAATGACGACAGCCTAAACGAGGTCCTGACACAGACTGGAAGGCAGCAGAGGAAGCCGGACTGAGTTTACATCTACGCTGCACGCTGTCCGGCGGAAGGTAGCGTCCTGATTTGAACGTAGCGCCGACCTTTAGGTCGGCAGATGCTGGCCTAAAGGCCAGCGCTATGCCGAAACTAGGACACTACGCGGCGGAACGACGGTTACGCCGGGTACCCGCTTTCGGCTATACTTCGTCCGCCGTCCGGATAAGACCGCGAAGAGCCGCAGACGAAGCCAAACGACGGCCGCCGCTTCTCTACACGGCAAGGGGATGAGCATGGATCTAGACACGAAGTGGGTGCCGATGAAGTGGCCCTGCGGCCCGCTCGAAATCGCGCGCCGCAGCAGGTTAAGGAGTTTCAGTCCTGAACTCAAGGAGACGCTTGAGGCATGGGCTCAGCCGTCGTCCTTGGCACTGCTCAAGGGTACGCCGGTCAACTGCCTGGTTGTGGACTGGGCGATTGGGAAGCCCGAGGATGGGGCTCAGCAGCAGGCCTTGAAGCCTCTCCTCGAAGCAGGCCGCCGGCTTGGGATCAGCTTTGTGGGAAGGGTTGCCATGAAGGAGGGTGCAGGCGCCGCCGTCTCCGCCGCGCGCGCCGCCGGCCTTACCGCGGTGTTGCTCCGCTATCCCTCGGGTCAATCCTTCGACCTTCCGGCCATCATGCAGCTATCGCGCGAGAAAGTGGTGGGGGAAACCATTTCGACCATCTTCAGCACCAGCGACAACGTCTGGCCGGGAGTGAACCTCGAGACCCTGGACGAAGACAACGCCCGCGCGGGCGCAACGGCCAACCCCTGGGTGGACTCAAACGCCTGGTTTTCGCTGCTCGCAGGCGCGCTTGAGCCCGGAAAGACCCTTTGGCTCGACTTCGACCCTCCGGATTCCTCGAGCCTCCTTCACCCCGCCAACTATGGCCTCGCGGTAGCCGACAGCCGAGCCTACGGCAGCCGCTGGGTCATCTCGCTGGATGATAAACTTCGGGGCGCCCTAACCAAGGGCGATCCCCGGGCTAGGAGTGTTTGGGAGAAGCTGTGCGAGGCGCTCGACTTTTTCGAGAAACACAAGGAATGGCAAGCCTTCCAATCGGAAGGCACTCTCGCGGTCTTCTCGGACTTTCGCGGGGAGAATGCCTACTTCAGCGGAGAGGTGTTGAACTTGCTCAATCGCCGCCAGGTTCAGCTCCAGATCGTTGAGAGATCGCGGCCGCTGGCCGCCCCGGACCAGGAACTGAGGGCGGTACTCTGGCTCGACAAAGATGCGCCCAGCGCCGAGCAACTCTCGCAATTCCTCGCCTTCGTCCGGAAAGGCGGATTGCTGATCGCCGCCGCTTACTGGGGCCCTCCGGAGGTGAAACCGGCCAAAGGAGAACCGTCGCTTCGCTATGACCTCTATAGCCTAGGCTCGGGGCAGATTGCTGTGGCCGAGGAAGGCTTCCAGGCGCCAGACCAGGTCGCCGTGGACGCGCACTTGCTGCTGAGCCGCCGGAACGATATCGTCCGCCTCTACAACCGCTCCACCGTGAACTGCCATTCGAGTGTCGATCCCACCCACAAAAGGCGGGTCGTACAAGTGCTGAACTACTCGGTAAAGCCCGCCGATTCCGTCACCCTTTGGGTGAATGACGAAGTCAAGTCGGCGCGTCTCTGGCAGCCGGGAAGCAACGAGGGCCTCACACTTCAGGGCGTCTCGGCGTCCCCGGGGATGGAGTTCAAGCTTCCCCCGCTCTCGCTCTATTGCGCCCTCGAATTCGAGGGCGCGACCCTGTGATGGGCATGGCTCATGCCCCGTTTCCATAGCATGACGGCCCTCTCCCCGCGGGAAAGGGCTGTTGATTAATTTTGGCAATCCACCTGCTCCAATCAGAGGTTTTGGGACGGGGAGGGGCGAGTTTTCACCGCGCATGCGTCGAACAACGCAATGGGAGCCGCGCGCGGCCGACAGTGTGACACTTTGTCTACATTTTGACCCGCCCCTTTGCGGTCCACGGGAGAGTCTTCATGATTAATCGCAGGAATTTCATAAAATCGTCGTCTTTGCTGGTTGGTGCGGCGGCGTTCACCGGCCGCTCTTCCGTGTTTGCCGGCGAGTCCGCGCCCTCAGGGTTTTTCGGCGTTCATCCGTTCGTCGAGCAGCACTCCGAGGCGGTCTTCATCCTGCGGACGCACGTTGACCGCAAGACGAATTCCGCCGCCTGCAAGCAGGTCGGACTCGATCTTGGCCGGTCGATCTTTGTTCCCATGGACAGCACCGGCGTTCCGACGACTCACAACATTGCCACCAAGCCAAACCTGACTGCCCACAACCCGGTCGATACCGAAAGAGGATTCACTCTTGAGGACACGATGGGCATTGCCACCGACGCGTTCTTCGTCGAAGGTCTGTTCGAATCGTTGAAGGACCTGGGAGTAGCGGGCAACAGGATGCATACCCGCGACGTCAATGGCGGCGGAGTGCTCGACGCCCGCGGGTACCTCGCGATGGGCCGGCGGGTGGGCGCCACGGTTCGCACCGCGAAGAACACCATCAAGACGGAAGACGATGCGAGCGACGAGCGGGCGTTTGTCTGGAAAGACGTGCCGGGCGGCGTGGTCTGGACGCAGGTCCCTTATCTCTGGCCCTTCAACGCCCGGGATTCGTGGAACCTGAACGTGGCGAAATTCAAAGCTCACGAAATGGGTTTGACCCTCACCTCGAAGAACT
The DNA here is from genome assembly GCA_050010015.1 of Terriglobia bacterium. GTDB lineage: Bacteria > Acidobacteriota > Terriglobia > UBA7540 > UBA7540 > CAVROP01. Next base: position 19,084 of record JBEKLY010000176.1, read on the forward strand.
GGCAGGGCACCCACGCGGCGCCTTTTCAGGGATACTGTCAAAAGTGGCAGAATATTGATGAAATGCAGAAGCTCGAGGAAGTTATTAATAAAGAATGTATCAACCCAAAGGTTCATGAACTCGTGGACGCGAGCTTCAAGCGGCACGCCGGGTACATTCCCCGGTGGAACACGCCGGATGTTTCGAAGAACGACCCCGGCTATAACGACGCCTATTGGTACAGCACCCTTTGCATGGAATTGTGGGCGCAACGGACGATCGACAACCACGCAGCCTCGCCCATGGGACTTCATATCGTCGAGGGCATCTACGGCCGCGACGGCGACTTCAACCAGGGGCCCAATCCCCTGGGCAACGAAAACAATTACGATGGCAGAGCCTGGGATTACATGACCAACGTCGTCCTCTTCGGCAAGAACCCCTACCTGGTGGATATCGTGGGCCACTGGCTGGGCGGCCATGAGCCGGGGAACTTCGGGCTCTTCCATATTGCCATGGAGCGCGGCAAGCTCGGTATGCTCAACCCGATGCACATCCCCGTCTATGAGTGGCAGGATGGCATCGCGGTCCGCCGGCCTTTGACAGGTTTCACGCGCACGCCCTTGAGGTCGTTCTACCTGCACCAGCGCAGCAAAGAGGCGCTCTGGCACCTCGTCGACCAGCCGTATGACTACTCCAAGGTCAGCGAAACGAAACTCAGCATTCCTCCCAAACCCATCACGCGTGTCTTCAACCAACACTATCCCAACGCCGCCAATCCGCAGATGGCCATTGAGTTCAGCGTCCCTGAGAAGGGATGGGTTCTCGTCGAGGTCCTCGATCAGGCGGGCAGAAACCTGGAAGTAATCTCAAATGCCATCTGCGAGCCCGGCTATCACATGGCAGCCTGGAACACCGCGAAATACGCCTCCGGCAGCTACAAGTACCGCCTGCGCTACAATGGCTACAACGAAGTGCATGAGTTGGTCTTGAACAAAGCGCAGCAGGCGACGTAAAATCCACCCCTGCCGTCATCCTGCGCGCGGCGAAGGATCTCCGCAGTTTCCTGAGAGTGAATGACCGACGAACAACTGCAGAGATCCTTCGCTTTGCTCAGGATGACACATTCCGCCTCCCTATACACCTTCTAAGCCGAGGCCACTCCGCGGTAATCGCCGTTGCCCATTCCTCCCCGAAAGGATTACTATACTTGCTCAAATATCAGGACACTCAAACGCAAAAGGAGGGTACATGATCAGTTCTACAATGCAAGAGGCCATGAACCAGCAGGTGAACGCCGAGCTTTATTCCGCCTATCTCTATCTCGCGATGGCGGCCAATTTTGAAGAGGGGAACCTGCACGGCATGGCTCATTGGATGCAAATCCAGGCCAAGGAAGAAGCCGGTCACGCCCTGAAGTTCTTCAAGCACATTGTCGATCGAGGCGGACGAGTGACCCTCAGCGCCGTCGCGGCCCCACCTGCCAAGTGGGATTCACCGCACGCAGTCTTCGATCAGGTCTACAAGCACGAGCGCGATGTGAGCGGCTTGATTGACAAGCTGGTGGATCTCGCCGCGGCTGAGAAGGACCATGCCAGCAGCGCCTTCCTCCAATGGTTCGTTACCGAGCAGGTGGAAGAAGAAGCCAACGCCAGCGACATCCAGCATCAACTCAAGATGATCGGGGAGTCCAAGCAAGGGCTGTTCATGCTCGACCGCCATCTCGCCCAGCGGCAGTAGGCCCGGATGACATTGAGGCGTAGGACTCGCGGACAGGTACAGAGGCTGTCATTCTGAGCGAAGCGAACGATCCCTATCTTCCTCCGGCCGAGGCGCGGCGGCGAACCGCAGAGATTCTCCGTTTCGCTCAGAATGACACGCCAAGAGTCTCGTCCGGAGTGAGTCCTAGCGGGTAAACTCTCTTAATCCGCGGATGAGCTCGTCACTCATGGCAACTTTTTTCGGTCACCCTCGCGGGCTTGCGACTCTCTTCCTTACTGAATACTGGGAACGCTTCAGTTATTACGGAATGCGTGCCCTGTTGATTCTTTTCATGACAGCTTCTCTCGAAAGAGGAGGGCTGGGATTCGACGTTGTCAAGGCGGGCGCGATCTATGGCATTTATGCGGGGATGACTTATCTCATCACGCTCCCCGGGGGATGGCTCGCCGACCGCGTGATCGGACAGCGGAAAGCCGTGCTTTACGGCGGCCTGGTGATTGCCGCCGGCAATTACGCACTGGCCATGCCGCTGATTCTGACCTTCTATCTTGGCCTGGGACTGATTGTGATCGGCACGGGGCTGCTGAAACCCAACGTCAGCACCATGGTCGGGCAGTTGTACGGCCAGGACCACTCCCGCCGCGATGCCGGCTTTTCGATCTTCTACATGGGAATCAATCTGGGCGCGCTGGTTTCGCCGCTGATCTGCAGCTACCTGGGCGAGAAGATCAATTGGCATCTCGGCTTCGCGGTCGCCGGACTGGGCATGACCCTCGGGGTCATCCAGTATCGCGCCGGCTGGAAGCACCTTCCCGGCATCGGCGCGGCTCCTCGGGACAGCCTCTCCGCCCGGCGCCGTCTTTGGCAATCGCTGGGCATGGCGGCGCTGCTGGCCGTCCTCGCCGTCGTCCTGGGATGGATCGGAGTCTTCAAAGTCACCCCTGCCGGCCTTTCAAAATCCCTCGGACTCGCGCTGCTCATCATCGTCGTGGTCACGTTTTCGTGGCTCTTCAGAATGAAGGGGTGGACGCCTGTCGAGCGCAAACGTCTGGGGGCCGTTCTGGTTTTTTTCTTCGCTTCCGCGTTGTTTTGGTCTCTATTCGAACAGGCGGGATCCACGCTGAATCTCTTCGCCGAGTTAAACACTAATCGCAGCCTGTTTGGAGGCTTCCCTGCCGGATGGTTTCAATCCGAGGAGCCCTTGTTTGTGATCATGCTGGCGCCGGTCTTCGCCTGGCTTTGGGTGCACATGGGCAAATGGGAACTCTCGACCGGATCAAAGTTTGCCACGGGCCTGCTGTTCGCCGGGTTCTCATTCCTGATTCTGGTTCCCGTGGCCGGGCGGACCCACAACAGTCCCATGTGGCTCACCTGGAGTTATCTTCTGGTCACCGTCGGCGAACTTTGCGTAAGCCCGGTAGGCCTTAGTGTTACCACCAAGCTCGCGCCCGCTCGAGTCGCGGGCCTGATGATGGGCTTCTGGTTCCTTTCCGATTCCGTAGGCAATTACGTGGGCGGCACGCTAGCGTCCTTCTACCAGTCCGTCGCTTTGCCCAGACTGTTCGGAATCTCAGCAGTGGCAGCCCTTGCCGCCGCCCTTGCCCTGTTCGTCTTCGTCCCGTCCGTGAAGAAGCTGATGGGCGGCGTTAAGTGATTTCAGGAGGTCTTCCTATGAACGCCACGCGCAGGGTGGCGCAGACGTGCGGCTTTATGGCATGTCTGCGCCCGCCGGTCGCGGAGAGAAGCCTGAAAGGCGCATACATCACGGCAAAAAACGCCGGGACGTATGCGCCACCCGTGCGCAGACGGCCGTCCGTCATCTTGGCCTGTCTGGTAGCGATATCCCTATGGCCCGGCATGGCGCGCGCGCAACTCTCATCGCAACTGACGGAAATGCTTCACCGTGTCTTTGTGGGCAACGAGTTTAACGGCAAGTGGTTCGGCCCGGCGCGCTGGGTGAACGAAGGTGAATCCTACACCACGCTCGAAGCCTCGACGGAAGCCAAGGATGCTCGGGACATCGTGAAATACGACACCGCAACCGGCGCCCGCGCCGTCCTGGTGCCGGCCAAAGAGCTTTTTCCTCCCGACGCGGATACCCCGCTCGCCATCGATGACTATTCCTGGTCAAAGGACATGAAGCGCCTTCTGGTGTTTACGAACTCGCGCCGAGTCTGGCGTGAGAACACGCGCGGAGATTATTGGGTGCTCGACCTCGCGACCCGGAAACTTCAGAAGTTGGGCGGGAGCGCTGCGCCTTCCACGCTGATGTTTGCCAAGTTTTCGCCCGACGGCTTGAAAGTAGCCTACGTGCGGGAGCAGAATATTTACGTCGAGAATCTCGCCAGCGGATCGATCGTTGCCCTGACCGCGAACGGCTCTCCCACCTTGGCCAACGGCACTTCCGACTGGGTCTACGAAGAGGAGTTCGATCTTCGCGACGGATTCCGCTGGAGCCCCGACGGGAAGAGCATCGCTTACTGGCAGATTGATTCTTCGGAGGAAGGCAACTTCCCGCTGATCTATGACAGCGGCGGCCCTTACAACGTGGTCAGCCAGATTCCTTATCCGCAGTATGGGGTATACCCTCACGTCGTGAATATTCCCTACCCCCAGCCCGGAACTACAAACCCCGCCGCCAGGGTGGGCGTCGTGAAGTCACCGGGCGGGCCGACGCAATGGCTTGACGTGCCGGGAGACCCGCGAAACAACTACATCCCCTACATGGCTTGGGCCGGGAATTCCATTGTTCTCGAACACATGAATCGCCCGCAAAACACGAACGACGTGCTGCTGGCGGACGCCCAAACCGGTGCGGTCGCGGAAGTCTGTCACGACCACGACGATGCCTGGCTGGATGTGGTGAGTGACCTGACGTGGATTCACCACGGAAGAGATTTCCTTTGGGTGAGCGAAAAGGACGGCTGGCGTCACGTGTATGTGATCTCGAAGGATGGGAAGCAGTCACGGCTTGTGACTGCCGGCCAATTTGATGTCATTCATCTCGAGGGCGTCGATGCCGAGGAAGCCTGGGTGTATTACATCGCCTCGCCTGACAACGCTTCGCAGCGCTACCTTTACCGCAGCCGCCTGGATGGCTCGGGTGCGCCGGAGCGAGTCACTCCGCCCGGTACGGGTGGTTCCCATTCCTACCAAATTTCTCCGAGTTTCGAGTGGGCCATCCACACGTTCTCGACTTCGGACACGCCTCCCGTCATCGACCTGGTCACGCTGTCTGCTCATCAGGTGAAGCGAGTGCTCGAGGACAATCATGAGTTGCGCGCCAAGACGGCGCAGCTATTCTCGCCACCCACGGAATTCTTTCCTGTCGATATCGGCCACGGCGTGACCCTAGACGCTTTTATGATCAAGCCTCCCCAGTTCGATCCTGCGAAGAAGTATCCCATCCTCATTCACATTTACGGTGAGCCGGCGGGACAGACGGTAGTCGACGCATGGGGAGGCAAGACGGGGATATTCCATCGCCTGCTCGCCAAGGAGGGTTACATTATCGCCAGCGTGGACAACCGGGGCACGCCAGCGCCCAAGGGCCGGGCCTGGCGCAAAATCATCTACGGCTCAGTGGGCGTGCTCTCTTCCCAGGACCAGGCGGCGGCGCTCGAGGCCACGGAAAACGCACGCCCCTATATTGACCGCGGGCGCACGGCCGTGTGGGGCTGGAGCGGCGGGGGCACCAATACGCTCAACCTGATGTTTCGCTACCCGGAGGTTTATAAGGTCGGTATGTCCGTGGCGCCGGTTCCCGATCAGCGGTTATACGACACGATATACCAGGAAAGGTATATGGGACTTCCGCAACAGAACACAGAGGGTTACCGCCAGGGATCAGCAATCAATTTCGCCGCAGGCCTGAAGGGGCATCTGTTGCTGGTCCACGGCTCCGACGACGACAACGTGCACTTCCAGGGCAGCGAACTGCTGATCGATCGCCTTGTCGAACTTGGTAAACAGTTCGATATGATGGAATATCCTGGGAGGACACATAGCCTTTCAGAAGGCAAGGACACCCATTACCATTTGTTCTGCCTGCTGGCTCGTTATCTGGAAGAACATCTGCCGCCCGGGCCGAAGTGAGAGGATCCCTGCAAAAAGGCGGGGCTGCTTCGAATATCGTAGTGCGGGCGTCCCGCCCGCAGTGGTGCGGGCATCTTGCCCGCGCGCGGGAGCGGGACGCTCCCGCCACCGCGGGCGGGAAGCCCGCGCTACCCCAGAAATCCCCGGAAGCGATCCGGTGAAACCCTGAAGCCCGGGAAAATGCTCCCCGGCCGTTGCGCGCCCAGATGGCGCACGGCCACTTCCGCAAAGACATCGCGGAAATCGGTAGTCAGCGCAAGGTCTCTACCCTCGTTGAGGTCGTCAGGCTTAAGCCCCGGCCACTGCCCGTATACCTTTCCGCCCTTCACCCGCCCGCCCAGCACGAACATGCAGTTGGCGTGGCCATGGTCTGTGCCGCGATTGCCGTTTTCACGCGCGGTACGGCCGAACTCCGACATGGTCAGGAGCACAACCTGTTCCATGCGGTCGCCCAGATCCTGGTGAAAAGCGGCCAGCGCTTCGCCGAACACCTTCAATCGCGCCGCCAATTGGCCCTGCACACCGCCTTCGTTGACGTGGTGGTCCCAGCCGCCCACTTCCGCGAAGGCGACCTCGAGCCCCAAATCCGCCTTGATGAGCTGCGCCACTTGCTGAAGGCTGCGGCCGAGCGGCCCCAGCGGGTACGCGGCGCCATTCGCAGGTTGGTAATTCTCAACTCCAATACGTTGCAAAGTGGATATGGCGTCAAAGGTTTCGTGGGCGGCGCTTCCGAGAAGTGGATCGGAGGTCGAGGCATACATCGCCTCGAAGGCGGCCTCGAGGCCGCCGGCGTTCGGGCCGCCCCGGCCAAGATTGGCAGCCAGGCGGAAGCCTCGCAAGTCCTGCGCGCAAAGCGCCGACGCCGGCCCGGCCAAGGTGCGCGGCATGCTGGGCGCAAAGGCTACGGCCCGAAAAGGCGTGGCGTCAGCCTCCGGGTTCATTTGAAGAAGGCGGTTCAGCCAGCCGCCCGAGGTGGAACGAACTCCCGGCGCCGCTGTTTCCATGTAGTCTTGCGCGTCGAAGTGTGATCGCGAGTTGTCGGGCGATCCCGCGGCGTGCACGATGGCCAGATGCCGGGCATCAAAGAGCGGCTTCAACGAAGCCAAAGCCGGGTGGAGTCCGAAAAACCCGTCCAGGTCGATGACGCCCTGGCCTTCCCCAACACTCCTGCCCGGCTGCGGGATGGCAATGGTGGGCCGCATCGCAAAGTAGTCCCGCTCCGCAAACGGCACCACGATGTTGAGTCCGTCTGCAGCGCCGCGCTGAAACACCGCCACCAGGATTTTCCTGCGCCCGCTCGCGAGCGGCTGCTCGAGAGCGAACGCGGTACGCCTTAAAAAGCTGGGTACTAAGCCCACCCCGAAAAGGCTCAAGCCTGCGGTCTTGATGAAATAGCGACGAGGAATCGTCATAGTTCACTCCACGAATTGTCGATGGCCGAGGGTCGCAGGGTGGCGCAGACGTGCCGCTTTTATGGCATGTCTGCGCCCGACGGTCGCGGAGAGAGGGTCGAAAGGCGCATACATCCCGGCAACAAACGCCGGGACGTATGCGCCACCCACGACAATCAGCATGGCTCATCTTCTCTGAAAATCCGGCGACGCGACCAAGATAGCGGTGGCCTTCAGCGCCGCTGCGGCCCACGGGGCGCCCATTCCAGGCGCTCCGGAACCATTCACAGTCTTCGTGACGGCCAGGCGCGTTTCGGGCGAAAGTTCTCCGCCGACCAGCCGATCCGAAAGTTCCTTTACGACCTCATTGGGACCGCTGTCCGGCGCGACGGCTTCGAAATCCACCTGCGTCCCGCGAATGCGATTGGCGGCCAGCAAAGTTGCGAAGTTGATGCGCTGGAGGAGTGTGCCGGAATTGATCCAGGCGCTGCCCCGGTCCGGGAAGCCGGTGGGCGCCTGATAGTAAAACAGCGGCTCTCCCATGCGCACCATCGCGGCGAGCAGCGGAGGCCCGGCGTCGGTCTGGCCGTCGAGGGCGCGAAGCGAACTGGCCACCAATTCGAAGGGCGATTTTACTTTGGCGCGCAACGCCGCAGTCGAGTTGAACTCCGGCGAAGTCACGATGCCGAGCAGCACAGCCCGCATGTCCCCCTTCGTCTTCAGAAAGGTCTTGGCGGCTCGGTTGACAACCGAAGCCGGCGGCTCGTCCGCCACAAAACGCCGGCAGAGCTTAAGCGAAATGAAGTGCGCCGTGGAGGAATGGCGCGCCAGCAGGTGAAGCACTTCGAGTCCGTCCTTCTCGCCGCCGCCCGGCTTGATTTTCTGCCGCAAGACAACCTTCTCTCCGAAGTCGTGCAAGCGGGGATTAAAAAAGAAGCTGCCACCCTCGAGCGGACGGTTGATGGTCCAGCCAGTGAAGCATCGCGCCACTTCGCGAACGTCCTTTTGCGTGTAGCCGCCATCCACGCCGAGGGTGTGGAGTTCCATCAGCTCGCGGGCGTAGTTTTCGTTTAATCCGCGGCGGTTCTGAAGTTTCGCGAAAGGGCGCGGCCGATAAACACTGCCTTCGGTGGTCGTGTAAGGCGCCACACTGAGCCAGTTGTCGAGATAGAAAAGCATCGCCGGACTTCGGGCTGTCTCGACCAGCAGGTCCTCGAACTTGCCGAGCGCGTGGGGGCGAATGGCCTGGCGTTCGAACGACGTAATCAGCCAGCGGTCGGCGCCCTTGCCGGCAAAAATGTTGAAGTGATTCATCCAGAACTGCACCATCACTTCCTCAAGTTGGCGTTGGCTGTAGATGGCGCGCCAGAGTTGTTCGCGCGCGAGTTCCAGGGTGATGCGCCGCGGGCCGTTCGGCTCCTGCATGGCGCCGGGTCCCTCCATGGCCGCCATCTCGCGGGCGGAGTCCGAGCCCTCGCTTCCCTTCCCGCTCTCTTGCGCCCGCGCCTGAGCCTGCTGTTGCGCCTGGTTCTTGGCGGGAAAGTTTTCGGCCAACTCTTCGGCGCTCATGGAGAGCGTCGGCAGGCCCGCAATCTTTCTTTCAATCGCCGAGTCGTCAATCCGCTCAGGATGGAGCTGCTCTTCGAGAAACGCCTTGGCCCCCATGCGCCCGACGCGCTCCACATCGCCGGGACGCGGGCCGAACGTGACTCGATTCAACAAATGCCAAACTCGCTGCTCTTTCCGCATCGGTTCACGCCAATCCGCCATATGACCGACCTCACGAGTGAAAGCAATGCCCTGCTATCCACATCTCAGACGCACGGAAGCGGGTGATGGTTGCAAGACCCCTCGCCGCAATTCCCCTCCTTGATAAGGAGGGGCTAGGGGTGGTTGATCGACGCGCCACCAGGCCCTGCCCACTGCTTTACCCGCTTGTAGGGGGACGGCTTGCCGTCCCCTTTCGAACAGGGTAGGGCAAGCCCCATAAGCGTTCACTTAACGCCTCAACTGGTCAAGTGGTGGCAATTTGGGTCTCGTTCGCCACTAAATTCAGGCCCGGAGGGCCGACAGGGAGTAGCCCACGGCGTG
>JBEKLY010000177.1:0-21775 GCA_050010015.1 Terriglobia bacterium
ACCCTACGACACAGCCGCCACCCGTCTCAACACACCCCCACTCCAGCGCCCAATTTCCCTCGTCTCGCCTCTCCTGCCTCCCGCCAGCCTCGCGCCCTCCCCCCACTGTCTGAATCACAGGGATGAATTAAAAAAATGCTTGACAAGGGCCATCGTGGGTGATATAAGCGCGCTCTTGGTAGTCATAGTTATGGGCACCTTCTGCCCAGGGCCACTAAACCGGTCCAGCACCACTTGCCAATACTTAACGTCGGGTCAAAAAATCTAGGTAGTCGCAACAACCAGTGAAAGCTGACTCGTGTTGTTCGGAGGTTGCCTCGGCCCACAGGGGGAGTAGTGTGGCGGCCTGGTACTCTTCCTTGAGCGTTGATCAAACGACTATTCGAAGGAGGAGGACGCAATGAAACGGAGTTTCGTCTTGCTGGCGGCGGCCCTCCTGGCCGTCTGCTTAAGTGCTTTGGCGCAAGACACGGCGCGCATTAACGGTTCAGTAACCGACCAAACCGGCGCGGTGATTCCTAACGTCAAGGTCACGATCGAAAACCCCGCCAGGGGCTTCAAACAAGTGATGAAGAGCGATTCAGCCGGGTTCTTCGCACTCCAGGCTGTCCCCATCGGCGATTACATAATTACGGCGGAAGCACCAGGCTTTCAAAAACTGGTGCGCTCCGGCATCACCCTTGAAGTAGGACAGATCCAGCGCGTTGACCTGCAAATGACCGTAGGCCAGATGACGCAGGAAGTCACGGTGAGCGGCAACGTTCCTAAAGTGCAGACCGAAACCGCCGCCGTTTCCAGCGTCGTCACCAACACGCAAATCCAGAACCTAGATTTGAACGGACGCAACTGGGTCACGCTGGCCCTGCTGGTTCCCGGCGCCGCGCCCGACAATGGCCTGGATGCCATCCACGTCGGCGTGGCAGGGAACAACAGCATCTCCTTCAACGGCAATCGCCTGCAATACGCCAACTGGGAGATTGACGGCGGCAACAACACGGACGAGGGTTCGGCCTCGACCTTCAACACTTATCCCAACCTCGATACGATTGCCGAGTTTCGCATTTCGACTTCTAACTATGGCGCGGAAATGGGCAAACACGCTGGCGCCAACATTGAAGTCGCAACCAAGGGCGGCACCAAGGACTTCCACGGTGACGCCTTCGAGTATGTTCGCAACGACGCGATGGATGCCAATGATTGGTTCATCAACCGGGGAACCATAGGTGCCACCGCGCCCAAGACGGCTCTCAAGTGGAACGACTGGGGATACACCCTGGGCGGGCCTATCTATATCCCGGGGCACTGGAACACCAGCAAGACTAAGGCGTTCTTCTACTGGTCCCAGGACTGGCGGCGCTACCGGCAAGGCAACCCCCTCAGCGCTGGCGTCCCGACGGCACTCGAGCGTGCCGGTGACTTCTCCGAGTGCGATAAGTCCTCCGGCAACTATAACTCGACAGTCGCCAGTGGTTGCACCTTACCTACGCTCAATGGCGTTACTTACGATACCGTGCAAGCCATGCCGGGCTTTAACCAGCAGGCTTTCACTAACGGCACCGACCTGCTGAACGGCTTGGTACCGCTGCCCAACAGCGGCCCCGCCGGCCACGAAAACAACTGGGTCCTGGCCTCCGCCAATGATACCAATTGGCGCCAGGAGCAGATCCGCATCGACGCCAACCTCAGCGATAAGACCCAGACGTTCTTCCGCTACACTCAGGACACCTGGAACACTCTCTCGGTCCCGGCGCTTTGGCAGTGGGCCAGCTACGACACCATCAAGACGCCCTTTGGCGGCCCTGGCGAGAGTGCAGTTTTCCATGTGACCCACACATTCAAGCCCACCTTGACCAACGAATTCGTCGCGGCCTATACCACCGACCACATCCTCCTGTATAACCAAGCCGCCGATTCCGTGGCCATGTCCATCAACCGCCCAAGCAATTTCGAGATGGCTCACCTTTTTGCAGCGAATGCCAACAATCCGTTGCTGCCCGCTCTCGAGCTGTGCGGCGGTCTTGACTTCTGCACCAACGAGGACGCCGGCAACCATCCGTGGTTTAACTCCAACCCCATTGTCACCTGGAAAGATAATATGGCGTGGGTGCACGGCAACCACACGACCAAGTGGGGCCTCTATTTGGAGAACTACCGCAAAAACGAGCAGTTCGGCACTGACACTCAAGGTCAGCTCGACAACGGCGGTGGCGGCTCAGTCACGACCGGCAACGCCATGGCCGATATGTTCCTGGGGCGCATCCAGCAGTATACGGAGGGCACCCAGATCGTCAACGGCACCGCGGTGGGTGGTTATGCCAAGGGCCACTGGCAAATGACCGACCTCGAGCCCTACATTCAGGACGACTGGAAGATCACTCGGAGGCTCACTCTGAACCTGGGCGTGCGCTACTACATCTACACGCGTATTCACGACGTCACACGTCCCACCATCGATTCCGGTTTCATTCCCAGCCAGTATTCCCGAGCCGCTGAAGATTCCCTCGATGCCAGTGGAAACTTCATCTTCCCGGCTACCGGTGCGACGCCTGGCGACTTTGGCAACGGCCTGGTGGAATGCGGTCACAATGGTATTCCCAATGGCTGCCAAAAGCGCAACACCGGAGGGAACATCGCACCCCGCTTGGGTTTCGCCTTTGATCCGTTCGGCAAGGGTACGACTTCGATCCGTGGCGGTTACGGTATCTACTATGAGTCCGGCAACGGCAACGAAGCGCAGACTGAAGGTGGCGAAGGCAACCCGCCGGGGGCGCCCGGTGTGTCCGCCTACAACCTCTTCAGCGCTCTCGCGCCAGCCACCGGTTACAGCGTTATTGCTCCTTCCGGCTTGCTTGTTCCGGGTCCGCCGGGCTACACGTCTGTGCCCTACAGCGAAAAATGGCCCAGCGTGCAGCAGTACAACCTGACGGTCGAACACGAGTTTGCCGGCAACAACCTGGTTAGCCTTGCGTACGTTGGCGCTCTGGGACGGCATCTGGCGCGTGCTCAGGACATTAACGAAATCAACCCGGCGGTCGTTGCCAACGGCGCCACACTGAATGTGCCGGTGTTGGCGGGACTGGCCGGAGGTAAGGCAGCGGGATCGGGCGCGCCGGGAGACAACGGCCAAGCCGTCTGCGACGCCTCAGGAAACTGCGACGTGCAGACTATTATGATCAACAATGACAAGCCCAGCACCCTCTTCCGGCCGTATCTAGGATACGGCGCCATTACGGAGAAGCAGAACACGGCGGTCTCCACCTACAACGCGCTGCAAGCCAGCGCCCGTCACAGTTTCACCCATGGACTGACGCTGCAGGCAGCCTACACTTGGGCACATGCGATTGACGATTCCACCAGTACCTACGAGTCGAGCAGCTTCGGCTCTGTCGACGATTACAACCTTGCACGCTGGAAGGGTACAGGCGACTTGAACCGCACACATGTAGTGCAGCTCAACTACATCTACGCCATGCCGTTCTTCAAGAACTCCTCCAATGCTTTCGCGCGGCAGGGGCTCGGCGGCTGGCAACTCAGCGGCATCTCCAGCTTCTTCACCGGCGAGCCGACTGACTTCGGCTGCGGCGTGACCGGTTTTGCCACTGGGATCGGCGGCTCATACCGCTGCGACGTGGTCGGCAAAGTCGCCATCAAGAAGGGGACCTACAACGACCCCACCTACGGGCCAACACCCCAGTGGTGGGATCCGAGCACCGTTGCGCAGCCGTTGTACAGCCAACTCCTGGCTAACGGCGAGCCCGGCATGTTCGGCAACATGGGACGTAACGTTCTCACGGGCCCTGGCCGGAACAACTTTGACTTGGCGCTCGAGAAGAACATCAGCACGCCTTGGTTCCGGGGCGAGCATGGAACCGTGCAGTTCCGCCTCGAAACCTTTAACACCTTCAACCATCCGCAGTTCCAGTACGCGAACACCGGCTGCAGCGGAAAAACACCATTTGGCGGGACCTGCGACCAGAACACTACAACTCCTGGAGAAGTTAACACCGCATGGGCCCCGCGCAACTTGCAATTGGGTTTGAAGTTTATCTTTTAGGCTTGTATTGCTAACGGGTCTTGGGTAATTTCGGGCGCAACGAGAGAGTCTCCGATTCTTTCGTTGCGCCCTTTTTTTGTAGAGGCAACCCTTGTGGTTGCCCGGGCGGCCACAAGGGCCGCCCCAACGACGGGACGCTCAACCGCGAGGCAGGTTGTGGTATTCTACGCCTGCGTTGTAGGGGCGGTTCGCGAACCGCCCCTGCACCTCATTGGCACGGTGAATGACCAGATGCAACTACGACGGCTTGATATTTGGCGGCCAGTGAGGGGAGCGGCGGCTGTTATTCTGCTGTTATTTCTGATTGGGGCTTTTGCGCCGGCGGCGCAAAACGCCGGCTCGGGCAATCCTCGCCAACGCTTGACGGAACAGGACCTTCGCTCCGCGTTCGAGCGTGCTCAACAGGCGCTTGCCTCCCAGAATTACCCCGCCGCCGAGCGGGGATTCAAAGAGTTTCTGAAGCTCGACCCGAATTCGGCCGCCGCTTACACGAACCTGGGTGTGGTTTACATGCGGACGGGAAAATCGGAGGAGGCGATACGAGCTCTCGAGACCGCCAAGAAGCTCGACCCGAGCATGGCAGGCGTTGACCTGAACCTCGGCCTGCTTTACTACCGGAAGCAGGATTTCAAGAACGCCGTTCCTTACTTTGAACGCCTGGTCAAAGCGCAACCGGATAGCCTGCAGGCGCACTATTTGCTTGGCATGTCGCACTTCATGCTCAGGGATTACCGCTCCGCGGTGGCCGACCTCGAGCCCATCCGCGACCAGGAACAGGACGACCTCGATTTCCTTTACATGCTCGGGATCGCGTATCAGCAAGTGAAGCGCAACGAGGATTCGAAGAAGACCTTCGCGATGCTGGTTCGCGCCGGCGGCGATACGCCTCACTTGCACCTGCTGCTGGGCAAGGCCTATCTTGACCTCTACGAGAATCCCAAAGCGGAGGAAGAACTAAAGAAAGCGATCGCAGGTGACTCCAAGCTCCCCTATGCGCATTACGACCTGGGAGTCCTTTACCGGCGTCTCGGTCAACGGGACAAGGCAGAAGAGGAATTCGAGAACGAAATGGCGATCAGCCCCACCGAGCCTTGGGCCTTCGAGGATACCGGCACCATCCGGCTCGACCAGAACGACGTGGATCGAGCCATTCCGCTGTTTCAAAAAGCCCTGGCACTCAACTCCAAGCTTACGCCTTCGCTGGCAGGCCTCGGACGAGCGTATCTCCGCAAAGGCAAAACCGACTTGGCCATTTCCTATCTGGAGCGCGCCGTGGCCCTTCAGTCCGAGAGCGCCAATTACCACTACCAACTCGGGCAGGCATATCTCAAAAAGGGTCTGCACGTCGAGGCGGAGAAGCAGTTCGCCGAGCAGCACAAACTTCAGGCCGCAGAAGTGGATAAACAAGGCGACCGAATCTTCGGCAGGCTGCCGCCGCCCGCCGGACCCACGCAGTGATTTCAAAATCTCAAATTTGAAATCAGTGCTGTCCCATTACAAGTCGAACAGGCTCAACTGGATACCTGAATCGACATCGGTAGATTGATCGTTGAAATTGGAAAACCCCTCTAAAATCGGGGTTTTTTCGAAAATCGTGACGCTGAGAATTTCGAGAATTTGATAGAGACTCATGTCCAAGCCGAGTTGCTCCGCCAGGGCGACCCACACTTGCGTCTTCACGGCGTTCTCGGAGGTACCGTAAAAGGCCTTGATCCGGAGGTGCTGTTTGATCCAGCGAAAGAACAACTCCACCTGCCAACGCACCCGATAGAGTTGGGCGATGAGCAAGGGAAGCAGGGAAAAATTGTTGGTCAGGAAGGTGAGCCGGGACTCTTTCTCGGCGTCGAAGTACACGATGCGGCGCAAGGTGTCGGGATAGCGCTGCGCCGTGCGGATGCCGGTGAGGCGAATGGTCTGATCGCAGCGCAGGCCACTGGAGCGATCGATGGGGCGCGACGTACGCAGGTAGAACTGCAAGTTCTTTTTGGCGCGCGTGACGAAAAAGGCGCAAGCTTGGGTGAACAGATGGAGACGCGCGAAGTCCACATAACCGCGGTCGAGCAAGTAAAACGCTCCCGGCTCCAGCCGCAGTTCGTCGAGGAGGTTGACATCGTGGACCTGCCCGCCGGTCACATAAACACTGGTGGGAATGCTGCCCCGCACTTCCAACAACGTATGCAGTTTGACCGCACTTTTGTGGCGGCGGAACTTTCCCCAAGGGAAGAGCGACAGGCACAAATCGATGGTGGTCGAGTCGAAGGCATACACGGTCTCGGACAAGTCCACACCGAAAGTTTCGTCGCGGTAAAGATCGCGCGCGAGGTGAATCAACGCTTGCGCGAAGTCGCGGTAAATGCGCCAGTCGCGCACCTCGTTGGCGTGCGCCAGCGTGTTGCGCGAAACTTGGCCCCGGAAACCCATATGGTAAAGCTTGGGTCGCTGGGCGTGCAGACAAGCTTCGATATCGCGCAAGCTGCGGCGATAGGTCAGTTGAGCGAACAGCAGACAAAGGAACTGATCCCAACAAGAGAAGTCCTTGACGTAACGATTGCCTTGGTAGCGATCGACGCAAATCTGAAACAGGTAGGTCGGGAGGAAATCCAAAAGCTGCGAGAAAACACTGCGGCCAACGTTCACCTGCTGCCTCCGGCATGGGCTGTAAAACAGCCAAATCATGCCCCAAAGGCTCTCGAAAATTGAAATCGAAAAATAACATCTCGACCTCTTACTTCGATTCAGTCAAGCAGTTACGGCGAAGTGCCCCAACTTTCTTGGGACAGCACTGATTTGAAATCTCGAATTTCAAATCTCGGATTTCAAATTTCAAATCGTTTGCCGATTGCCATTGGAGTTCTGAATAGTTCTTCTGGAAGGCGCGGACGTCGTAGGCGCTGACTCGCTGTCCACAAGGGTCGCCGCTACTGCGTATCCCGGAATGGGCGTTTGTCCTCGTAGAGCGCGATTCTAGCTTTCAGTTCTGCGGCCAGGGGCTCTGTGGCGAGGATTAGGGCTTGGCGCGCCGCCTGCACCGCTTCGGCAAAGCGGCCTGCCTCAGCATAGGCGGCTGCCAGTGTATCGAGCGTGGCGGGGTCTTTCGAGCCGGAAAGCTTCACCGCCCGCGCTGCAAATTCGACGGCTTCGCTGCCATTCCGGACTGATGCTCGTGGACTCGTGGCCAGCACCCATGCCGCCTGGCTGAGCAGTGGCAAGTCTTCCGGGTCGACGTGCAGTCCTGCCCGCCACTCTGCCAGGGCCTCTGTTACTTTCCCTTGCATGTAAAAGGCTGCACCGAGGTTATAGTACGTCTGCGTATTCCTCGGGTTGATTTCCTCTGCCTTTTCGAGATGCTCGACCGCCTCGCCGACTCTCCCTTTCTGCAATAGGACGATTCCCAAATTGTTCTGGGCATCGGCATAATCCGGCTTCAGATCGACTGCCTTCTGAAAACGAGGAAGAGCGTCGTCCGGTTGTCCCCTCTTGAGAAGGTGGGTGCCCAGGTTATTGTTGGCCATCGGGTCGTCGGGATTGATTTCGAGAGCCTTCTTCCACTCAGCGATAGCCGCTTCGTCCTGCCCTTTAGCCGCCAATTCCGCGGCGTGATCGAAGATGCGGAAGAATTCGGCAGCGGGGAGGTCGATTTTTGTCAGGCCGTCCGGCGGGATATTCACAAATTCAGGGATATTCACGGCGCGATTGGCTGCGGTGGGGTTGTCAATGAAGATCGCGGGACTGTCGTTCCCCTGCTCATCCAGGTGTGTGAGGAACATGCCCGTGTAGGGCGAGCGGCTTTTCGAGGAAAAGACCAGCCAGCGTCCGTTAGGAGAGAAGCTGTGCCAGGAATTCATGAGCGGAGTATTACAACGCATGCGGCGCGCCTCGCCGCCCGCCGCCGGCACCATGTAGAGCTGGCTGTCCGGACGCATCAACAGGCCGTTACGGCATTTCACGAACACAATCCAGCGCCCGTCGGGAGAAACCTTCGGGAAGGCATTGCTCATGCCGTTCTGAGAAGCCCCGGCGATCGGCTCCGGCCGGCCGCCTTTACCTCCGTTGAACGGAATCCTATAAAGGTCATATTGAATTGGCGTCTCGTCGGGGTCGTTGGCGTATTCTGCAAGCTTGCGGCCTTCGGGATACGGGTCCCTCGCTTCCGCCTGGGCGTACACCAGGTATTGGCCGTCCGGGCTCCAAGTCTCGTTCGTATGCACGTAGCGCGGATCGTCCGCTCCCGGCAGGGCGCGCATTTCGCCTGTGGCACGGCTGTACCAAGCCAGGATGCCGCGCGTGGGATAGAACACCTGCAGGAAACGGTAGTCCTTGAAATTGGCAACGTAGAAGCCCCCCTGCGTGCCTCCCGGCGCCTTGATCATGGTTACCACGTACTGCCCGTCCGGCGACACCTGCGACATGAACCCGATGCGCGGCTGCGCGACGGTTTGGTCTTTGAAGGTCGCCCACGAAATCACGTCCTGGTTGCGAATGGACATTTGCTTTTGGATCGAGGCAAGAACGTACAGCCCCTTGTCGTTGGCCGGGCCGTCAAGGTCCATTCCCAAGGTCCTGCCATCGCGCGAAAAGGAGTGGCAGTTGGCGCAGGAATGGATTCCTGTAAAGAGCACGTGGCTTTCTCTTTCGCCGATGTTGCGCAGTCGCCAGGCAATTAACGGTATCGCGTTAGGAGCCAGCGGTTTGATTATCCCTTTTTGCAGCTCGGAGGGCATCAACGGCACGTCGCGGTAAAAGATCGGCGCCCCGACCGGGTCCTTTGAAGTTTGGATCACGACCTGACCCTGGGAAACGGCCAAGCGGGCTAGCTCGTCTGCCTGGCCTGTGATCTTTACTGTTGCCGGGCGCTCGCTTGAATGTAGTTTGATCGCCGCCCAGGCGGCGTCATCAGGAGTCCACGTATGGGAAGCAGCTTGCTGGGGAGTCAACTCAGGCAGCTTGTTCGTGTTGCTGATGCAACGCGGGTCGATCTCACCGGTGTGCAAGCGCTCCCCGGGCGCCTTTACGCGTATCCCGTGCGAGCCATCGGAGAACTCCACATCGATAGCCCAAACTTTGGAGCGCGACGAGGCATCGCGCCAGATGAACGTGGGAGGTGTGATTTCGGGCGGGAAAACCGAGCCATCTTCCGGGTAGTCGATGGTGATCTGCGGCAATTGTGTGTGATCGGCCGCTGAGATATGCTTCCCAGGCAGTGCCAGACGAGCCAATAGCAGTGCTGCGGCCAACGCGCAAGCGATCCGGAAATAGTATCCCCTTGCTCTCAACACAACCCCATCCTGACTTTCAAGACCATCAGGCGCGTAATGGTAACACAGTCTGCCGCGCCTTTCGAGCGAGCGGCGTGGGCTCCCCAATCCGTCGATAACCGTCCAGCTGTAGGGGGGACGGCTTGCCGTCCCCGCATTTCCGCTGGTCCGGACGCGGGTGGGGCAAGCCCTACTCCTACACCGCGCGGGTCCCGCTTGGAGCGCCGGTTGCACGCGGCCCGAATTGCGTTACAATGCTGCTCCGAAAGTGAGGATACGAAATGCGCACAAAAGTAGCGATCGCGGTTCTTATTGGGCTGGGGCTTGCCGTCGGGGCCGAGACAACGCACCGGGTCTGGCCCTCACAACCACCCGCAGACTGCCCCTTCGAGCCCTCGCGGTCCCTCGTGGGGATTGCGTTTACGGGCAGGCACATTGGTTACGCCCATGCCGATACCTGGTACCCGTCGTGGGCCTCGGATGGAAACCTGTATTCGCCCTGGACCGACGGCAGCGTCGGCGACGTCAAGTCAGGCTCCGGCGGCGAGAAAGCGACGACCGGATTCGCCACCATCGTCGGTGACGATCCCTTGGATCTCAAAATCATCAACGTGGGTGTGTACCCCGGGAACCCGGCGCCCTACGGGGGGCGCTATCCCTGCGGCAGTCTTGTTTACGATGGCGTGTGGTACTACGGCACTTACTGCCTGCTCGAAACGGCAGGCAAAGGGCTCAACTGGGACGTGCTGGGGCCTCTCGTCGGCTTCCGTTACTCGACTGATTTCGGCAAGACCTGGCAAGACACACCGCACACGCCTTCCCAGCCGCTGTTTGGCGAGCCGGCGAAGCCAGGCGGCAAAGTGAAAATGGGAGCACCGCACTTTGTGGATTTCGGCAGGAACATGCAATATTCACCGGATGGCAAGGCGTATCTGGTCGGCCACGGCGCCTCCGACCCCGATCCCAAACCCAGAGATGCCAACCTCAGTTGGATTACCGGCGACCAGATTTACATGGCGCGCGTGTCGCCCAGCATCCAAAACATGAACGACGCCTCAAAGTATGAATTCTTTGCCGGCCACGATGCTTCCGGTCACCCCGTCTGGACGCGGGATTTTTCACGGATCAAACCGCTGGTGGATTGGAACAACAACATGGGCTGCGTCACCATGACCTACGACGCGCCACTCAAGAAATACCTGCTGGTCATAACAGATGGGGGCAACACGATCTCAAAATACAACACGTACATCCTCGAGTCTGATCACATCACCGGTCCCTGGAGGTTGGTGGTCTACATGCGCCATTTCGGCGAGCAAGCATACTTCGTCAACTTCCCGTCGAAATTTATCGGCAAGGACGGCCGGTCCGCGTGGCTTTGCTATGCCGCGAACTTCACCAACGGTTATCTGCACACAAATTATCGCGATGACCCGCCTGGGGGCGGATATGGGATGACATTGCAAGAGGTCCGCCTGCTGGTTGCCTCCGGCAACTCAAGACAACCATAGAAAAGACGCGGTTTTGCGAACCGGTTCATGTGTCCGGTAGGGGCACGCCACGGCGTGCCCCTGTACCCTCGATGGCGCTCTTGGAAGAGGTGCGAAACCGGCTCACCCACCTTAAGGATGCTCGGGCTCCTTGGTCTTCTTTTGCTCCTTTGCCGGTTTGCTGGGTGGCGGTGTCTCTGCCTTCTTTGGGGGCGGTGTGGCCGCTTTGTTGGGAGGCGGCGTGGCAGGCCGGCTCTGTGGCGCATTCGGCCTTGGCTCAGCGGCTTTGGGAGGCGGCGTATACCCCCTATTCGGTGACGGCGCCACTTCCTTAGTGGCCGGCGGCGTGTAAGGCCTGTTGGCCGGCGCCGGCGTATTTGGCCTTGGCTCAGCGGCTTTGGGAGGCGGCGCGAACGGCCTGTTGGCCGGTGGCGTCGCTGCGTTGCTGGGAGGCGGCGTGGCAGGCCGGCTCTGTGGCGCATTCGGCCTTGGCTCAGAGGCTCTGGGAGGCGGCGTATACCCCCTATTCGGTGACGGCGCCACTTCCTTAGTGGCCGGTGGTGTGTAAGGCCTGTTGGCCGGCGCCGGCGTATTTGGCCTTGGCTCAGCGGCTTTGGGAGGCGGCGCGAACGGCCTGTTGGCCGGTGGCGTCGCTGCTTTGCTGGGCGGAGGCGTGACCGGCCGGTTCGTTGGCGGCGTGGCTGGCCTCACCGTCCCGAGGGCGGGCCTTCCGGGAGCGGCAGCACCGGGCCGGTTTGCCGGGTTCGGCGGCGGAAGCTTTTTCACTACAGAAGCGGGCGGCGCCGCCTTGACAAAATTGGAACTGGCGATTGCGGTCCTCTGCCCGATGGGCACCACCTGCGGCGCCGGTCTCATTTTGGTGACAATGGTCCGGTTCGCAAGCGCCGCCGGTGGTCTCACGGAAGCCGTCTTCGACGCCATTGGCACCAGATTCCTGGGTGGAGCGACGACGGTTCGTTGCACCACCTGGGGGTGTTGAATCTGCTGGGGGGTCACCTTGACCGCTACCGCTGCTACCGACCTGCCGTTGGTGAACGCATCTCTGGGCACCGCCGTGACTGCCCCGGGAGCATTCTGGTTCATGTACGTGATGTTCGTGACGTTGACGTTGTTTACAGTTGTGGTGTTATAGACGTTCGTAATTTGCGTTCGGTTAATCACTGTCGAGTTGGAGATATTCAAGTTCTGTACATAGGCGGGACTGCAGTGGTAACTGGGAACCCACACGTCTCGCGGCCCGAGCGGGAACCACGCAACGCCTGCCATTCCGCCGCCGAGACCAATCGACACACTAAACCCGCCGCCTCCGACAAAGGCCACCAGAGCCGGTGCGTACATTGGCCTTACATAAGGGTGGCCCACTACAACAGCCACTGAACCGGGAGCCCACACCCAACCGCCGCTTGCATACGCCCAGCGTCCATAGTGAAATGGGGCAAACCCCCAGGGCATGTCGTCCACCCAGGTCCAGCCCCAAGGCGCAATATATGCCCAGTGTCCCTGGTGATAGGGCGCCCACCCGGATGGCATGTTGGAGGGCACCCAAACGGGGCCGTACGCAGGGTCGGTCCGCCAGTTGCCGTACGAATCGAGATCGTTGTAGCCAATGACGTCTCTCGAGATATACCTCGCAGACATTGATTGGTCTTCGCGTTGATCGCGCGCTATACACCAATTATCAAAGTCATCAGGCTGCGGAGCATACTCGTTGTCGAACGACAACGGTGACGTTCCGGAAAAGATGCCTTGCTGGCCGGGGTCCAATGAGTAGGCGCTTCCCCCCCCGGTTACTTGGCCCGATCCGCTCATGACCGTGATCGCAGTTGTGCCGCCGTTCGGATCAACGTTCACCCGGTATTCGCCTTCGCGTAGAACCGAGAAGGCCAGATTGGGCGTGTCAATTTCGTACGCCTCGCTCGCGTCCAAATGCCTTACGCGGATGTTCATCGAGCCCTGGGCCAGTTGTATCTGGACTGCCTGATCGTTCAGGTTCAAGAAGGAAATTCCAGTGTCGTTCGACAAACGCATCGAGGTGCTTCCCACATGCAGCTCCCCACGGCCGTCGTCGCCGGACCAGAGGTTATCCCCAGTCGTGAGCGGACGATTGGGATTGGCGTCAACCCAATCCTGCGTTCCCGCCGATTGCATTGATACGGAGCCCTGCATAAAGTTCAGCCGCGCCACCCTTCCGGGAGGATCTTGAGCACCGGCGCGGCGCGGCAACACCATCATCACTCCAATGACAAGCAGGAATAAAACAATGAAAGGCGGTCGACGGACAGATTTAGACATTCTCATATGCGGTCCTCCTTCTTATTCCGAAAATGAGCGGGTGGGCGCCCGGAGATCCCAGGAGCGTGAGTACTCTGGTGACAGCCGCCCGAATGACAGACTGTTTAAATCAGTTTCCGATTAACAGCATACTCCGATTTGCTTGCAGTATGCAAAAGCCTGCGCTGCCCGGGCGTGGAAGCGGCGGAGGAATTCGGTGAGTAGTTCGGGTGATTCTTCGCGGGCGATGGTGAAGGAGGCGGCTAGGGGGTTCTGCTTTACCGGTGAGCGACTCTGAGCTGAAACCGTATTGGGGCGTCAAAAAACCGTCTCACGAATCGCGAAACAGCGCCCGGAACCCTTCCTGCTCAAAATGGCGGTCGTTAGTAAGAGCCTCAGTCAGGCCTTTGTTGCGCATCGTCTGCATGGAGATGCAATCCGTCAGGCTGTAACCTTTATCGGGCCGCGCTCCGTAGAGAGCGATGCCGGAGAGAAACGATTCCCGACTCTGCGGAACGACCTGGACTCCAGGGTCGTCGAGAATGTGCTGGACGTTTGTAACAGCTTTGCGGCGCATCTGCTCAGGAGCCGTCGCAAAGGAAGGTAAGATACTCGGCCAACACCTCATCCGTGGTGACGATGGTAGAGTCCGCGCGCTCGGAAGTAAGCGCCAACGCACGCTGGTGGGCACTGTCAGCGAGATCGACTAGGGCGATCCAATAGAACGTATCAGCGAAAAGCGCGGTCATGCCTCTCTCTTGGGCCAGCCATAAATGTAATGATCGTGCTGGCTGGCGCCGTCCTCCGGCATGGTCGCCATGATTTCAGGCGGCACATCCTGCATATTTTCGAGGATCACGTCGGCAATGTGCCGCCGGGAGCGGCCGGCTGGGCGCTCCTGTTCAGCGAGCTTTTGGAGCCACGCCTCAAGAGAAAGACCTTCCGCAGCAGCTTTCGCTTTCCGCGCTGCCGCCTGTTCATCAGGAAGCTCGATCACAGTCATGAGACATCTCCCACACCCATCGTAATAGCGCTATCTTACGAAATTGAGGGCGCTTTGTCACGTTCGGCACGCAGGGTGGCGCAGACATGCGGCAGCTTGCATGTCTGCGATAGAACCGACGGCTGCTTGACGGTGATGAGGCCACAGCGAGAGGGGGAAGCACAATTCGCAGACGCCACAAAACCACGATGCGCCACCGACCGAAACTGTGCCCGCCAGTTATGCCGCTTCCCAGGGATTGATGATGGTCACACCGATGCCCTCGAAATCCCGCGTGTTCCGGGTAACTATGGTTAGATCGTAGGCAAGCGCGGTCGCCGCGATCAGTGAATCCACCGTGGGCAGATGCCTCCCCGCCCGTGCTCCCTGTGCCACAAGCGATGCCCAGCGACCCGCCACCTCGCGATCCACTGGAATTATGCGACCAGAAAACCATGCTTCCAGGTCTTGCCTGAGCCATTGATCAAGTTGGGCGCGGCGCTTGCCCTCGGCCAGCAGTTCGATTCCCTTTTGAATTTCGGCCAGAGTGATGACACTCACATGCTGGGATTGGCGATCCGTGGTTTCAAGCCAGCGCTTGACGCCAGCGTCGGGGCCTCCCGGCCGATTGTACTCGGACAGAACATTCGTATCGATCAGGAAGCCGCTCATGCAAGATCAACCGGGCGCGGATAGTCCTTTGATCGCTCCAGATCGAGATTGGCTCCGGCAAAGGGAGAATTGAGAAGCAAGTCGGAAAGATTATCGAACTGCTTATGAATTGGGCGTGGCTCTGGGGCGATGGGCAATCCCGCTTCCTTGGCGACAAGTTCCTGGAGGTAGGCGTCTAGGGAGACGCCCCGCGCGCTCGCTCGCGCCCTCAGGCTTTTTTCTGCTTCAGGGTTCAGGTTCAGAGTCAGTGTCATGGCTGCTGCTTCTTCTTCGTAACAGCGCTATCTTACGAGATTCAGGACGCCTTGTCACGCTCGTCGCGCTTACTGACGGCAGCGCCGGAAGAGTTGGGAAAGCAAATCGAGCGCCAGGTCGGTTTCTTCGCGCGTGATGGTGAAGGACGGGGCGAGGGTGAAGACGTTCTTATAGTAGCCGCCCACGTCGAGCACCAGGCCGTACTTGCGGCCGGCAACCTCGAGGTCGCCTTTCAAGCCCTCGGCAAAAATGCGGTCAACGAGATCACGGTCAGGCGTCACGCCGTCCTCTTTACAAACTTCGATGCGCAGAGCCAGTCCAAGCCCGTCGACGTTTCCGATAATGCCGGGGAAGCGGGTTTGCAGTTCTTTAAGACCAGCCAGGAAATAGGCGCCTTTTTCGTTCACCAGTTTCTCGTAGTCCTCTTCCTCGAGCATCTTGAGCGTCTCAAGAGCCACTGCGGTGCCCAGGGTATTCGACGAAAACGTCGAATGCGTCGAGCCTGGAGGGAAAAGCTCCGGCGTGATGAGTTCTTCGCGCGCCCAGATCCCGGAAATAGGATTCAGGCCGTTGGTGAGCGCCTTACCAAAGACAATAATATCCGGGGTAATACCAAAATTCTCGATAGCCCAGAACTTTCCGGTGCGATAGAAGCCCATTTGAATTTCGTCATCGACGATCAGAATCTTGCGCCGATCACAGGTTTCCTTAAGGCGCTGGAAATACGTGCGCGGCGGAATCACGTAGCCGCCGGTCCCTTGCACGGCTTCGATATAGAAGGCGCCGTATTCCGCGCTCTGCGCCTTCGCGTCCCACACCCCGTGATATTCGTTGTCGAACAGATGCGCGAACTGGTCCTCGCAATACAGATTACAGGTTTCGGGCTTGAGCCCGTAGATGCAGCGAAAGCAGTAAGGATAAAACACAAATTGGGCGCGCTCGCCGAAGTGGCCGTAGCGGCGGCGGTAGCGGTAACTCGAGGTGATGGCGGAAGCGCCGAGCGTCCGCCCGTGATACCCGCCCATGAAGGCGAACATCAGGCTCTTGCCGGTGTAATTCCGCACCAGCTTCAGCGAGTCCTCAATGGCTTGCGATCCGCCCACGTTAAATTGGACCCGTCCCTTCACTCCGAATCGTTTCTCGCAGTACTGAGCGATGCGCGCCGCCACTTCCACTTTTTCCGCATGCAGGTACTGGCAGGCAAGCTGTGGAAGGCGGTCCACTTGCCGCTTCAGGGCCTCGCCCAATCGGCGATTCTTATAACCGAAGCTTGCCGCGGAATACCACATCTGAAGATCGAGGTAGGGCGTGCCGCGATCGTCGTAAAGGTAGCTGCCTTCACAATCGACAAAGATCTTCGGCGGCTCGAGGTAATGGACCGTATCACCGAAGGAGCAGTACTTCCGTTCGAGTTGTAATAATTCGTCAGTTCTTGTACTTGCATCAGAAATAGCCAAAGGATTATTGCCTCCGTGAAAGATGCACACGACAGTCGGCATTCCCGGATCCCCGCAGGGGATCAATTGAGTAGCCGGGGGCGGCACCGCATAGGTCTTAACTTAAGCCTGCCGCCGTCTGCAAAATGCTTGTCGCCGCTATTCTCGCAGGCCCGGAGGGCCGAAAGATTGTGGCCCACGGCGAAAGCCGTGAGACGGCCTGTTGGTCGACGATCAAGCCCGTCAGCCGACGGGCGACAGAATCCCTTCGCGCCATCCGATATTTCTGTCGCCCATACAGGGCTTGCTCATGCCGCGTACGCTTCATCCCATCGCTGTCGTCATGGGCCACAGTCTGCCGCCCGTCGGCTGACGGGCTCCGATGGTCGTGGCGATCTCAGGTTAACGCCTCGGGCGTCGCCCCCGGATACTATCTTCTGCCCTTACAGGGCAGCGTCCAGCAAACTCGCCACAGCCTGCTCGACATCCGCAAAAGTATTGAACGCACGGCACGCTTTGCCATGCTCCTGGCAATAGGCGAGCAACTGCCGTTTGGCAAACACCACGTCCGCCTCATCCACGGCGAACCGGTCGGAGAGCCCGTCGCCCACGAAGATGATCGGATGCATTCCTTCGCCGAGGCGCCGAAGCAGCGCCGCCTTGCAAGTGCCGCAGCCATGCTCGCAGAGCGGGGAAGAATGAGGGAAGGAAGGTATAAGGCGGCGGCCTTCGACCCGCAAGGCGCTCGAGAAGACCTGCATGCCGTTTCGAACCGGGTCGATCATCCCGGCGCGCTTCAGGACACGAGCGATCACGTAGTCGAACCCTTCGCTCAGAACATGGAGCGGAACGCCTCGCTGGTGCGTGAAGCGGTAGAAGGACGCGAAGGCTGGGTCGATCGGAACCGCATCAATTAAGGCGTCGAGCTCCTCCGCGGAGGTGTCCACGAGCGCAATCTGCCGCTCCAGGCATTCGCGCGAGCCGATCAATCCGCGCGTCCACTCCAGCTCGACCTCCCGCCAGGAAGGGTGCGCCAGTTGCGCGAGGATTTCGTCCGTTACATCGCGTTGAGTTATCGTCCCGTCGAAGTCTGTAAAGACGACGGGTTGAACATTTGCCATTTGCTCTTTGCCATTTGCCATTTGAAATTCTTCTGGCTGTTTATCCCTTCCGTTCATCCACCAATCGCCGGGGCTTCCTCCCCTGTGTCAATTCGCCCGGCGGGACGATTCGAAACTCAAGCCGGTACATCCCACAGACCTGGTTCGCCCAGACGTCCGGATAGCGTGCTTCGAGGTTTTTCCGCACCGCGTTTTCGACGGTCGAGGGGTTCGTGCCGTTCCTCAGCTCGAGCCGGAACTCCAGGATATCGTGGAGGCCTTCCTGCCGAACCGCCACCTGCCAATTCTCGGAAATCCCTTCCACATCGTGAAGCACGCGTTCGAAGATTTCCGGGTACATGTTCCCGGCGCCCATCACCACCATTTCGTCAACCCGGCCGCGAATTTTGGCCATGCGCCGGATCGTGGCGCCGCAGGGGCAAGTCTCAGTGATGAACCGCGTCACATCGCGCACCCGGTAACGGACCAGCGGCATGATGCGCCGCGAAAGCGTGGTCACCACGAGTTCGCCGTAACCCTCCGAGTCCGGGTCCAGGATTTCGATGAAGTAGTTGTACTCGTCGAGGTGATAGCCTTCGCGCCTAAGGCATTCCATCGCTGTGCCGCCGCCCTGCTCGGTGGATCCGTAGCCGAGGACTACCGGGCATTTCCAGATGCGCTCGACGTAGCTGCGGTAGACCTCGGTCATGCGGTCTCCGGCTGCGACGATCAGCTTGAGCGGGAAGACACCTTCCGTCTCCGCTATCTCGCTCAGGCTCACAAGCCAAGTTGGATCGGCGGCGATAACGTTGTATTTGTAAATCGGCATGCGGGAATAGACTTCGCGCGGATGGGGCTTGCCGATCGCGGAACAGAAAACTCCCATGCGTTTACAGGCAAAAAACGTGACCCAACTGCTAATCCAATACCCCGCGTCGAACGTGCAGACCAGGCGGTCGCCCGGGCGGACACCGTTCTCCCACATGGCCGCCGCCTCGTAGCGCGCCGTGAACTCCAACTCATCGTAATCGAAATAGACGCGCTTGGGGCCCCCGGAGGTGCCCGTGGTTTCAAACACCAGTTGTGGTTCACGGCAGAGGAAGTCTTCCGCCGGCAGGTTGCGCAAGTCCTCGGGGGTAGTGAAGATGTCTCCCAGGTCCTCCGGGCGGCGGATGCTGCTCGGCTTTATGCCGCTCTCCTGCAACTTACGCATGAAAAACGCTTGCCGCTTCGCGGCATAGCACACCAACTCGCGAAACGAATCGCGTTGGATGCCCTCGATCAGCGCGCGAGGAACGTATTTCCCCCAGCGAACAAGGCTCGGCACGGAATCGCCGATTACGGTGCGTTCGAACAATTTGCGTGCACTGCTTAACATTCTCAGCTTTCTGCGGTCGCGGTTGTCGTTCTTGCTCCGAGGCGACCCCCTCACCCGGCCTGCGACGGCTGATGACAGCGCCGTCGGAGGCCACCCTCTCCCCCAAGGGGGAGAGGGAGTACGCCGCCTGGGGGAGGGCGACACATGCGAGGACTGACAAAAGGCAACGGACAACTGACAACTGACCAGGGACGTCTTACATCAAGTACGTCGACTCTCCGGCCCGCGCGGGCCGGGTTGCCAGCAAGTCGATATAGGTACTTTTTTCGAGCAGCGCCTGGGCCACTTGCGCGATGGCATGGGCGGAATCCGGCCGGGCCAAGTCCTTCTGGCGGCGGCTCATTTCCGCGAGGCTTTCGGGTTTGCTTAGCAATTTCGTTACGGCTTGGGGAATCTCCTCGGGGGTTTCGGCCTCGACTGCCACACCTTGCTGCACCAGGTATTGGACGTGCCGCTCCTCAGGTCCCGGAATGGGATGGGTCACAATCATGGGGAGGCCGGCGGAGAGCGCCTCCGCAGCGGTCAATCCGCCCGGCTTGGTGATCAGAAGATCGGCTACCGCCATCAATTGCGGAATGGTGTCTGTCCAGCCAAAGACGTGCAGGTCAAGCGCCACCCTGCCCTTCAATTGCTCCAGGGTCCGCTTTATGCCCCGGTCGTGCCCGGCCACCACCAATACTTGAAGAGGAAACCGGCACAGTTCCAGCCGTGAGACGATCGCGTCCAGCGGGGCCGGACCCATGCCCCCACCCATCACCAGCACGACGGGCCGGCGAGCATCCAAACCCAGAGCTTGCCGGAGTTCACGCCGATCCTGGGGAAGCGAAAAAACGGGATCTATGGGGATCCCACAAACCAGAATCCGGTTGGGCGAGGTTCCCCAATTCACAAGCTGCGAACGCGCTTCTTCGCTCCCCACACAATAAGCATCGACTTCCGCCTGTACCCAGGGCGGCTCTGTCTGAAAATCTGTCTGCACGGCCAAGATGGGGGCGTGAAACCACCCTTCGCGTTTGCCCAGAGCTGCGATCTCAACCGCGCCGATTTCATTGGCGATCACCAGATGGGGGGCGAACGTTTTAAGTTGCTCGAGAACCTTCTTGCAGCCGTGCCGAAAGACCCAGCGGGGAGCTGTGGCGCGGTGCAATTTCCTCTGACGGCGCTCGAACAGCCATCGCCAGAGACTCGGGGCGCTGCGAAGCAACCACCAGTAGGAGCGAACGTAGAACATAAGGAACCAGGAGTGCGCTACCTTCAGGACGTCCAGGAGGTGAACTTCGACCGGGTCAATGCAATCGTAGAGCGCCCGCTGGAGCACTTCCGCCGCGCGAATGTGTCCCGTACCGACACTGAGAGTTAGGATGAAGATACGTTTAGAGTTCACTGAAAACCAGGATTCAGGATTCGGGATTCAGGATTCAGAAAAAACCGCGTCGCCTCCTGACCCCTGAATCCTGACTCCTGCCTTACTGGAATTTTCGCACCAACAGCACCGCATTGAGGCCGCCGAAGGCGAAGGAATTGGAGACGGCAACCCGCACGGGCACTTCTCGCGCTTGATTGGGAACATAGTCCAGATCGCACTCGGGATCCGGCGCGGTGTAATTTGCTGTGGGCGGAATGACAGAGCATTCGATGGCCATCGTCGTGGCCGCCAGCTCGATTGCCCCCGTGGCCCCCATGGTGTGGCCGTGCATGGATTTTGTGGAGCTAATGGGCAGCTTACGAGCGTGCTCGCCGAACACCGCCTTGATCACCTGCGTTTCAGTGGCATCGTTCAGGCGCGTGCCGGTGCCATGGGCGTTGATGTAGTCCACTTCATTCGGCGCAACCCCGGCTTCCTCGAGGGCCATACGCACCGCCCGGGCCGGCCCATCGATGGAGGGTTGCGTGATATGACCGGCATCGGAACTCAAGCCATAGCCGGAGATTTCCGCGAAGATCTTTGCCCCGCGCTTTTTCGCATGCTCGAGTTCCTCCAGCAGCAGCAAAGCGGCCCCTTCGCCCATGACGAAACCCTCGCGGTCCGCCGAAAAGGGCCGGCAAGCCCGGCTGGGATCGCCGTTCCCCGTTGCCAAGACCCGCACCGACTCCCAGGAACGGATCATGCCGACGGTAATCGGCGCCTCGCACCCCCCGGTCAACATCAGATCGGCCATCCCATACTTGATCAGGTGAAAGGCTTCGCCAATCGCATGGCCTGAAGAGGAGCAAGCAGTGGCAGTCGTGAAGGAGGGCCCTTGCGCGCCAAATTCCATGCAGATTTGAGAAGTGGCGGCATTGTGCATCATGCGCGGAATGGTAAACGGATGCAGGCGTGTCGCCTGCTGGGCGTAGAGATTGAAATAGCCGTTATCCAGGGTATTGGCGCCCGCCATGCCGCTGCCGGTCACGACCCCGAAGCGGGGGCCTTCCTCCTCTCGTACCTGGATTCCGCTCGAGGTCATAGCTTCCTGCGCGGCCAGCAGGCCAAACTGGCTGAATCGATCCAGCAAATCAAGCCGCTTGGCGGGAAAGTAGTCAGTCGGCGTGTAGTCCGGGACTTCGGCGGCAATCTGAACCGTCAGGGCAGAGGGATCAAATTGGCAAATGCGGCGAACCGCCGACCGGGCTTCCAGCAGGTTCTTGAAAAAGCTTGGCGCGTTCTTGCCCATGGAAGCAAAGACGCCTACACCGGTAATGACGACTCTTCGCACGTTTCACCCTTGTGATCTCAATTGGCGGAAGCGGCAGGGGCTTCGCCCCATAAGCGTTCACTTAACGCCTCAACTGGTCAAGTGGTGGCAATTTGGGTCTCGTTCGCCACTAAATTCAGGCCCGGAGGGCCGACAGGGAGTAGCCCACGGCGTGAGCCGTGGGAC